>DAOTWP010000069.1:0-37157 GCA_034435675.1 Anaerolineae bacterium
CGTCTGCTCAAGCAGCCCAGCGAGTATGCCGCCCTCGAACATCTGCCCCGACGGGTCGGTGTGGTTGACGGGATTCGCGCCCGCGTAGACGTAGGGGTTCCAGCGCACCACCATGTCGCCCACCACGCCCATCACCGGGTCGCGCGTCAGGAAGCTGCCCAGCGCGGGGTTGTAATAGCGCGCGCGCAGGTATTGTAAACCGCTGGCGTCGGTCTGTTCGCCCGGTGAAGACATAGAGGGCGACGAAGCTGCTGGGGCAGTGCTTGATGATTGGGAATCAGCAGCACAATGCTGCCCAGCAACCTCTAAGCCAAAGCACGATCCTGGTCCGCCAGGCAGCGCAACACCAGGAGCGCGCTTTGGGGGCAACCACGTGAACACTCTTGGTGGATTTGATGCGGTTGGTGGCTTCAGCCGAAGTGCGAAATTCGGCCATGTAACGCCAGCGCTACACAGGCGCACTTTGGGCAGCCGACCCTGGCACAGCCACGCGAGCAGGCCTAGTGGATTTGATGCGGCTGGTGGCTTTAGCGCGCCACTTTGCGACTGAGTACCTCGTGGGCAGCGGCTTCGATGAACTCGAAGGTCAGCCCATATTTACGGATCAGCTCCATGTAAGGACCACTCTCCGCAAAGGTGTCGCGCACGCCGATACGCTTCATTGGGATCGGGTGATTTTCGACCAGCAGTTCGGCGACAGCGCTGCCCAGACCGCCGAAGATGACATTATTTTCCGCCGTGACAATTGCCCCGGTTTCGCGTGCCGCCTGCAAAATCAGTGCTTCGTCCAGCGGCTTCAGCGTGTGGCAGTCAATCACCCGCGCGCTGATGCCCTGTTCCGCCAGTCGTGCCGCCGCAATCAGCGCGTGTGCCACCAGGTCACGCAGCGCAATAATCGTCACATCGCTGCCCTCGCGGATCGTGACCGCCGTGCCAATTTCGAACGGAAAATCTGCGTTATAGATCACCGGCACCGGGTCGCGCGTGAAGCTCAGATAAACGGGACCATCGTATGCCGCCGCCGCGTGAATCGCCATCCTGGTGGATACCGGGTCTGCCGGGGCAATCACACAGGAATTGGCAATCGCCCGCAGAAAGCTCAGGTCTTCCTGCGCCTGGTGGGTCACGCCGTCCGGTCCTGGCGTGATGCCGCTGTGGCTCGCCGCAATCTTGACGTTCAGGCGCGGGTAGTGAATGCTGTTGCGCACCTGATCCAGCGCGCGCATACTGGCAAACACCGCGTAGGTGGAGGCAAACGGAATCAGCCCCATCGTCGCCATGCCCGCCGCTGCCGCCATCATGTTCTGTTCGGCGATACCAAAATTAAACGAACGTTCCGGAAAGCGCTTGTGGAATTCGGTGGTCTTGATCGACTTGGCGACATCGGCATCCAGGACAACCACATCCGGGTTTTTCTCGCCTACTTCAATGATTGCTTCAGCATAGGAGTACCGGGTTGCCTGGCTTGCCATCCCTCTGAACGGATCGTCAGTCAGCAGATTATCAATGAATTCTGAACGCACGTAATGATAAATCTCAACGGCTGTGACCATCAGACCATCTCCTTTATTTCGCGCAGTGCCTGCTCAAACTGCTCGTGGTTGGGCGCACTTCCATGCCAGGCGGGGTCATTTTCCATGAACGAGACGCCTTTGCCCTTCACCGTCTGGGCGATCACAACCGTCGGAATGCCTTTGATCGTCAGGGCGTGTTCCAGCGTTTCGACAATCGCCTGCATGTTGTGCCCATCCAGCTCCAGCACATGCCAGCCGAATGCGCGCCATTTGTCCGCCAGGGGGTCAACCGGCATAGTGGCGTCCACGAATGTATCGTTTTGGATGTGGTTCTGATCAATAATGGCAGTCAGATTATCCAGTTTCCATTTAGCGCCCGCCATCGCCGCTTCCCAGATCGAGCCTTCCTGCACTTCGCCGTCACCGACCACGACCCAGATATGAAATTTCTTGCCGCGCAGTCGTGCCCCCAGCGCCATGCCTATGCCTGCCGACAGCCCCTGTCCCAGCGACCCGACAGTCATATCCACGCCGGGAGTCTTGATCATGTCCGCGTGTCCCTGAAGGATACTGTTGAGTTTGCGCAGCGTCTTCAGGTGCGCTTTGTCGAAGTAGCCGCGCTCCGCCAGCGCCGCATACCAGACCGGGCAGGCATGCCCTTTGGACAGGATAAAGCGATCCCGGTCTTCCCAGCGGGGATTCTGCGGGTCAATATTCATGAAGCGGAAATAGAGCGCCGTGACAATATCAGCAGCAGAAAGCGAACCGCCCGGATGCCCGGCTTGCGCCTCGTAAATCATCTCCAGAATGCGGCAGCGCACTTCCACAGCCTGCTTCTCCAGCGCACTGATGCTCATCTTTTCCTGCGGCACAACACCCATTGTCATCACCTGATCCTCATTCCTCACCCTGACCGACCAGCACTAATCCAGTTGCAGCGCGGCATAAAACAGATCAAACGCCGCCAGCGCATCATTGCGCCGGATCGCTGCCCACAGCACCTCCTGATCCACGCGGGCAATCAGATTGCGCGCCCGGCGGATGGAGCGCCCCACAGCAGTCAGCACCTGCACTGCGTCCAGGCGTGCCGGCATTACGTCGCTGACCAGCCAGTTGTCGTAGCCCACCCGGTCCAGATACAGCAGCGTTTCCACCCAGTCCCACCAGTTAACGCTGCCGGGCACCAGATCCCAATCCCAATTGCGCAGGTTGTCGTTGATGTGCACCAGGTACAGCCGCCCGGCATGTGCCAGTTGGGCAATCGCCAGCGCGGGTGTTTCTGGCGCGTACAGGGCGTGCCCCACATCAATCGTGACCCCAACATTGGGCAGCCCCACCAGATCGCAGACATGCAGCGCAGCGGCGGCAGTGCCCAGAATCGTGCGCACGCGGGTCTCGCTGGGTTTGTATTCCAGCGACAACCGCACATCGGCGCGATACTGAGCGGCGCTGCGGATACCTTCAACGAACCAGCCCCAGGCATCGGTGTAATCCATCTGGAAGCTGTAATCATGCCCGTCGCCCAGCGGGCAGCAGGTCACCAAATTGCAGCCCATCTCTGCGGCGATGTCCATCCCCGTTTTGAGATACTGCACCGCCCGCGCACGCACGTCGGCGTTCGGACTGGTAAGCGACCCCATGTGGAAGATCGGTTCTGCCTTGATGTTGACATTCACAGATGAACAGACCAATCCATAATCAGTCAGTAGGTGGCGCGTCTGCGCGACATCCTCAAATTCATGCGGATACACGATTTCCGCCGCGCCGCAGCCTTCAACCTGTGCCAGTCGAGCAATTTTTTCTGCCAGCGTATAGGCAGGACCAAAGACCTGAAAGCGATCCCGCTGTTGTCCCATAAAACTTAGAATGGCTGCGAACTTCAATGCTGTCGCCATGTCTACAATCTACTCCTTGTGCGCCTGCCAAATGTCAGGTCGCACTGCAAAAACCTATCCGCAAATTCATCAAGCCCGGTGAATCAACCCGCACCAGGACATCCGGTTTTTCAGTTCGGTGTCCAAAAGGACCATCACCAGCCTAAGCTGCCTTAACCTTTGACCGCGCCGGCAGTCATGCCGCTGACGAAAAAGCGCATGAACAGCGCATAAATCAGCACCACCGGCAGCGACCCCAGCAGCGCCGCGCCCATCAGCGATCCCCAGATGAACACATCGCCGCTGGACAGCGCATTAGGAACCCCGACGGGCACCGTCTGTGCTTCCAGCGAAGGCACCAGCACCAGCGCATAGAGATACTCACTCCACGACAGCGTGAAGGTGAAGATGCCCGCACTGACGATGCCGGGCGTCGCCAGCGGCAGCGTCACCCGCAGGAAGGCGATCCAGCGGGTAGCACCATCCACACGCGCGGATTCCTCCATGTCACGCGGAATCGCGCGGAAATAACCCATCATCAGCCATGTGCAGAAAGGCACCATCATCGTGGGATACACGACCACCAGCGCTGCCAGGTTGTCATAAAAACCGAGCTGGCGCACGACCAATGCCATTGGCACAAACAGCAGTGTCGGCGGCAGCAGGTAAGTCACAAAAATGCTCATGCCCATCACACGCCCGCCAAACAGGCGGAAACGCACCAGCGCATATGCCGCGCACGTGCCCGCCACCACTGAAAAACCCGTAGTCAGCACGGACACCAGCAAGCTGTTGCCAACCCAACGGGTGAACTGGGTTTGCTGGAACAGGTAATTAAAGTTTTCCAGTGTGGGCGTAACAATGCCCAGCGGCGCGATGTTTGCCGTGATCTCCGAGTTGGGCTTAAATGCCGCCATAATCATCCACAGCACCGGGAACAGGAACACCAGCAGCAGGATGATCAGCAGGATATACGAGACACCTGCCCAGGCGAAATTCTGGACACGCTTGTCGGAGCGTAAACGCTGCATTCTAGTGGCAGCGCTGATGTTTGCGCTCATGTGTCCCTCCTCTGCAAATACCACAATTGGAAGAATGTGATGACTGCCAGGAACGGGAAGAAGAACAGCGCAATGGCAGCACCCTCGCCAAGGCGTGTATTCTGAATTGCCTGCTGGTAGGCATACGTGCCGATCATGTGCGTGCCGTCAAACGGTGCGCCGCGTGTAAGCACCCAGACAATTTCCATTTCGGCAAATGTGCGTACCACCGAAAACAAGGTCGCGACAACAATCACCGGGAATATTGTCGGAATGGTCACATGCCGGAAGCGCTGCAAGCGGGTGGCACCGTCAATCTCCGCTGCCTCCACCTGATCAGTCGGCACGGATTGCAGCGCGGCAAGCAGCAGCACCGCAAAGAACGGTGTCCCGCGCCACACGTTTACGAACACCACCGAAAAGAGGGCATTGTCGCGCGTGGCAAACCAGGCGACCGGTTGCAGCCCTACACCCGTCAGCAGCTCGTTGAAGATGCTCAGAGTGGGATCAAACATCCAGCGGAACACGACCATGCTGAGCGAGGTTGGCAGCACCCAGGGGATCAGCAGCAGCCCGCGCACCAGTCCGCGCAGCGGGAACGGGCGGTTGAGCAGCAGCGCCAGGGTCAACCCCAGCCCCAGCTTGATCGGCACGGCACCTATCGTATACAGAATCGTGTTCCAGATGATTTTGTCGCGGAAGATCGGGCGTGCCAGCAGCGTGGTGTAATTGCCGAACCAGATAAAAGTCCCGGTTGACTCTTGTGCAATGCGTGTGTCCGTAAAACTCAACCAGATGGACAGAAAGAATGGGTAAGCGACCAGCAGGACAAGTACGATGATCGCCGGTGCGACCATGATATAACCCAGATGAGTTTCATGATCGAACCATCGGCTGATGCGCTGCCAGCGCGTCAGAGCAATTCGGCTCTCCGGACTGATTCTATTTGAGAAAGAATTTGATTTTTGCATAAGAGCGACCTGCTGTTCACATCATGACCCCCGTAACGCGGAGGCAGGTTTTCCCGGTCGGATGCACCCATTGCATGCAAAGCCACCATTGCCCGTACAAAGCGACTGCTCAATCGTTGTTTGGCGCATGCCGCATCTGGCAGCCACAGGCGTTTGCAGCCTCGACATGCGCCAACCACAGATGGCAGTTACTTACATGCCGTAGATTTCCCGAATTTGCCCGATAGCCGTCTGGATCGCTTCATCAATTGATGCTGCGCCCGCACAAACGCTGCCGAACATGTCGGTGATGACGAAATTGGATGCCACTTCGCTTGCCGCCGCCGACGGCGCGCCAGGGTAGCCGAACATGCGCCCGTTTTCTCCCAATCCCTTGAACGCACGCAGTTTGGGGTCGAAGTTCCACGGCATCGCCGGGTTTTCTTCCAGACTGCGGAACATCGGCGAGTTAAAGGCGAAGCTGTCCACACCCAGCGGCAGCCAGACTTCCTGAGAGTTGATATAGCGCAGCAGATTCTTGGCGGCGTCCACGTTCTGCACGTAGTTCAGGATGCCCAAACTGTGCGTTTGCACCAGATAGACCTTGCCCGCCGGACCTTCAGGATATGGCGCGTGGTTGGTGGTTTCCATAAATTCGATACGATCGCGCCGCCCCGCCCACATCACGCTGGAAGCGTTGTTGGTGCAGGACACTGCGCCCGCGAGAAATGCCGTGTTGTTGGCACCGTCATCCCAGGTAATCACGTTGGGATCCATCGCGTCGTTGTAAAGCTGCTGCACAAATTCCAGCGCCATGCGGGTTTCCGGCGAATCCAGCACGATTTCGCCCGCTTCGTTCAGCACGGACGCGCCGTAAGACCACAGCACGCCGAAGCAGAAGTTGTTGGCGTCGCCGTCTGCGCGTCCTACCGAGAAGCCCAGCGGCGGCAGTCCGGCACTCTTGATTGCGGTGCCCGCTTCCAGCAGCCCTTCCCAGGTAGTCGGGAAGGAATCATAGCCGGCCTGTGCGAAGATGTCCTCGCGGTAAATCATCCCGTGTGCGGCAAAATACCAGGGCATGGCGCGCCAGACACCATTTACCTGGCAGGTGTCGCGCGCAACCTGATACCAGCCCCCGTTTTCCTCGCCAACTGCTTCACAGATGTCACTGACATCGACCAGCGCTTCGGCGAACTGGTGCGGGCGGGCATACAACATCATGATTATGTCTGGGCCTGCGCCGGTTGCTGCCGCCGTTGCCAGCGTGTCGGCAAGCTGTGGGAAACCGCCGAAGTTGATTTCAACCGAAAGCCCGTTGTTTTCTGCCCAACTGCCAACCAGCGATTGCAGCAGCGAATTCTGTGAGGCGATAAAGTGCCCCCAGGTCAGCAGTGACAGTTCCGTGTTCTGTGCAAAGGCGGGCACTGCCCGCAGCGGTCCGACCAGCGCGGTTCCGGCGAGCGCGGCACCCCCAAGCTTCATAAAGTCACGACGCGAAAGTTTGTTCATTACAAAATGCTCCCTGAAATGTCGAAAAACGGGCGTATGTATTTCGAACAGCGCAAAGCGGCGTAAACATCAGACTTCATGCGTCAGTCATCAGACGTTTAGAAGAACTAATGCATGCTGCACCTGCTGATGTTACCCAATAGCTATAACTTGTGACGCGCCCTCTCAGTTTTCTTGCTCATCTTCGTCGTTGGCGGTAAGTTCCTCCTTCCAGTAAATCAGGCTGGAATCGATCGCACTGCGGATTGCTTCAGAGTTCTTTTCGCGCATGGCTGCCATGATGCTGCGATGACTTTTGATCGCCCATTCCGTGTTATTCCAGCGTGCAAGATAGGTCTTGTGGACGGAAACGAAAAACAACTCCTCCACAGTGCGGCTAATGCGAATCACCAGTGGATTATGTGTGGCGTCAATCACGGCATAATGGAAGTGCAGGTCGAGTTCTGTAAGCACCTGATAGTCGAAAGTGGGTTGCAGGACATAACTTTCCAGCGCCGCCGCCGCCGTTTCGATGCGCTGCCAGTCCGCTTCCTTCGCGTTCTGCGTTGCCAGTTCACAGTAGCCAACTTCGATCAGACGACGCAGTTCAAACAAGTCATTGCCGAGACTGCTCTCCAGCATGATGGCGAATACAAGCGGGCTAAGTGTCGTGGCAGTTGTGCCCTCGACGATGTATGTACCATCGCCCTGCCGAATATGGATCACCCCCAGCGCCTGAAGCACCTTCATCGCTTCTCGCACGGCACTGCGTCCTACGCCAAGCTGCTGGGACAACTCCAACTCAGAGGGCAACCGCTGACCAGGCTTCAGTTCCCCCTTGATTAGCGATTGTTTGAAGTTTTCGATGATTTGCTCCACCACCCCTTTTTGGTTGATGGATTGGAACGTAAAGTCTGTCAAGGAATTTTTGATCACAGGTTATATCACAGAACACATGAAACATCAGACATCTGAAGTATGACACCGTTTTGGGGCACTGTCAAGCAACACGGCAAGCCCCGCTCATCCTGTCATTGCCCTGGCACATCGTAAACTTCGCGGTTGACGCAGTACGGCAGTGGTCTGCCTTCCAGCCCGGCAATCAGGTTTTCTGCCGCCATCGTCGCCATTTTGCTGCGGGTTGCCACGCTGGAACTGGCAATATGCGGCACGACCAGACAGTTGCTGAGCGTGAGCAGTGGCGAGTCCATCGGGAGTGGTTCTGGCTCCGTAACGTCAAGCGCGGCAAAGGCAATTACCCCATCCTTCAGCGCCGTATACAGCGCGGCGGGATCAACCAGCGGACCGCGCGCGGTGTTAACCAGTACGGCGTTGGGTTTCATCAGCCGCAGTGTGCGCGCGTTTATCATGTGTCTGGTGTCCGGTGTCAGCGGAGCATGGAGGCTGACGAAGTCCGACTGCGCCAGCAGGTCGTCGAGTGCAACCTTTTGCGCGTGGACCCCACTCAGGTCCCCCGGTTGGTGCAGGTCATAGTACAGGATCTTCATGCCGAAGCCCGCCGCGCGCTTTGCCATCGCCTGCCCGATACGCCCCATGCCGATGATACCCAGCGCTGCGCCGTAAATGTCGTGCCCCATCAGCAGCGTGGGTCCCCAGGTCTGCCATTTGCCGGCTTTGACATAATACTCGCCTTCGACCACGCGCCGTGCTGCTGCCAACATTAGCGTGAAGGCGAAATCAGCGGTGGTATCGGTGAGCACACCAGGTGTGTGACCCACCGGGATGCGGCGCTGAGTGGCGGCGGGGATGTCAATATTGTCAAAACCAACTGCCATCTGGCTGATGACTTTCAGGTTGGGTGCGGCATCCATCAGTGCGGCGGTGATCGGCTCGGTCAGCAGACACAGCAGCCCTTCGACCTGTGCCACTTCGCGCAGCAGCACATCATGAGAGGGTGGCAATTCGCCTTCCCACAACTGCATATCGCAGGCTGCCCGTATCATGTCCAGTCCTCTTTCGGGAATAATGCGGGTGACAAACACGCGCGGCTTTGGCATGACAACCTCCTGATTTGTCAGATGTCTGATGTATTACTTTTAGTATGCGCGCAACCGGGTCAGTTGTCAACTGACCTAACCCCGATTCAACGGACAGTGAGAATGCCAGGGGCAGTAAAGCTGCCCGAAAGTGCAGGGGCTGAAATAACCCAGCGCCGAGTGCCGCCGCTGACGGTTGTACCAGATTTCGATGTAGTCGAAGATTGCCTGGCGTGCTGCTGCCCGTGAAGGAAACGGATGGTCGGCACACTCGGTCTTCAGCGTACCCTAGAAACTCTCCTGCATGGCGTTATCATAGCAGCGACCGGCATCACTCCTGCCAGCACGCTTGGTGCCCGCCGGTGACTATCATCGCGCTGCGTAGTTCCCTTGAAGCGGCGCCGCCCGTTGGGCACTAATCCCATCTGCGCTATCAGGCACGCCACCCAATGCATGCCGATCCGCGCCCCCTGCGAGAATACCTGGATGGCTTTAATCAATATTGAAGACAAGAGCGCTCGTTCTTCGCTCGGCGTACTTTCGGTATCCCTGGTCGCTCCTTACTCGCCGTCTATCGGACATTTTTTGTGTCCGCCAAACTGGGGTAAGGTCAGTCGCGCTTCGCCAGCATAGGACCGAGTTTGCGCCCGCCAAGCAGGTGCATGTGAAGATGCGGGACTTCCTGCCCACCGTCGCCCCTGCAATTCACCAGCAGGCGATAACCACTTTCGGCAATCCCTAACTGCTCCGCGATTGCCCGCGCCGCAGTAAACAACCGCCCCAGCATCAACTCGTCTCCGGTGGTGACATCGGCAGCAGTTGGTATTTCCTTGTTAGGCACGATCAGGATATGAACGGGAGCCTGAGGGTGAAGATCCTTGAAAGCGGTCACCAGATCATCGCGATAGACGATTTCGGCGGGAATCTCCCCGGCGATGATTTTTGAGAATACACTAGCCATCTGTAATCAATGTCCTCTCGTTTGCTGCGCTCCAGCGGAGAATTTGCCACTCATTACTGCCACGACAGCCCACGCCGCCCGAGTCATTCGCCCTTAAAGACCGGTTGGCGCTTCTCGACAAATGCCAGCACCCCTTCACGGAAGTCATTGGTCCGGAACGCTGCGCCCTGTAACTGGGCTTCATAGTCAAGCGCTTCTGCCAGGGTACGCTCAGCCGCCTTATAGACTGCGCGTTTGGTCAGCCCGATTGCTTTCGTAGGCATTTTCGCTAACCGTGCCGCCAGCGCCTGCGCTTCGGTGTGCAGGTCGTCGTGGGGCACAACCCGGTTGACGATCCCGTATTCCAGCGCTTGCTGTGCAGGCAGGCGATTTTTGGCATCGGCAAACAGCGCCAGTTCAAACGCCCGCCCCACACCCACCAGGCGCTGCAGGAGATATGTCCCGCCGCTGTCCGGCACGATCCCGATGTTAACAAACGCCGCAAAGACAAAACTCGCGCGATCCGAAGCGATACGCAGGTCACACGCCAGCGGCAGACTGCTGCCAGCCCCGGCTGCCACCCCGTTGATGGCGCAGACGACCGGCTTCTCCAGCGAATAGATTTGCAGTGCCAGCGTGTTTAAGCCGCTGCGCAGGTATTCAGTGATCGGTACATCAAGTTGCCCACTGAGTTCCAGCAGGTCCGCCCCGCTGCAAAAGCCCTTGCCCGCGCCGGTCAGCAGCACCGCGCGGATTGCCGAGTCGCGTGCTGCCTGCTTGAAAGCGTCCTGCAACTCGCGGATCATCTGTTGATTGAGGGAGTTATAGGTATCCGGGCGATTCAGCGTAATGGTGGCAATGCCATCAGCCGCGTCAAAAAGGATTGTTTCATAAGCTGGCATGTTTCAGTCCTCGTCAGAAATCCATCTCACATAACCATCCCGCCATCCACTTGTAGCACCTGCCCAGTGATGTAAGCCGCATCGTCAGAAGCAAGGAAGGCTACGGCGCGGGCAACATCTTCTGCCGTGCCAAGCCGTTCCAGTGGGATGGCGGCTTTCGCCTGTTCAATCAAGTCTGCGCTGAGGTCTTTGGTCATATCGGTTTCGACAAACCCCGGCGCGACTACATTCACGGTGATACTGCGGCTGGCAACTTCTTTGGCGAGAGCTTTGGACATGCCGATGATGCCCGCTTTGCTGGCGGCATAATTCGTCTGCCCGCCATTACCCGCAATGCCCACCACACTGCTGATATTGATAATGCGTCCGTAACGCTTACGCATCATGGCGCGGACGGCGGCTTTGGAACACAGCCATGTGCTGCGCAGATTGGTGCTAATGACCACATCAAAGTCTTCAGGTTTCAGCAGCATAATCACGTTATCGCGCGTCATCCCAGCGTTGTTCACCAGAATGTCAATCTTGCCATAGGTTTCAGTGGTCGCCTTGATCAGCGCGTCTACCTGTTCGGGTTCGGAGACATCCGCCTTGAATGCCAGCGCTTGTCCCCCGGCTGCCGTGATCGCTGCGACAACGCTGTTGGCGGCGTCGGCGCTGCTGTTGTAGTTGACGACCACAGCAGCACCCCGCGCTGTCAGTTCAAGGGCAATCGCACGTCCGATGCCGCGGCTAGCGCCGGTCACCACTGCCACACGAGTATCAAGCTGTCCCATGCCTGTTTTCCTTTCGAAAATACCGAGTGTCGCGTATCCGGCGGCTGCACCCGTTCCTGTGTCGTGCATATAACTATAGCGAAGTTCGCAGACTGTATCCAGCATTGCCAGCCCCAGCCAGGGCCCGCAATCAGGGGCTGACCCAGCCCAGCAGCAGAATCGTGCCGCGCAGGTCGCCCGTGAGATTATAGGCTCCTGAACCGGAAGCATTAGCAACATAAACATCTACGCTGCCGTCGCCATCTGTGCGCACACCGGTAAACGCGAGATACTGTCCATCTGGCGAAAAGACCGGATCACACATGCTGGGCGGCGGCTGTGCTTCGGCGATGGGCTGAAATTCGCGGGTATAAACGCGCGCGCCATAAGGGCACTGCCCGTTGCGCCCGCCGACTGCAAAACGCTGGCCATCTGGTGCCCATGCCGCAATCATGCCGTTGCGTGGAAAGTTCAGGTCAGGGCTGCGCCCGACTTCGTCGCCGCTGATCGTCATCAGCGCTGTGACGGTAGAAGTGCCCGCGCTCTGAAAGATCACTGCACTGCCGTCCGGCGACCAGGCTTCCGAGAGATTAATCTGCTGTGCCGCCCCAGCACGCAGCCGCACCCCCCGCGCTTGCCCGGAAGCGACATCCGCGATATACAGCGCACGTTCGGGATCGCCAAAGGCAGGGCTGCCGCTGGCAAACGCCAGCAACCGCGGGTTGACCCAAACAGGTGGTTCCGTTACCCACACATCGGACACCTGCCGCACTTCGCCGGTTGCCACTTCAAGCAGAAACACGTTGCCACCATCAGGCAGCGGGTCCACACTGGCATCACATGCGCCGGGATCGCCGGGAACCCAACTGGGGCAGCGAGCACGATCCGAGACGAAGGCAATAAAGCGCCCGTCTGGTGACCACACCGGCATGGTGTCGTAAGCAGGATGATTAGTCAGGTTCTCCCACAAGGAGGTTTGCATGTTAAAGGCGAAAATATCTATTTCATAGCCAGTAGCGATTGCCAGTGCCATCTGGCTGCCATCGGGCGACCAACTGGGGTGGGTGACGAAACCACGCTGCACCAGTGAAGGCAGCGCGAGGGCACGTTGGCTGAATTCTGTGGCAATATCCAGCACGTATAAGCCCGAATTGAGACCGTCCCGCAGAAAATAGGCGACAGCATTGCCGCGCGGCGCGACAAAAATCTGGTCATCGGTGGGTGCGGATAGTCGCAGCACCTCTATCCGCCCTGTGCGTGTATTGGGCAGCGAGAAATACAGCGTTTCGATGCCAGTCGTGGGTTGTGCAGTGGAAAGGTTGCGGATCGTCTCGCGATCATTGCGATTGACAAACGCGACATACCCCCCGGAGAGACCATTGACCAGATTGTCCGGCAGATCAACACTTACCCACAAATCGGTGCGCAGGCTGAGCGTTGGCTGCGGCGTAATCGAAGGGGTGGGCGTAACGCTAGGCGTCAGGGTTGGGGGTTCTGTCGCCGTTGCGGTGGGCGTGTCCGTCGCGGTGGGCGTGATTGTCGGTGTCGAGGTATCCGTCGGCGCTGGCGTATCCGTCGGGATCAGGGTTTCTGTGGGAGTCGGGGTGGGCGCTGCCGCAACATTGCACGCAGCCAACAACACGCAGAGCATTAAACCAGGTATCAGTTGCTTCATAGACTGTCCGAAGACTCTTTAACTGTGCAGAGGGCAGCACAGGTACGCTGCTCTGCGGCTGTCAGAACTGGCATCTGCAATCTGTGCAGTGATGGATAGCATAACACGGTCATCGCGCCAGTTCTATGCCCGGAAAACGACGCACTGCCTGTGCCACAGCGCGGTGTTATTCGACTTCGACCGTCAGCGAATAGACTTCCTGCCGTCCAGTTGGGAAAATTACCAGCAAGGTGTATGTAGTCGTTTGTTGTGGGCATACCTGACGCGCCTCAACACTGCCCGCGGACTGCCCCTCAAACAGCACCTGCTCCGCATCAGGCACGGACCAGACCAGTGTCGTACAGACGCCCGCAGCAATTCGTGGTGGATCGGCAGCAAAGTCAATCGGCACAGGCGTCGGTGTGGACGGCAGCGGTGTGGGGGTGCGCGCGGTTGGGTTGGACGGCAGGCGTAGTTCCTGCCCTGCCACAATCCGGTTCGGGTCGGTGAGGCAGTTGCCTGCCATGAGGTCATCCAGCGGCACGCCGAAAAGCTGGCTAAGGCGCAGCAGGTTGTCGCCGCGCTGCACCACGTAAACCATTTCCCAATCAGCACGTGGCATACAACCTGCGGCAGTCGCATCCGGGGGTTGTGTGCTCACAGGCACGAGTGTGGGGGCAGCAGCAGGTATTTCAACAGGCGCAGGCAGCAGCGCCAGCGGCAGTCGCGTGATGTTCGCCTGCGCGACTGGCTCTGGCAAAGAAGGGCTGCTGTTGACGTCCAGCCCTGCAGCGCCGCCCAGCGAGAGTACTACCTGCATGCCGGGCTGCACGACCTGAACGCGATTGTTCGCGCTGATTACGCCCACGCCATCGAGTGCGACAATCTGCATGGATTGGGCACGCTGTGCTGTTATGAAAAGCGTGGCAGTGCTGCTAACCAGCGCACCATTGATGCGGAACGCGGGCTGCTTTCCGGTGGAAGCCTGAATCAACAGCCCATTCGCCACACGGTCCACGCAGTCGCGGTTCTGTGCCGCGCTCAGTTGAAACGCGCGAAAATCGGGGGTAGTGGCTTCAAGGGCGACATCGCCTACCAGTACCAGCGTCACCAGCGGCGCCGCCTGTATGCCTTCCGGGGAATCCGGCAGGCTGATAAACGCGATGCCCCACGACTGCTGCTCCAGACTCAGCGGGGCGGCAAAGATACCCGTCAGCCCGGCGACAGCGAGACGATCCCCCGTTCGGCTGAACAGGGGTTGTGTCCCTGGTTGCCCCGCGACACTGACCTGCGGAAACCCGTAACAAAGCTGGTTGAGTCCTGCTGACGCACAACTGGCGCGCGCCGTGCGTACTGCCTGCTCGATAAACGCGGCACAATCCGCGATGGGCGCTGCTGCGGCAAGCGCCTGCGATGTGCCCGTTGCTATAACTGTCGGGGGTGCCGCAGTGCCGGACGCGACACAACCCGCGCCAGTGATCAGCAGCGCCAACAGCACACCCTGAAATAGCTGCTTTACCGGCTTCATGCGCCCGACGTCACCGATTCACTTTCGAGATTGAACACATAATAGGAACCGCGCTTTTGTCCCAGCTTGCGCAGAATGTTCTTTGTGACCAGGTCGGCGAGATCACGCCGAATCGTCTCAGGATGCACATCGGGGCAAAGCTGCTGTAGATCGCTGTTGGTGATGCGGCTGTGCTTGTGCAGGTGGGTGAGCGCCACTTCCTGACGCGGATTGATTGCAATGCCCCGGTAGACGCCTTTGAACTCTGCCGTCACAGGCACTTCCGGCGGAGCGCTCACCGCTTCTTCGGCAAACGGGGCATTATGCAACCGCACCCGAAACCCACCTGCCGTTTCTTCAAAACCCGGCGCGGTGAGCTGATGGCGCTGCATCAGTTCAATCACGCGATCCACCCCGTAACCCAGACGCTCAATAAAACCCATGTCAGAAAGTACCTGAACAATCACGGGATTGCGCGAAAAGCGTTCATCCTTGATATTGGCAATCGTGACCGGACCAGGCAGCCTGCCTGGGCTGGTGACTTCCATGCGGTCACTGAAGAGAAATAGGCGTATCGTGTCGCCGCTGATGCTGTAATCGCGGTGGGCAACTGCGTTGACGATGAGTTCGCGGGCGGCTTCCAGCGGGTATTCATACTGTTCCTGGCGCTCCATAGCACTGTGCAAGCGCACACCTTTGCGCAGGTGATCCAGCAGGAAGGTTTCCGCACGGCGAATCTGGTCGGGCAATGTGCCTACAATGTCCTGCCGGGTGAAGGTATCGCTCATCCGCTGCCCGGCAAAGCGTGCCGCTGTGATTTCCGAACCCCGCAGGAGACGCTGCGGGTCTTTGCCAAAAAGCAAGATTCCGGCGTTGGTGGGGCATAACTCCCCCTGCCACAACCGCAGACAACCACGATGCGGCAGCACTTGGTCGGTACTCAACCCGCGCATCCCCGTCAATGCCGCAGCATATTGTTGAACCCTGTCCCAGTCCAAATCATCGCGGGAGGCAGCATAGGCAATCTCGGTTTCAAAGCTAATTTCGCCACGTTCGATCAGCAGGCGGCGCAGATCCTGCGGGGGCAGGGGCACAGTGGTCGCACCCTCGCGGATCAGATAACGCCCTTCCAGCGCGTAAACGTGGGGCAACCCGGCGGGAACCTGCACCAGCAGCAGCGACTTACCTTCTAGTTGTACCAACTGCGGCAGCGGAATAATCAGTGCCGGCGAGATTGCCAGCGCAGCACGCAGCACACGATCCTGCAACGTCTGTGGGTCGTGTACGCCGGGCATACTGACGGGTGCATCTCCCTGCGCACCCAGCACTAACCAACCACCCGCGCGATTTGCCAGTGCCAGCAGCGTCGTGGCAAGTTTTTCCAACGTGACATTCTCATCGAACCATTCCGCGTTTGTTCCACGCCCACCTGCGAGTACTGCGCGGATGGTGTCTGGTGCGCTTGACATTGCCTACCTGACCGTTTCCGTCCGTTGCTGGTTATCTGCTTGCTCTTCCGGCTCGTCCTCCAATGCCTGCTGTTCAAGATCACGCTGGCGACCTTCGGAGGGCGGTTCCAGCAGCACCGAATCTATCACCTGCTGCATGTTATCAACAAAGAGAATATCCAGATCGCGCAGGACATGCTTCGGCAAATCTACCAGATCCTTGTGATTCTCAGCGGGCAGAATGATGTTCCTGATTCGTGCCCGCCGTGCCGAAAGGACTTTTTCCTTGACGCCACCCACAGGCAGCACCCTGCCGTGCAAAGTCATCTCGCCCGTCATGGCGTAATCGCAGCGCACCTTGCGCTCGGTGAATGCGGAGATAATCGCCGCCGCAAGGGTAATGCCCGCAGATGGACCATCTTTCGGGACAGCGCCTTCCGGCAGATGCACATGGACATCGTAATTCTCGAAATCCTCGTGCGGAACATCCAGTTGGGTGGCGTGGGCGCGCATGTAACTCAGCGCCGCCTGTGCCGACTCCTGCATAATATCACCGAGATGCCCAGTCAGCAGCAGCGTGCCTTTGCCTGGCATGATCGACACTTCGATGGTCAGTACATCGCCACCGCCAGGGGTCCATGCCAGCCCGGTCGCGACGCCGATGGCATCCTGATCGTTGGCGCGCATGCGCATATATGGCGGCGGACCCAGCATACGGCTGACCTGTGCGTTCGTGATCCGCTGCGGATTGGGTTTGTCTTCAGCGACCATACGCGCAATTTTGCGCAGCACATTGGCGATTTCGCGGCTCAGGTTGCGCACACCCGCTTCATAGGTATAGTCTCGAATCAGGGTTTCCAGCGCTGCCGTCTCAAAACGCAGTTTAAGCCCTGCCAGCCCATGCTGTTCAAGCTGTTTGGGAATCAGGAACTGGCGGGCAATGTCGAGCTTCTCTTCTTCGCCATAGCCGCTGAATTCGATCACTTCCAACCGGTCCAGCAGTGCGTCAGGGATACTGTCAAGGTCGTTAGCAGTGGTGATGAAGAACACTTTGGACAGGTCGTAGGACACATCCAAATAGTGATCCACATACTCAACATTCTGTTCAGGATCTAGCACTTCCAGCAGTGCCGACGCTGGATCGCCGCGGAAATCTGCCCCCAGCTTATCAATTTCGTCGAGCATAAATACCGGATTGATCGTCTTCGACTGCCGCAGGGTCTGAATGATGCGTCCTGGCAGCGCCCCGATGTAAGTGCGGCGGTGACCGCGAATCTCCGCCTCATCATGGACCCCGCCCAGACTCACGCGCAAAAATTCACGTCCCAGCGCATCGGCGATGCTTTTGCCCAGCGAGGTCTTGCCGACACCGGGGGGACCCACAAAGCACAGGATGGGTGTTTTCATCTGCTCCGCCGCCAGCTTGCGTACCGCGATGTGCTCCAGAATGCGGTCTTTTGCTTTCGGCAGCCCGTAGTGCTGCGCATCCAGAACCTGCTGCGCACGCTTGAGGTCAAGATTATCTTCATGCTGAGCCGACCAAGGTAACTCTGTCAGCCAGTCAATATAGGTACGAATAATGCCTACTTCAGGTGCCATCGGCGGCATGACCTGAAGCCGTCCCAGTTCTTTTAGCGCACGTTCGTGAATTCTGAGGGGCAGCTGCGCGCGTAAAATCTGTTCGCGTACCTCGTTCATTTCTTGCAGGAAGAAATCTTCCTCACCCAGCTCCGACTGGATTACACGCATCTGTTCACGCAGATAAATCTCGCGCTGTTCGCGTTCCAGCTCCTGCTGGGTCTGCATGTTGATTTCATCTTTGAGTTCAAGGACGCGCAGTTCTTCGTTCAGCAGGCTGTTGACATACAGCACACGCTCGTACACATTGAGCAGTTCGAGGACACGCTGGCGCGGTTCTACCGGCAGGCTGAGTGTCGCCGTAATCAGATCTGCCTGCGAACCGGGCGCGCGTGTACTGAGGATGAAGTCGCGCGCTTCTTCGGGAATTGCCAGATTGAGTTCCGTGACACGCTGAAACAGCGCCTGCATTTCCACAATTGCCGGCGCAGCCTCTTCCGGCGGCTCAAGCGCTGCCAACGGACGCGCCTGCACACGCAGAAATGGCGTAGATTGCAGTACCTGCACCAGTTCTACACGCTGCCGTCCTTGTACCAGCGCACTCTGGATGCCATCAAATAGGGTGGTCGTGTGTCCGGGTGCTAGCTCGACGCCGATAGGATAGTAACTGCGCGGGTCATCTTCCGGCAGGGTCAGATCGCGCAGGGTGAAGCCAATCAGGGTTTGCGACTGGAGCAGCGCCCGCTCAACCACCATGCGTGCTGCCGCAGAATTCAAGCCAACTGCCGTAACCACCTGCGGAAAAACCACTGCCCCGCGCACAGGCAGCACATTACACTCAATCAGTCCTTCAGGGCTGATTACAGCGCTCTTAATCTGTTGGAATTCCTGTGTGCGCGATACATCGTCCAAGATGGCGTTCCTGACTCCTGACAACCTGCAAGTCTGTAAGTGAATTGCAGTAGTGTACCTGAACGCTGTGCCCATCGCAAAACAATCCACTCTTGTCGCCCGGCGCGCCTGTACGCTAGACTGACAGCAGCATTTTTGACGAGGCTGGGCAAAACGGAAAGCAAATCAATGCGTATTTCTGTCTGGTTAACCTTCCTGACGGCAGCAGGCGCAGCAGCAGTTGTGCTGATCATCGGCGCGCTGCTGGTACAGCCTGATATGCCGCTGATTACCCGTGCTGCATTTTCGGAAAGTGTTATCACACCCAATGCCGATGGCGAAAGTGACATTGCCCTGTTTGAATACAGCCTGTCCCGCAATGCGCGCGTCTCGTTGACCTTTGACGACGGGCAGGGCAGCAGCTTTGCCTTCCGCGAGGACGAACCGCGTGGAGCAGGAGATTACTCGGTTTATTTTAGCGGTGTTGTTGAGGGTTACCGCCGCGAAGGGGAAACTATTGCCGGTGAAGTGCTGCACCGGTTAATGCCCGACGGAGAGTACACCTGGCAGCTGCTGGCGGTGGGCGAAGATGGTGCAAGTGAGTCGCGCAGCGGTGTGCTGGTGCTGCAAGCGGGCGATGCACAACTGCCTGACCTGACCGCCTTTAGCATTTCGCCGGAAGTTTTCACGCCCAACCGCGATGGGATCAGCGACCGCACGCTGATTAACGTGTATCTGGAAAAAGCGGCACAGCTTGATGTGTATCTGGAAGGACCAGACGGTGTGCGCATTTTCGTCGCGCCGCGTGAAGAAGGACGCGAGCGGGGTGAAGCGGGGCGGCATATTTACGATTATGAGGGTGGTGTTGATCTGGGCGGGGATCCGCCGCCGGACGGCACTTATACCGTAGTCGCGCTGGCACAGGATGCCGTCGGTCAGCAAGTGCGGCGCACGGGCACGCTAACCATCGTCAACGGCGGCAGACCGCTTGCCGAGATTGCACCGCAGGCAGTCGGCACAGATGTCGTGTTCACGGTGATGCCTTATGAGGAGCGCTATTTCTCAACGCTTGATCAATTGGGCGCGCTGGCCCCCCTGCCAGAAACCGCCGACAGCCTTAACCAGACTGCGATCACGATGCGCGCCGGGGATCTGCTGGTATTTAAGCTGACGGTCAACAATTACGGTGATGTGCCGCTGCGTACCACCGGACCGATGCCGGGCACGGTCTACCAGCAGGATCAGCGGGCGTCCGCGCTGGGTTGGCTGGAAGAATCCGGGGCGTGGCGTGTTGGCATTGACTGTGACACTGCCGCTTCAGATTACCCCTGGCGCTGGGCAATTGGCAGCGCCGAGGATCTGGTGGCTGAAGCTGATCCCGCGACTGAAAACACGTACTTCTACCTGATGCCGGGTGAGAACACCGTCGTCTGGGGCGCAATCCGTATGACCGAAGTCAACGACGCGCGCAACCCACAGTACTGCTGGGCAGGGCTGATCCACGAGGATGTCGAGGTCGCCAACCCGCGTGTGGGACCGCGCGAGATTGAGCTGGTAGAAGCTGCCACAGCACAAAATGAGGGCTGAGCAGTGCCCTGCCGGCAACGTTTTTGCCATCCGCACACGCTCGCGCATACAATTAGCATAACGCTGGCAATCAGTCTGTGCCGGCGTCGCTGTCGATTGTACTTAATGCAAGGATAGTTTATATGCGTCGAATACTGTCCTACGCTTTGCTGCTGCTGCTGGCGGCTTGCCGTCAGGGCACGACGGTGGTTCCAACCAGCGCGCCACCGACCATTGCCCCGACTCCGCGCTCCACCGCACTGCCTACACTGGAGCGTATCAGCCCCACTGGAACCGAGGCGAATCCCCTGCGGATGATCGTCGTCATCTCTGATTCTACTGCGCAGCGCCAGCGCGCCGAAGATGCCGCGCTTGCGTTGACCACCGCAATCGAGGCTACCTCAACCGGCTACGTAACCGATGGCTTTATTCAGAACCCGCTGGTGGTCGAGGTGCACGTCGCCGCTACACAGGGTGAAGCGCTGGATGCTCTGTGCAGCGCTGTTACCGGAACAGAGGTTGCTGTGGCATGGCTGGATGGCTTAGGGTTTATGGCAGCCACCCAACGCGGCTGCGCAACCCCGGCACTGCTGGTTGAACGGGGAACCGGTCGTAGTGCCCGGACAGGCGAGGCATTTGAGCTGCTGACCACGCGTGAGCTGGCTCTGACGAGTGTTCGCGCGACGGCGGGGCGCGACTTCTGCCGCCTGAATTATGCGGACTTTGAAACGTGGGTCGCGCCTGCGCTGATTCTGCGTACCAGCGGCGTCAACCCGCTTGACGACCTCGGCACAGTCACAGATTACGAGGATGCCGAAGCCCTGTATACGGCGCTTGCCGACGGCGAATGCGATGCTGCCGGTATTCGCGTGGGGCAGTTTGACGAACTTGACGAGAGCATCGCGCGCGATCTTCGCCAGATTGAGGACAGTCAATCACCGGAATTCCCCTACGGTGTGTTGCTGATTCCACCGGAGGTAGGTCTGGGGACGCGGCTGGTGCTTGATCTGGTACTGCTGAACATTGCGGAGGAACAACCGGAGTTGCTGGAAGGACTGCTGGCACAGGACTCGCTGGTGGTCTTTGAGCCGGAAGCTGCACTCATCACGAACCTGCAACCGGGTATCACGCTGGAGACGACGAACAGCGACCTCTCTGCACTGGCAGCGTTTCTGACGGATACCGGGCTGAATTTTGGACAGGAGGGCGGTTGAGCGCTGATCTCGCCGTTGTCATCGTGACGTGGAATGTGCGTGAGCTTGTGCTGCAAGCCCTACGCAGTCTATTTGCCGACCTTGAGCAGCACCAGCTTTCTGCGCTGGTTTATGTTGTGGATAATGCATCAGCAGATGGAACCGCGCAGGCAATTCAGCAAGTGTTCCCGGATGTCCGGCTGATTGCCAGCCCGGAGAATCTGGGATTTGGGCGGGGCAACAACCGCGCCATACGGGAGATTCTGGCGCTGCCGGATGCGCCGGACGTGGTCTACTTGCTGAACCCCGACACAATCACGCAGCCCAAAGCCACCCGTGCGTTGTATGCTGCGCTGCTGGCGAACGAGCGGTGCGGGGTGGTCGGCGCGCAGCTCTTTTACGGTGATGGCAGCTTTCAGCATGGTGCGTTCGCGTTTCCCGGTTTGCGGCAAATCTGGGTGGAGTTCTTCCCGACGCCAGGACGCCTGATTGAGGGGCGCTTCAACGGGCGTTACCCGCGCAAACTGTATGAACGTGGTGTGCCGTTTGCGGTTGACTTTACGCTGGGCGCAACGATGATGCTGCGACGCAGTGTGATTGAGCAGGTCGGAATGTTCGACGAGGACTTCTTCATGTACTGTGAGGAAATTGACTGGGCGTGGCGTATCCGGCGCGCAGGATGGGACATCTGGTGCGTGCCCGACGCGCATGTCACACATCTTGTCGGGCAAAGCACCTCTCAGGTACGCCCGCAAAGTGTCATTCACCTGTGGACCAGCCGCCTGCGCCTGTACACCAAGCATTATCCCCGCTGGAAAACGGCACTGGCAAAACGCCTGATTGCCCGCGGGATGACACAGAAAATGCGGCAGGCAGCGCAAGACCATACGCTGGATGACCACCAGCGGGCAGCGCTGATTGAGGCGTATGCGCATGTGCGCCGCGCGGCGCTGCAATCAGGATGAAACCCGCATGACGCTGACGGCGATTGTCCTGACTCTGAACGAAGCCGCGCATATCACTGCCTGTCTGGAAAGCCTCCAATTCGCAGATCATCGTGTCGTGTTTGACTCCTACAGCAGTGATGATACGGTTGTACTGGCGCGGGCAGCCGGTGCTGAAGTGCTGCAAGCACAGTTTGTAAATTATGCTCAGCAGCGTAATGCTGCACTGGAAGCCGTGAATGATCGCGGCGGGTGGGTTCTGTTTGTGGATGCAGACGAGCGCATTACGCCGGAACTCGCCGCCGAAATTCGCCAGATTGTGCAGACCGATCAACAGCACGCTGGCTGGCGTGTACCGAGACACAACTATATCTTTGGCAAGCTGACCTTAGGGGCAGGCTGGTATCCAGACTATCAGACACGACTGCTGCGGATTGGCAGGGCGCATTATGACCCGGAACGCACTGTACATGAGGTCGTCCTGCTGGATGGACTGCTGGGCACACTGGAAAAACCACTTATTCATCACAATTACCGTGATGCTGCGCAATTCGCGCAGAAACAGCGCCGTTATAGCGCCTTCGATGCAGAAATTCTGTTTTCGCAGGGGGTTCGCCCGCGTCCGCACAACTACCTGTTACAACCCTGGCGGCAGTTCTGGTGGCGTTTTGTGACTCTCAAGGGCTATCATGATGGCTGGCATGGGCTGCGGCTGAGTTTGCTGATGGGGTGGTATGAGCTGCGCAAGTACCTGTACCTGCGCAGCCTGTGGAAACATCACACTTGAACTTGCCAAAAATAGCAGCGGCGCGTGTATGGGCAGACCGGAGTATATTGTCGGCTGCCCACACACGGGGACGGCGGCTCATTCAAGATTGGGTACTAGAACCCCATAACCGCCGCTGTGGCGCTTGTAAAGTACGTTAACCCCGCCGGTATTGCTGTTGAAGAACACGAAAAATGAATGCCCAAGCAGTTCCATCTGCTCGACAGCTTCCATTTCGGTCATAGCTGACACGGCAATCTGTTTGCGGCGCAGGATGTGGGTGGGAAGCTGGTCAAGCGTGTCGGCGTTTGCGCCATCTTCCGCCACAGGAAAATCTTCTTCCGCGTATTCGGCAAAATCGGGAATTGACTCAGCGGCGTTGAGTTCCTCAATGGTAGCGACGAAACGCTCTCGCCCCTTACGATCCCGTTTGCCCTTGAAACGCTGAATGCGCCGGTACATGTTGTCAACCGCTTCATTGATCGCAATCTGTATAGACTGAAAATCTTCACCGCGTATCGTCTCTTCTGCGCGCAGAATGGCACCGCGTCTGTGCCGCAGCGTAATCTGTGCTTTGATCACATCTTCGCCGCGGTTAGTGCGCTGGCGCGACACATCCACACGAATATCGCTGATGTTGGGCAGATAACGATCGAGGCGATCTAATTTCTTTTGTGTGTATGCCTCCAACGTGTCCGTAACCCTTACATTGTGTCCGTGAATGACGACATCCATGTGACAACTCCCTCCTAAGAATTGGTGCAAGTATGAACACACAGCATTATTAGTTCGCCATGCTGACTGTCAAGGCATAGACTCCGCGCGCCCCTTCCGCCAACAAGGCGTGGGCACAGCCTTCTAACGTCGCACCGGTCGTGCAAACATCATCAATCAGCAGCACAAAGGCGTCCCTAACAATCGTGGGATCCGCAAGGAATGCTCCATCAACATTTGCCAACCGCTCAACATGGTTAAGCCCGACCTGCTGACGGGTCTGGCGGTGGCGTTGTAACCCCTGTGGAAGGCAAGGCACCTCCCATTGGTCTGCTAAGTATTCACCCAGTAATTGTGACTGATTATACCCACGTTCGGCTAAGCGCGTAGTGTGCAACGGCACAGGGATGATCATGTCGATGGTCCAGTTCGATTCGGCAAGGCAGGTGAACAGTCTTGCTGCCAGAAGGGGTGCTAGATCACGAACAAAATCATATTTCAGGGCATGGATGGCGGCTTGCAGTTTACCGGCATGGATCCCAGTTGCGGCGCAGCCGACCAGCGTGGGCAGAGTGCGCGGCAGCAGTTCAACCGGTACAGCGGCAAGTAGTGCCACACAGCGCGGACACCAGCGATAATCCACGCGCCCGCAGCCAGCACAAGACGGCGGAAACACCAGATCCAGCAAGGTGTTTGCAGCAGATTTGATCAACCGAGAAATGACAAAAAACCCAGGACTACCCTGGGTTTCTGCCGGATAAGGATGCCCCTGTGGGAATTGATCACCAACAGGTGACTCCGCTGTCATCATAGTTTCCTTCGTTAGGAACCAGGGCAAACAGTTTGTCTATGTAGTACCTGGTGCTAGAACACGCCGACTTCCATCACCTGTAGAATTGCCGGTCCGAGCAGCACGATCCAGATTGACGGGAAGATGAGCAGAACCATCGGGATCATCATCTTCACGGGTGCCTGATGTGCTTTTTCCTGAGCGCGCTGGCGGCGTTTAACACGCATCTGGTCAGACTGCACGCGCAAAATCTTCGCCATACTTACACCAAGCTGGTCTGCCTGCACAATTGCCGCTACGAACGAGTTCACATCGGGCACATCCATCCGCGCAGACATATCGCGCAGTGCCTCACGGCGCAGCTTACCTAACTGGATTTCACGCAGCACACGTCCAAAAGCGATTGCCAGTTCGTTTTCCCACTTTTCATAGACCTTGCCCATCGCCGCATCAAACCCCAGCCCGGCTTCCACGCAGATCACCAGCAGGTCAAGCGCATCGGGAAGGGCTTTGACGACATTCTGCTGGCGGCGGGTGATCTTGCTGCGGACAAGCATGACCGGCAGGAAGAAGCCCATCGCGGCAAAGCCTGCTGTGTACAACAGGGCGTTCGTCACCGCCGTCTTGTTCAGCACGAAGAACAGCAGGATTCCCGCGAGCGTCAACCCGACGGTCAGCATCACACGCATGGCGAAGAAGGTCGTGGGTTCAGTCTGCATCCCGGCGAGTTCCAGCATACGCCGCGCTTCTTCAAGCTGCTTCTGGGGGGTAATGCGCACCGTGAGGTCAGCCAAACGGCGCATCAAAGGCAGCAACACACGATCACGAAACGGGATTTGCAACTCAATATCTGTCAGGGACTCCGGAATCTCCCGTTCCCCATATTGTGCCAACCGTTCCTGAAGCGGGTCACGGCTGCGATCATCGCGCAGCCCTACATAGACCAACCCGGCAAAAACGCCTAACCCGAGCAGGATAGCAATACCGATGAGAATCGTTTGACCGTCCATCTTCCCCTACTTGAGTCTACTAGATATCAATGTCAATGATTTTCTGGATTAGTGCGGCACCGATGCCGATCATCGCCAGCCCCAAACCAAGCATGGGCCATCCGCAGCCGCGATTTTCAAACATGCGCCCCATATAGGTGGGATTAATCGCGTTTAGCAGCAGCGCCAACCCAATGGGCAGGAAGCTGATCAGGTAACCGGTCACGCGCCCTTGCGCGGTAAGCACGCGGATTTCGCCCTTTAGCTTGATACGCTCACGGATGGTGACGCTGATCACATCAAGGATTTCCGCCAGATTACCGCCGACCTCGCGCTGGATGTTGACAGCAGTAACAACAAGGTCAAGGTCTTCGCTTTCAACACGTTCCAGCAGATGTTCCAGCGCGTCTTCAAGATCAATGCCGAGCTGCACTTCCTGGACGACACGCTTGAACTCGGTCGCGGTTGGCTCGGGGGCATCTCTGGCAATGGCTTCCATTGCCTGCAATACACTATAGCCCGAACGCAGCGCATTCACCCACAAGCCAAGCGTATCGGGGAGCTGTGTTTCGAATTTGACCAGACGCTTGCTGGTTGCGCGGGAAACATAGATGCGGGGCGCAAACAAGCCGACAAAAGCAGCGACAATCGCCATAACGAGCTGACCGGAGAAGATGACGAAGAACGCCCCGGCAAAAAAGCCCATCATGCTCAACACATGTACAGCTGCATATTCGGCAACCGTCAGCTTGATGTCTGCGCGAGCAAGCTGCTGCCGCCATTTTTGCCCGATAGGTCGTGATGTCAATGCCTTGTCGAGCGCTTCTGTCAAGCCGCTGCGCTTCTCGATTTTGGTTTCGTCCTGCTGCTCAATTTCTTTGAGCGCCTCGTAGTAGCTGCTGGCTTCACGCTCATAGCTACCCAACCGTTCCTCAATGAGGTCGCGGTCAGAGCGCACATTGATGATTCCGATAATCAAGATGATTACCGCGAACAGACCCGCACCACCCAGAATGAGAATTTGAGGGGTATCCATACGTCGTAAGCTTTCCTCAAATAGCTGTCAATGCAATATGCCGCACTACCCCAAAAAGAGAATTATTAACTGCTTAGCTTCATTGTATGTCGCTAACAGGAAGTGCGTCAAGCAAGCGCACTTCCGCTTGCTGTTACAATTCGATTGGTGAATTGTTCAGACTGAAATGTGACACCAATACTCAGCGGCGCATACCAACACCGAAGACCGACGGCGGCAGGTGAATACCGGCATCCTCGATCCGATCAATGAATTTGGGACGCAGTCCGGTCGGGCGAATGCGTCCGATAATCTTGCCACCCTCGATGCCAGTCTGCTCAAATTCAAAGATGTCGGACATGGTAATCATTTCGCCCTCCATGCCCTGCACTTCAGTGATATTGGTGATCTTACGCGCGCCGTCACGCAAACGACTTTGCTGGGTGATCGCGTTGACCGCACTGGCAATCTGTTCACGGATAGCGCGAACGGGCAAATCCATCCCTGCCATCAGGCACATCACTTCCAGACGCGAAATAGCGTCGCGCGGGGTGTTGGCATGCAGGGTGGTGAGCGAACCATCGTGACCAGTATTCATTGCCTGCAACATGTCCAGTGCTTCACCCGAACGGCATTCCCCGACGACGATGCGGTCGGGGCGCATACGCAAGCAGTTCACCACGAGATCCTGAATGGTGATTTGGCCTTTGCCTTCAATGTTGGCGGGGCGGCTTTCCAGTGTGACCACGTGTTCCTGCCGCAACTGCAATTCTGCTGCGTTTTCGACAGTGACGATGCGTTCGTCTGCCGGAATAAAACTGGACAGCACGTTTAGCAGGGTGGTCTTGCCAGAACCCGTACCGCCCGACA
This sequence comes from Anaerolineae bacterium, assembly GCA_034435675.1. Classification (GTDB taxonomy): domain Bacteria; phylum Chloroflexota; class Anaerolineae; order Aggregatilineales; family Phototrophicaceae; genus DAOTWP01. The sequence continues at coordinate 27,383 of DAOTWP010000069.1, forward strand.
CGATCATATTCAGGCGGGCGATAACGCACGCACGCAAGAATTCGGCGATTTCCGGGGTCATCGAACCGAAACGGATCAGGTCTTCAACGGTAAGCGGCTTCTTGGAGAATTTACGGATGGTGATGGTTGGACCACACAGGGCAATCGGGCGAATGACAACGTTCACACGCGAACCGTCGGGGAGACGGGCGTCCACCAGCGGCGAACTCTCGTCCACACGGCGTCCCAGCGGCGCTACAATGCGGTCAATGATGCGCATCACATGATCATCGTTCTCGAAAGAAACCGGCGCGCGCGACAGATTGCCTTTCCGCTCAATGAAGATGTTCTTCGGTCCATTGACCATGATTTCGGTGATGCTGTCTTCAGCGAGGAGTGGTTCCAGTGGACCAAAACCGAGAATATCGGCGACAATGGACTCAAACAGACGATGCCGCTCTGTCCGCGAGAGGACCATGCTTTCTTCAGCGAGAATGGTATTAAACAACTCTTCGATGTGGGCACGAATTTCGTTTTTGCGCGAAATGTCCATAGACTGGTCCATTTCCGCCAGAAGTTTATTCTGTACGCGCACCTTCAGGTCAATATAGGAGTTATCGGCAGGACGCCGCCCGGCGCTTTCAACGCTGACACTGCGCGCAGCACGCATCGCTGCCAGTTTGGACTCGCTAACACCACTACCGGTGTCTTCTGGCGGAGGGGTATTGCCACTGCTGCCAGAGCTACCTCCAGAGGGTGTGTTGCCACCGCCAGGGCGATTTTTGCCGCTTTCAATACGACGCAACAATGACATTGTCGGGGTTCCTCCACAATTTTCGTACTTACAACTTAGGCTACAGCCAAACGGGATACAGCGTCAATGCCTCTGGCAGAATTATGCATACTTCGATACTACATACGTCTGAGTTCTGGCGCACTAATCCACGCGCTCAACGCCGCCGGAAAATGCTGCTCTTGTTCAACTTATCTGGTTCCGGTGCAGCGGATTCTTCTGACTTGCCCATCAGCAACTGCTGCACATAGTCCGCAAGCGCCAGCAGCTCCTTGATCGGTGCTTTGCTGTGATCACGGTCAGAGTCGATTACCGAAATACCGCGATTGATGGCACTCAGCACAATACGTTCGTCCACCAGTGGAATCTTGGCGATAATTTCGCGCTTGAGCCAACTCTGAATCTTCTCAAGGGAGAGTGTTGCCATCTTGCGATTGCGATCATCATAGGTGCGGTTGAGTACGAGCAGCGACTTATCCGGTGCATAGCCAAGCTGATCGAACAGATCCAGCACAAAGCGGATGTTTTTGACCGAAGGCAGTGTCGGCATCCCCACCACCACGATGCGCGTGGCAATATCAAACAGAGCCAGCAGCATTTCGTCAAACGCTGTGGGGGTATCGACAATGATGAAATCGTAGTTGTTGGCGATTTTTTCGATGATGTTGGCAACGGTCTTGGGGTCTGCCTTCACTTCTTCGGCAAATTCCGGACGCGAAGGACCCATCAACACTTTAAGCCCGCTAGGATGCGTGACGGCAATATTGTCGAACAACTCGGTATCGAGGTCGTCTACACTGCCAACAAGATCAACGATGGTGGACTGCGATTGCAGATTGAGAAAGGCATCAATATCGCCAAATTGCAGGTCTGCATCCACCAGCAGCACGCGGATGTCCTCTTTCATCAACCCAGTTGCCAGATTGGTCGCAATTGTCGTCGTTCCCACCCCACCGCTAGGGCTGTAGACCACAATGATGTTCCCGGCGCGTGTGCCTGCCCCGGTGGATTTCTTGGCGGGAGTGATGACGCTGCTGGCTTCGGCAATCGCCTGATACTGGGCAATCAACGGCTTGTTGCGCTCATGTACCGTGCGGATAGTGCTGTATAGTTCCTCGGTGCCAATGGGCTTGGTCAGGAAGTTGCGCGCCCCTGCGAGCATTGCCCGGCGCATATAGTCGGTGTCATTCTGGACGGACATCATGATCACAGCAGCAGTGGGCACTGCCTGGGTAATCAAGCCGGTCGCCTGGATACCATCCATATCCGGCATGTTAATATCCATGATGACGATGTTCGGTTTGTGTTTCTTGGCTAACTCCACACCTTCACGCCCGGTCCCGGCAGTATCAACGACTTTAAAGTCCTGCTCGAATGCCAGCAGCTTTTTGATGTTCTCGCGGGTTTCAGGGATGTCGTCAACCAGTAATATTGTGATGACTTCTGACTGTGGAGCCATACCTGTTTCGGCGCAGCAGCCCGGGCGGGATTACAGGACCGTTTGCGCCGCCTCCTTTCATAAAGTTTTCGCCACTGTGTGCTTATCTGCTTGATGAAGAAACATCATCTGTTATCACAGGGTTCGCTGCGCAACACGATGGATCAACAAGATCAGCCTGCTGAACACTGCTTTCAGGCAGGCTGATCTATTAATTACCACGCTAATTGCCCGTTGAAGGCACCGCAGTTGGCTGGTTGAATGAGATTTCCTCTGCCGTGATTAACTGACGGATGCTGGTGATCGGCGGTTGGATGTTATACGGGCGGCGTGGGGGCAAATCGATCCCGTAAGAATCCATGATGTAGTCCAGCGTCACAGGCTCCGTCTGGATGCGCGTCGTATCTGCCGATGGGCGCAGCGCAAACGTGATTGGCAGACGGGCTTCGACTGCCCAGGTCAGCACCACTGCTTCCTGTGGGGAAACGGCAATCGTGATAATGTCCGGACGCGGCGGCACCGGGGTGGGCACCTGCGTACCGCGCACCGTACCGTCTTCGCTTTCTGCCACAGGCACAGGCGTGGGTGTCGGCGGCACGCTGATAAAGATGCCATCACGCGGGAAATCGCCAACATGCACCACAAGAGCGCCAGAGATAATACGCTGAGTCACCAGACGTGGACGCTGAGGTTCAGATGCTTCAATAAATACATCCCCAAAAGTCGGGCTGGTGTCCAAACGCCCACGCACAGGTTCCGAGATTGTGAGCACGCCGTCCACAATCAAAATCAGGCGCACATTGTTGGGTTCGATGCTGCCGAATGTTTCGTCCACATCAACAAAGAGCAGCGAGATGATGATGTCAACGCTGTCGCCATCACGGATAGCATAGGCAACACTGGTCAGGCGATCCATCGGCACAGAGATGGCGACCGTGCCCGGCGGCAGCACAGAAGAGGCTTCTGAGCGTGGTCTACCGATTTCGAAAAGATCATCAACGACCATCGTTTGCAGCACCGGCTGTTCACGATAGACATCAGTGCTGGCAATCTTGCCGATGATGTCCTCCGGATTCGCAATAGCATTGAACGGCGCATTGGCTTCGGGATATTCCACAAGCCGCACCATATCTTCAGTGATGCGCGTGCCACGCGGCAGATCAAAGAGCGCAATATACAGCGGCACAAGGCGCACCTCCGTCGCGGTGGGCGACGGTGTCACGTCAAGGTCTACCACGGTTGCTCCCGGTGTGCCACTCAGTGGCTGTGTACGGTTACCCTGTGGGGGCAGCAGCACAACGCCCACCACAACTGCCACCAGCACAACCAGAAATGCTATGATTATCAAAAGACGACCACGCATGAAGTCCTCCGAATGTTGCGTCCCATCTGGCAGAGATCGGCGCTGGGCTGACCTTTAGACTGGCGAGCTGCTGATGGATGATCGAACCATTAAAGAGCGTTAATGCCTCAATGCCACTTGCTGGTCAAAACCAGTGTAGTCTAATGCCGGAAATTGTCAAACTACCTGTTTGTCCTATCACCGGCACCCGCAGTCAGCAGATTATCCCGCCGGAATTTCCAGCTGGATGATGGTCCCGTTGGTATCATCACTGGAAACCGACATTGCTCCGCTGACCAGTTCAAACTTCTCTTTCAGGGTAATCAACCCCTGCACGCGCGGATCTTCGGAGTGAATTTCCTCCTGGGCATAAATCGCTTCCGCGTCAAAACTGCGCCCATCATCCTCGACCACTGCCCGGATGCGCTCCCCAGCCATATTCAACTTCACCAGCAGGTTCGTGGGCTGAGCGTAATCGCGCGCATAACTCATCAGATCCTGAATACCGCGAAAGATCATCACTTCACGATGGGTCTCAAGGCGGCGTTCCTCACCGGAGATTTCCAGTTTGGTTTCAATATCGTTCTTTTCTTTAAACGACTCCACATAACGGCGCACCGTAGGCACAACGCCGAGGTCATCCAGCATCATTGGGCGCAGGTCGAAAATGAAGTCACGCACCTTTTGGAAAGTGACGCTGGCAGCCGTCTTCAGATTACCCAGTTCTTCCGCCGCGCGATCCGGGTTGCGGTCAAATAGCCGCTGGCAGATTTCCGCCTGCAAAATGAAGTTGGTCAGCGACTGTGCCGGACCATCGTGCATCTGCCGGGCAAGGCGCTGACGCTCGTCTTCCTGCGCCTGCACAATACGCACGATATTAAACACACCCCGTGTGCCGACATCGCCTTCATTCTCTATCGGCAGCGCTTCAATGCCTTCGATCTTGGCGCGAAACTGCGAAAGAAATGCCTGTTCGTCTTCAAGGTAATCGCGGTAAGACTCGAATTTTTCAAGCTGCCCGCGCATGGTTGCCAGCCGGAAGCGGGCGTCCAGCGCTTCATCATAACGCGCCTTGATGTCCTGCCGGGGGACCGTATCGAGGTTATCCTGTACGGCGCGAAGCTGCGTTGCAATGTCAGAATTGCGCTGCTGTTCACGATCCACAAGCATTTTGGTTTCTTCGATTTGCGTGCGGATTTCCGCCAGCTTTGATTTGACACTGCCCATCTGCTCAGTGATCAAATCAAGCAGTTCATCTCTTAGTTCGTTTCCGTCGTCCATTCTGACCTCACCGCTGTAGCGTTGGATGCTTATTTATTACCCGATGTGCTTGAATCTCTGGTCTGAATGCGCACCCAGCCATTACGGAGTGCCATTACCGCTGCCTGTGTGCGATCTTCCACATTCAGCTTCTTCAAAATGGATGTCATGTGATTCTTGACTGTTTGTTGGCTGATGCGCAAACGCGCCGCGATTTCCTTGTTGCTCAGCCCATTAGTCACAAATTGCAGGATTTCCATTTCACGCGGGCTAAGCGGAATATAGTGTTCATCGGGGTCGACCATATAAGGTCCGCCGATGGCTTCTATGTTGGCGTTGATCCAATGCTCCAGTTCGCGCGAATCCAGGCGTTCATCACCGATGATGAATTTCCCATTTGCCACATCGCGGATAATCGCAATCAGATCATCGGGCATGATGTCTTTGGCACAGTAGGCAGACGCGCCCGCGCGCATGGCGTGCAGCACCTGCTGAACATCGTGATAGGCAGTCAGGACAACAACCGTTGTATCCGCGCGCTCTGCCTTTAGCTGGCGGGCGACCTGCAACCCGTTCATCGAAGGCAGATTAATGTCCAGCAGTACGACGTTGGGGTGCAGTTCTCGTGCTGTCTGGAGCGCCTCTTCCCCATCCTGGCACTGCCCGACCACTTCCAGATCATGTTCCAGTTCGATGGTCCGCTGTAAACCATCGCGAAACAGCGGATGATCATCGACAATCAACACGGAAATTTTTCTACCAGGAATGCGGCTTTTTTCGTAGTTACTCATAAGACACCTTACGATTGGTAAAGCTGTTGCTGCATTGCGCTAACCCCGATACGCCGCTGCTACTGTGTTTCCGTTGATGATCATTCATGCTCACACACGTGGATCTCGTCACATCGTTCAAGCGGCAACCCGGGTTCATAGTTCTACAGATTACTGTAGCAGCACAGCAACGAAGGTGCATCCCAGGAAACGCTGTTGGCATTGACAACCTCTATACCTGTTGGCAGTATACAACTAAACTGCAAAACGCCGCAAGAAAGGCACCAGCTTGAGCAGGCAAGAGTTTGAGCTTTCAAAAGAAAGTGAGGCGTCGGTTTGAAGCGCGTAGTAAATGGCGAACTGGCGTTCTATCAATCAGTGCGTTGGAATGGACTACGCCATGCCATCTTCACGCGGCAGGGTGGCACCAGCCAAGCGCCCTGGGCATCACTGAATGTTGGCGGGACCGTGGGGGACGATTTGGCAGCGGTACGCCAGAACCACGAGTTGATGTATGCCGCGTTGGGCGTCAACGGCGAACGGAGCTGCACGGTGTGGCAGGTGCACAGCGCCGACACCGTGATCGTCAATGGTCCGGTACGCGGCAGACGCTGGATTGCGCTGGCAGATGCGATGGTCACGGATCGCCCAGACACACCGCTGGTAATGCGCTACGCCGACTGCACACCGATCATGCTGTTCGATCCCGCGCGCGGGGTGATTGGCGCCGTCCACGCAGGCTGGCGCGGCACAGTACAAGGCGCGGCAGCCAGTGCTGTGCGCACGATGGTGCAGGCGTATGGCTGTAAACCCGAACAGATTGAGGCGTGTATTGGACCCAGTATCGGGCCTGACAGGTATCAGGTGGGAGCAGAAGTGGTCGCTGCCGCGGTTGCATATTATGGGACGACAGACGGTATCATCCGCCATGATGCGCAGGATGGGAGTGCCTATTTCGACCTGTGGGAGGCAAACGCGCTGGATTTGCAGCGCGCCGGGGTAGAACAGATTGAAATCGCCGGGATTTGTACGGCACAGCACACCGACGAGTTTTTCTCGCATCGGGCAGAGAAAGGGCGTACCGGGCGGTTCGGGCTGGTAATGGCATTGTGACCACCGATCTTGCCGCAACAATTGCCGAACGTGTCGCGGCGGTGCAGGCGCGGATTGCAGATGCCTGCGCCCGTGCGCTGCGCGATCCTGCCGAGGTGAGGCTGGTTGCCGTCAGCAAGCAGCAGCCGGTTGATGCCATTATCGCCGCGTTTTCCGCAGGGGTGCGACATTTCGGCGAAAATCGCGTAGAAGAGTCCGAACATAAAATCCCGGCAGTGAATGCGCAGGTGCCAGACGTAGTCATCTGGCATATGATCGGGCACATTCAAAGCCGCAAAGCGAAAGAGATTCCAGGCATGTTTCAGGTGGTGCATTCCGTGGACAGCCTGAAGCTGGCGGAGAAGCTGTCGCGGCTGGCAGTCGAACAAGGCAGCACCCTGGACATGCTGCTGCAAATGAATGTCTCCGGTGAAGCCAGCAAAAGCGGCTTCGAGGCGTCCGGGTGGCAGCAGGATCACAGCCTGCGTGATGCCCTGGTCCGGCAGGTACGCCAGATTGCAGCGCTGCCCGGACTGCATTTGCGCGGGTTAATGACCATGGCACCCATCACGAAGGAGATGGAAGCCGCGCGCCCGGTTTTCGCTGATCTGGCGAGACTGCGCGGCATGCTGATAGATGCCGTAGGTGTGCTGCTGCCGGACTTGAGTATGGGTATGACGGATGACTATCCGGTTGCTGTGGAAGAGGGTGCAACCCTCGTGCGCGTTGGGCGGGCGATTTTTGGCGAACGCCCGGATTAGTTCTGGCTGTTTTCGTTTAATCAAGTTGTGATGTGACGGAGTATTGGATGTGAACGCTGTACTGAACATTCTGGTGATTCTATTGCAAGTCTACTCGGTAATCATTCTCGCGCGTGTGCTGCTGAGCTGGTTCCCCAATGTGGATTACGGTAATCCGCTAATCCGGCTGCTATTTGACATTACCGAACCAGTGCTTGCCCCCGTGCGTGACCTGCTGCGTCAGGCAATGCCCCAGTCCGGCGGCATGATGCTGGATTTCAGTCCGCTGGTGGTGCTGTTGGTCATTCAGGTGCTGCTGGTACTCATGCGCGCGGTCTGAGTGCCGGACACACAGAGCCGCCCGCCTGAAAATAGCTCACTGCTTGTATGGATTAGCAACGCATGCTATTCTAGCGTCAAATGCGATTGCTAACTCGTGCCGAATAGTGCTTCGGCATATCATGAGCAGCATGAAAACCATTTGAGAGGACGGCTCATCATGTCATCTGAACGCAAATACGAGATTACCGATGCACGGGGCGGTGCCGCGCTGCCTATTCGTGTGGTTACCCGTGCTACGGCGACTGAATTTGCTGGTATTCAGGAAGACGGCACCATCAAGATTCGGCTGATGGCATCCCCGGCGGGTGATCCCAAGGCAAACGAAGAGTTGATCAACTTCCTTGCCCAGCGCCTGGAAGTGCCTGCGAATCGGATTGAAATCGTCGCTGGCGCTGATGGGCGTGACAAGATTGTCAGCATTGAGGGCGTGACTTCGTCTGACATCCAGAAGAAACTTCCCACCAGTTAGGCTTGAATGCTGATTAAGCATTCTTACCCCACAGCGTGTTCTGGAGATGGGCAGAAACAGACCCACAGCGTTTGCACACCTGTTGTGCGCAGGCACGGCACTGCTGTTCGCAGCGTGCGATACGGGGGGGGTATCGCAACAGATACCCACCCTGACTTTGATTCCCCCTGCTGCCAGCGTAACACCTAGCCCAACGCTTGAGCCAACAGCAACCACCCGTCTGCTGCCCGCACCGGCAGATTTGCGCACTGATCCTGCGCCAACCCCGGATGCCGTCAATACGCCAACACTGCTGCAGTCCGATCCTGTCGCGGCAGAAATGGTGGACATTGCCCGGTTGCGTGTCGCCGAGGAATCCGGTATCGCGCCACAAGACCAGCAGCTTCTCCAGGTTGTGCCCGTACAGTGGGAGGATAACAGCCTGGGCTGCCCACAACCACAGCGACAATACACCCGGATGCTTGCCAATGGGTATCGGATCGTCCTTGTGGCAGGTAACCAGCAATATATTTTTCACACGGACTTCAACCGTATCTTCCTGTGCCCGCCGGAATTTGAACTACTACCGGAGGGTATCCCTACAGCAGCAGCAGTAGAGCCTGAAGCTACCGCCGAAAACACCCCTTTGCTAGAGGAAACCACAGCACCCACTGCGGATAGCCCGAACAACCCCTGATCGCATCTGCGCTGCTGCAATTCCGGTTCAGGCGGGGACGGGTATCGCTCTGCCCATCTGGAGCTGCAATTCGCCCAGCGCGCGGTAGGCGGTATCGCGCAGCGGAGCATGGCGATCACACAGGGCGGTGTACAATGGTTTCGCCATGTCTGCCAGTCCAAGCTGTCCCAGCGTGGCTGCGGAAAGCATTTTCTCGTCCGGTTCGCCCTCCTGCAAAGCCTTCAACAGCATCTGGTTGGCAACCTCTACGGAAGGCAGCCCTTCCCCATGCCGTGATGCCCAATCCAGCAGCCAGGGGATTGCCTTTGCCGGAGGATATGCCAGTGGACCCCCATGTTCAAAGGAATGCATTTCAGTAAATGCCTGCTGCGCGGCAGAACGGACATACCACTGCGGGTCTTCCAGAAAAGCACGATAAATGGCGATCAACGCCCAGGGGGTTTTGAGGCGACGCAGCCCAAAGACAGCCGCGCGCCGCACGGACATTTCCTCATGGCTGATGGCGTCGTATAGGATCGGGTAGCCTTCCTGCGGCAGTGCGGCAAAGGTCTCGGCAACAGCGCGCTGCACCTGTTCACCGCCGTTCATCAGCGCCTCAACCATATGATCAAGCGCGGGATCAGTCCCAATTGCCCCCAGTGCCAACCCTGCTGCAATCTGCACCCCGGCATCGGCATCATGCAGCAGTGGTACCAAATCGTTGACCGCTTCTTCAATTTTCATTGCCCCGCAGCCCAGCGCGCCAAGCTGCCGCACCTGCGCGTCCAGACTGCGCACAGCGCGCCGAAACACAGCGGCGGCGCCTGTGTCCCGCGTCGTGATGAGCGCGGCGGCGGCGCGTTCACGCACCAGCGGGTATTGGGTGGGGGCAAGC
>DAOTWP010000070.1:0-4648 GCA_034435675.1 Anaerolineae bacterium
CCTGTGGGCGCTGCCGCTGCAATCCTTCCCGGCGTGGCTGTTCGCGCTGGCGCTGCCGCTGCCCGCCGCGTTCAATCTGGCGCTGCTGCTGACGCTGGCGCTCAACGGCTGGAGCCTGTGCTGGCTGGTGCGCCGCCTGACCGACAGCCTGCCTGCCGCACTGCTGGCGGGCATGCTGTTCATGACCTATCCGGCGTTTCAGGGGCATCTTGCCGCCGGGCACAGCGGGCTGCTGACGCTCTACCCGGCAGTGTTTTACACCGGCACGCTGCTGGCGCTGCTCAACCGCGCTGACAACCCGCGCCCGCGCGCCTTTTTCGTCCCGGCGCTGTGGTTCATGGTCAGCGCATGGGGCAGTATCCTGCTCGGCATTTACCTGCTGCTGCCAGTCACGCTGCTGCTGCTGGCAGGCGCAGTGCTGCGACGGCGCTGGCGCAGTGCCCGGCGTGTGCTGCTGGCGGCAGGCATGGGCACACTGCTGGCGGGCTTGTTTGTGCTGCCTGCGGCGGCGGACATCCTCAACGCCCCGGCACAGGTGCGCGAACGCGACTCGCTGCGCTACAGCGCCGACCTGCTGACTGTGATCGCGCCTTCCTTTATGAATCCGCTGTATGCAGGACTCGACTATTCACACCGGCTGCTTGGCGCGGAACCGTTCGAGCAGGCGGGCTATATCGGCATCGCCGGCGGGCTGCTGGCGGCAGTGGGCGTCTGGCGGCGGCGGGCGGCGCGCGGTTGGCTGCTGCTGGCGCTGGCGGCGTGGGTGCTGTCGCTCGGCGCGGTGCTGCGCGTCAATGGGCAAACGGTGCTTGTGACCTCCGGCGCGTACACCACCCCGCTGCTGCTGCCCTGGGCGCTGCTCGAACGCCTGCCGCTGCTCAGCCTGAGCCGCACACCGGTGCGCTTCAACTTCACGCTGGGGCTGGCGCTGGCGATCATGGCAGGTTATGGCGCGGCAGGGCTGTTTCACGCCAGGCGCGGCATTTCAGCATCCCACGAATCTAGTGTAGGGGCGCAAGACATTGTGCCCGCGCGTGTGCCTGCGCGTGTGCCCGCTCAACAGGTGGGCAGAAGGTGGGGGCATCCCGCCAGGACCGTGCTCTTGCTGGCGCTGCTGGCAGTCGTGCTGTTCGACCAGCAGTTGTTTTGGGGGCTACCCACTGTGCGCGGTGTCGTGCCTGCGCCCGTTGCGGCGCTGGCAGGGCGCGAAGATGTGCGCGCCGTGCTGGATTTGCCCGTTGAGCACCCGCTGGCGCACAAGGACGGCATGTGGCTGCAAACCGGGCACCAGCGCCCGATGATCGGCGGGCAGATTACCCGGCGCACGCCCGTAGACCCGGCGAAACTGGCGCTGCTGCAAACGCTTGATCTGGCGCTGCTGGACGCCGCCGGGGTGGATGTGGTCATCCTGCATAAGCAGTGGGCGCAGGACAGTCTCGCCGCGCACACCCGCGCGGTGCTGGGTATGCCGTTTTACGAGGATGACCTGATCGCCGTGTTTGCAGTGCCCGCGCCGGACACGCCGCTGCAACCGCTGCTGCTCAGCGCCGGGGACAGCACCTACCTGTTTACGCCGGACGCGCGCTGGCTGCTGCTGGCGCTCAACGGCACGGCGGCGGGCGATGTGGCGCTGCTGCTGGATGGCGCAGTCGTCGGGCGCGCGGCGATGCAGCCGGGGGGCGCGCAGACGTTCCCGCTGTACATCGAGCCGGGTTATCACACGCTGACGCTGGAACCGCCGCCGTGCAGTCCCGCGCTGGTTGCAACGCTGGAATGCCCGCCGCTGCCTGCATCCATAGCGGTAACGTTTGCCGCGCAGCCGACCACGCCAGCGGCTGCATCCGTGATGCTGGACGGGCGCGTGACGCTGCGCGCGGGCACACTTGCTCCGGGGGATGCCGCCGGGCGTGAGGTCGTCGTCTGGCTGTGGTGGCAGGCAGAAAGCTCCCTGCTGGACAGCGCTGTGCGTTTCGTGCATTTGCTGGACGCGGACGGCACGCTTGTCGCGCAGAGTGATGTGCCGCTGGGCGCGATCCCGGCGGGCGAGGGACGCGCCGAAGTCGTGCGGCTGGCGCTGCCGAATGACCTGCCGCCGGGCGAGTACACGCTTTACGCGGGCTGGTATACTTACCCCGACCTGATGCGCCTGACCACAGCAGAGGGCGCAGACCGTATCTACCTGGGGACGATGACGCTTGATGCACCCTGACTCCGCCACCGCCAGCCGCGCCACACTGCCAGCATGGGCGGCGCACGGACTGGTATTCCTGCTGTTCCTGCTGCTGGCGCTGCTGATTACGTTTCCGCTGGTGCTGCACCTGGGCGACCAGGCGGCGGGCTACCCCGACAGCGATGCCTACGAGATGCTGCGCAACGTGTGGTGGTTCAAGACGGCGCTGCAAAGCGGGCAGGAGCCGTTTTTCCAGCCGCTGCTGGGCTACCCGGACGGCATCGAGGGCATTACGCTGTGGGCGAACCCGCTGCAATTCTTCCCGATGTGGCTGTTCGCCTTCTTCCTGCCGCTGGCAGCCGCCTACAACCTGACCATTGTGCTGACCATGGCGCTGAACGGCTGGGCGCTGTACGGGCTGCTGTGGGCGCTGCTGGACGGGCGGCATAACCCGCAGGTGCGCCCGGCAGCGATTCTGGGCGGGGCGGTCTTTCTGGCGCATCCGGTCATGCAGGGGCATCTGGCAGGTGGGCACGCCGGGCTGCTGGTCATGTGGGGCGCGCCGCTGCTCGTGTGGGCGCTGTGGCGGCTGACCGGTCATGCAGATACGGCGGAAGACACACAAGCGGGGAACAGAGGCACATGGATCGCAGGGCTGCGTCCGCGCTGGCTGGCGCTGGCGGCGCTGTTCTTCGTGCTGACGCCCGGCGGGCACGCGCTGCAAGCAATCTACGTGCTGCTGCCCATCGGTATGTGGTTTGCGCTGCGGGCGCTGTGGCAGCGCGATTGGGGCGGGCTGCTGCGGCTGGCGCTGGCGGGGGCGCTGGGCAGTGTGCTGCTGGGGCTGTTCCTGCTGCCGTCCATTCGCGCCACCGTGGCGACGGCGGCGTATGAAGAGCAAACCAACGTGCGCTACAGCGCCGATCTGCTGGCAGTCGTGACGCCCTCGTTCAACCATCCGCTGTACGGGCAGCTTGAATTCACCCACCGCGTGCTGGGCGTGAACATTGTCGAAGGCGCGGCGTATGTAGGGCTGGTCGCCGGGCTGCTGGCGCTGGTCGCTCTGCTGCGCGTGCGGGCGGCGCGCGGCTGGCTGCTGCTGGCGGGCATCGCGTGGGTGCTGTCGCTGGGTCCCGTGCTGAAAGTGTTTGATGCGCCGCTGGTGGTGCAAACTGACGAGTACAGCAGTTATGTGACGCTGCCCTATGCGCTGGTGCAGGATTTGCCGCTGTTCACCCAGGCACGCACACCAGGGCGTTTTAACTTCACGCTGGCGCTGGCGCTGGCGGTGCTGGCGGGTTACGGCGCGGCGTGGCTGCTGGGAGGGATGCGCGGCGCATCTGGCAGGCGGGCGCAGTATACCGCGCCCCTGCAGGGGACTTCCGCTGCCGCATGGCGTGATGCTGGGCGACGGTTTGCCCTCACCGCCGTGCTGCTGGCGCTGCTGCTGTTCGATTACCAGTCATTTTTCCCGCTGCCCACCGTGCCTGCCGAACCGCCTGCTGTCTTTGCCATGCTGGGGCAGGAACCGGGTGTGCGTGCAGTGTTTAACCTGCCGTGGGACAATGTGCTGGCGGCGAAAGAGGCACTCTGGCTGCAAACCGTGCATGGCTTACCGCTGATCGCCGGGCAGGTGACACGGCAAACACCCGTCAGCCCGGCAAAGCTGAGCCTGTTGCAGCAGACGCTTGACGCGGCGCTGCTGGACGCGGCAGGTGCGGACATCATCATCCTGCACCGCCATTATGACCCGGACGGCAGCCTGTATGCCCACACGCGCGCACGGCTGGGCGCGCCGTTCTACGAGGACGAACGCTTCGCCCTGTTCCGCCGCCCTGACGCGGGAATGCCGCCGCGGGAACTGGTGACGCGCCTGCCCGCCGAGACGAATATCACCAGCCGCGCCGATGCCTATCTCTATGCCCCGGTCAGCGGGTGGGCGCTGTTCAGCGCGGCGCTGGCGGCGGATGGACGCGACACTGTGTTCACGCTGGACGGCTGGCAGGTGCGCGCGCTGCGGGTGGCAGGTGAAACACAGGTGCGCCTGCCCCTGCCAGTGGAGACTGCCGGGTATCATACCCTCACGCTGGCGCTGGAGCCGCCCTGTCCCCTGCCGCCAACGCCAACCCTGCGCTGCCGGGGTCTGCTGCTGCAAGACGCGCGGCTGGATGGTTTCCTGCCGTCGGCGTTTGCGCCCGTGCGCTTTGCCCGCGGGGTGACGCTGCGCGGCGGTGTGCTGGCGGCGCAGGCAGGCGCACAGGTGACGGTCTATCTGGCGTGGGATTTTGCCGAATCCGTGCGCGACAGCGACATTCGCTTTGTGCACATCCTCGCGCCCACTGGCGATGTGGTCGCGCAGGAGGACATCCCGCCGGGCGCGTTTGCCGCCGGGGTCGGGCTGGTCGAAGTGGTGCAGATCACGCTGCCGGACGCGCTGCCGCCGGGCGAATATCGCGTGGTCACGGGCTGGTATACGTA
>DAOTWP010000071.1:0-4186 GCA_034435675.1 Anaerolineae bacterium
GGCAGGGTTATCGTGAACAGACAACTGGCTTCTCCTGAATATGAACGTGTGCTGGACGAATGCCTTGACGCAGTGTTCACAGGCAGCAGCGTGGACACCTGCGTGGCGCGTTATCCTCAGTTTGCGGAAGCCCTGCGCAGCGACCTGCAGCTGGCATTGTTTGTCCAGCGCCTGTCCACGCCCACACTGTCCGAAACCCGCGTTGAGCTGCTCGAAAAGCAGCTCCGCGCGACTGCCCGCAAAAAAACCGGCAACCCGCAACCTCAGGTTATGCTGCTCCCGCCGGCGCGCCAGTTCAAACCGCTAAGCCGCCTGGCTGCCGCCGTGCTGATTGCCGTGCTGCTGGGACTGCTAGGCAGCAGTGGGGCAGTTATCGCAGCGGCAGACGATCTGCCCGATGAAGCGTTGTATGGCGTCAAGCGCACATGGGAAAATGTGGTCGTCGGCATTGCCTCGGTTGTCGGACAGCTTGATACGACCTGGCTGCAACTGGCAAACACACGCCTGTACGAAACCCACGCCATGTACAGCAAAGCAGCGCTTGCGCCTATCCACTTAAGCGACCTGTACGACGCCACCTATAACGCAATTGCCTACGCCAGCCCGCGCACCACCGAAGACCTGCGCCAGTACTTGCAGCGCGCCCGGCGCGAACTGCTGGCGATGCAAAGTCCGCTGGAAACGATGGCACTGTTTAATAACATCCTGCTGCTTACTGCGGCGGCAGTAGACGACAGCGGCGTCTGGGCAGTACCTGCGGCGCTGCCTTTGCCCGGCGCCGGCGCTTCCTCATCACCTGACAGCAGCCCAACTGCACCTGCTGCCATTACAGCAACACTGTCAGCAACTGCAACAGAGGCGCTGCCGCCTACGCTGACACTGACGATGACATCCGTTTCACCGGATACGCCGCGCATAACACCTGCCGCAAGCGCTGCGGGAACAGTCACGCAGCAAGCACCTGCCATCGTTACAACGACTGCACCGCGTATTCCGCCAACAGAAACCCGCACGCCGACACCCACCACAACAGCGACTGGAACAGCCACCCCGGTGCTGCCTTCAGCAACAGCAACGGCAACGTGGACCGACCTGCCAGCGCCCCCTGGCTTGCTCTCGCCAGTGCCAGGCGCGACAGAAACGCCTCGCGCGGAAACGGCAGCGCCACGTCCTACGCGGCTCGCTGTAACCCCGGTGCCGCCCGTGGATGCTACAGCACGACAGCGCGCAACCCAGCAGGCAGTGTATCTGACACAAACGGCTGGACCCCCGCAAACAGAAGAACCTTCCAGCGGGGAATAGACCTGGCTTATTCCACGCAGGGCACACGGCAAACAGGTGTGCCCTAACCGGCGGCTAAGGACAGCGTCGCCCGTTAAACCAGTTGAGAACGCTCAGGATTTCATCTCGCGAAGGCAACTGCGTGATCGGCTCGCCCACTGGCTGCACTTGCAAACCGTGATCAACAGCCGCCACAAACAGTGTCGCTGTCACATCTAAGCCGCCGCCCACCTCTGGCAGCCCACCCTGTGGGCGCATGCCAAAGGACAGCAGCGTTCGCTGTTGTCCCGCGCTTTGCAAACGCCCCGCCAGTTCCTCTACAACCTGCCGTGTCAGAGGATCCGTTTCGGTATCTGCCAGGAACAACAGCGGAAAGTCAAATGTGAAGCTGTAGCGCGGATACGCAAGCGTAAAATCTTCGCTGCGTGTCAGCCGACTCAGATTCGTCAACCAAAGGCTTTCCGGCAGCAGCCCGATATCAGCAACTGAACGCCGTGCCGCCATGTCCAGCGCAGGGTTGGCGCTCAGCGTCTGGAAACCAGGCACGCGGCAGATCACCGGCAGCAGGCTCTGGCGATAGGTGGACGCAAGACCGGCAAGGGTGGTCGTGTTGTCAAAATGCGCCGCCGCAGAAAACACGACAGCGAGACCATTCATTGAACTACCTGGTGATTGGAAGGCAAGATTCACGCGCACATTACGGTTGCCCTCTGGGTCACTGGCAACATCCGCCCAGTTGCCGACAGCCGCAGCGGCAGCGACAGTATCCCAGTTAAACCCCACGCCGACATTTGCCAGCAGGTCTACGCGCTCGCTGTAACCGCCCCAGACCAGCAGCGTTGAGCCGAGTGACGGGCTGATCGTCTCCCAACTCACGGGCAGCGTAAGATAATCAGCGGACATACTCACCGCCGGAATCCATGCATCAGGATGGTCAGATGCTGTCCAGACGCGCGTGCTGCCGGGCTGCCATGTTTCCAGATCATCCACAGAGACAAGCGTGACGCGAGCCGGGCGTCCCGCCAGTATCACGCCTTCCGCATTGTAGGCGTCAACGACAGGCTGCACCCACGCCGCAACCAGTGGACTAACAGCGAACTCAACATTGATCGATTCGGGCGGAGTTGCCACCCGGCTGAACAGCAAAATGCCCGCAACAACCACGATGAACAGAACAACAAAGATTGTGCCGCGCCTCATGACGTAGTTTTCCTGTCTCCATTTGGCGTCACCTATCCTAACTCTAGCGCAAACCGCGCGCCTGTGACCACCACAAACAGGGGGAATCAAAACAATCGCTGGGGAAAACAGCGACTGCGGTGCAGCACAATACGGTCAGAATGGGCGTTAGCGGCTCAGTTTACGTTTAATGAACACCAGAAACGGGTATGCGAGCTTGGCGGAGTCATATTCGCCACTTTCAAAGAAGAAATGGTTGGCTTCTTCAAAGTCGTGGTGCAAACGCTCCATTTCCTGACTTTGCAACTGCGAAGGTTCATTGTGAAAGAGGGTGACGACAGTGGTGTACACCCCGGCGGCAAACAGCAGCCAGCGTTTTTCGCCCATACGTTCAATGCGGCGGGTCGCCTTTTTGCGCGACTGCATCAACAGCGAAAAATCGTTGAGTATCGGGGCAATTTTGGCAATCGGAATGTCAAATTCCCCCAGGGTTTCCACCAGCGTGCCGCTGCGATTGTTATAAATCATCAACCCAATTGCCTTGCCCATGAACTCTTCTTTAATCGCGATTGTCGGTGTTCCGCTTTGGGCAAGCGTTATGGCATCCGGATTGCCCATCTGCAATGCCTGAATGGCGAGCGCAAGCTGAGCATTATAGTGTTCGTATACCGCGTGAAACTGGTCTTTATTCAGTTTACCTTCCGAAAAATCGGTCAGCAGCTGTTGGATTTTGTCCTGCACTTTGTTCATGAAGGCTCTGGTTTTGTCAGCGGCTTGGGCGGACATGCTGCATTTCCTTACATCGCATCATCGAGTTTAAGAAATCATACCACGTGCTGCACTGCGCATTGTGTAAACAAATGTGCAATCCGCCAACGCCTAGTCGCAAAAATCCGTCCACCGCCAGAGACCTGTGATGCAAAGCCCGTTAACCGAACGCACCACCATTTGCCAGAAAGAACACCACAATTACAATGCCAATCACGACTGCGCCTGCCAGCATTATCCAGCGCGCGCGCGAGGGTGCTGCCAGCGGATCATCAAGCCCTTCCTTCGAGCGCAGCGATGCCGGGTCCTGGCGTGCCTTCTCCTGCTCGATCTGGTGAATTTCTAGCGTGGTGCGCCCGCCACCTTTGTCTTTGTTTGTTTCGATTTCGCGCTGCTTGCGGAAGAATTCATTATCCATACGCCGTTTACTCCGCGTCGAACATCATTAATGAGATTAACTATCTAGCATTTGATTATAGAGGATTTCCTGACAATCCGCACGCATTTGAACACCCATCTGGACTGCTGAAATCAGCCCGGAAGGGTGTAATACTTTCAATCACAATTCCCGATTTTTAGTGCCCGCAGCTTACGAAGCACCTAACAATTATTGCCTGCGCTGCCGGGCAAAGATCGTCACTCCGCCAGTCATCGAACATCTGTATTCTGCCGATTCATCACTGTTCCTCAAATTGCAGTATGCAGCGCTGCTCGTTGCTGTCTGAAGCGCATCCGAAATTTTGCGGAGTGCCAGGGGAGTCGGCATTCGGGTTTGGGAAATCGCAGGTGCTTGCCTGACAGCGAGCAGCCCAAAACACTGATCAAACACGCTATCGGATATTACTCAGTGATAATGGCGCTTATCAGTCAGCGGGCGCAGCCCGCGTGTAATCCGCGCTGCAGACGTTCCAACCTTCACAGGACTCCGCGCGCGGATTACGGCTGATAAGCGCCTGAA
>DAOTWP010000072.1:0-19107 GCA_034435675.1 Anaerolineae bacterium
AACATGGCATCACCAAACGAGAAAAAACGGTACTGCTCCCTTTTGGCAACCTCATATGCGTTCAGCACCGGCGCTCGTCCGGCAAATGCGCTGATCATCATCAGCAGTGTGGACCTGGGCAGGTGGAAGTTCGTAATCATGGCGTCAACCACACGCCAGCGATACCCCGGATAGATAAACAGGTCCGTATCACGTTCAAAGGCAGTCACCGGGCGCCAGGGGCAGACATTATCCGACGCCGCTGGATCGGACGGATCACCCCCTGCGCTGAGGATGCCTGCTGTTTCCAGCGTGCGCGCGCTGGTTGTACCCACCGCGATAATGCGCCCGCCCGCGAGTTTGGCATTATTGATGATTCTGGCATTCTCCGCCGTTAGCACTGCCAACTCGCTGTGGATTTTGTGGTCACGAATGTCCTCCACCCGTACTGGTTGGAATGTGTCCAGCCCAATATGCAGTGTGCAGTAAGCGAACAAAATACCCATGCCGCGCAGTTTAAGCAGCAGTTCCGGTGTGAAGTGCAGTCCTGCAGTTGGAGCAGCGGCGGATCCCTCAATTCTGCTATAGACCGTCTGATAACGCTCCGGCTCAGCAGTGCGCTCTGTGATATACGGTGGCAGCGGCATCTCGCCCAATTCGCTTAGCAGGTCGTCCAGCGGCTGGCTGAACTCGACCAACCGTTCGGCTTCATCCAGTTCTTCAAGCACAACGGCTGTGATACTGCTGGTGGGAAATTGCAGCTTTGCGCCTGCCCGCACATGCCGTCCGCCGACCAGTGCCTGCCACTGCCGCGCCGTGTGCTGGCGTAGCAGAAGCACTTCAACAGCACCGCCGGTATCTGCTTTCACTGCGTGCAACCGTGCCGGGATAACGCGCGTGTTGTTCAGCACCAGCAAGTCACCCGGCTTCAGAAACGCACCCAATTCGTAGAAGTGGTGGTGCGAAAGCTCACCGGTGAGCCGATTCAGGCGCATCAGCCGGGAGCTATCGCGCGGCTCCGCCGGATGCTGGGCAATGAACGATTGCGGGAGTTCATAGTTGTAATCACTAAGCTGCATCGGGTCATCCTGAAAATTCGCCGGTCAAATATAGCCGTATTGGCGGTTGAATCTGTGCATCCTGTTTCCGCGTCAAGTGGACATCTTACCGGCTCAGCCTGTAAACACGCGCCTCATATGGGCGCAGTGTCACCTGCCGGATGTCTGCGTCCGCATCAACCGCATAATTGGCAATCAGTAGTTCCTGTGTATTGAACGGGGCAACTGTGGCAGGCAGTACAAACTGCGCTTCACCGGTCGAGAAATTGAGCAGCACCAGCAACTGTTCGTTTTCGAGCGTGCGGGTGAACGCATAAATCTGTGGATGATCGTCCAGAATCAGGTCATAGGTCCCGTAGACGATGATCGGGTACTGCTTGCGCAGGTGGATCAGCTTCTGGTAGTAATAAAAAATCGAGTCCGGGTCAGCAAGTGCCTGCTGCACATTGATGGACAGGTAATTGGGATTGATCTTGATCCAGGGGGTGCCGCTGGTGAAACCGGCGTGTTTGCTGGCGTCCCACTGTACCGGCGTTCGTGCGTTGTCGCGGCTCTTGGCATGGACAAGCGCCATCACTGCCTGCGCATCCTGTCCTTTTTCAATGACGAGTTCCTGATAGAGGTTGAGCGTCTCGATGTCGCGGTAATCTTCAATGGACTCAAAGGCGACATTAGTCATTCCGATTTCTTCCCCCTGATAAATATAGGGGGTTCCTTGCAGCAGGTGCGTAAACGTGGCAAGGAGCTTTGCTGACTGCACGCGATAGATGCCGTCGTTGCCAAAGCGTGATACGGCGCGTGGTTGATCGTGGTTGGTCAGATAGATGCTGTTCCAGCCTTGGTTTTCCAGGTCTTTTTGCCAGCGGGTCATTACCAGTTTCAAATCCGCTAGCGCCCACGGCTTGTTACTGCGGCGCGATGTGCCGACGGCTGGATCAGCATCAAGATCCATATGCTCGAACTGAAACAGCATGTTCAGCATGCCGCTGTCTCCGTTGGTGATATCAATGGCGTGCTGCGTATTCACGGACGGGGTTTCTCCCACCGTCATGATATCGTACTTCGAGAGGACTTCCCGTTTCATTTCGCTCAGGAATTCCAGCATGCGGGGTCCACAGATGAAATGCTGCTCGGCAAGCTGGTAGCGGTCACTGCTGCGCACGGGCGCATCTGGCAGCCCCGGCGCTTTAGAGATCATGTTAATCACGTCCATTCGAAACCCGTCAATGCCGCGCCGAAGCCACCAGTGCATCATAGCATAAATCTCCTGACGCACCTTGGGGTTTTCCCAGTTGAGGTCGGGCTGCTTTTTTGAGAACATGTGCAGGAAATATTCGCCCGAAGTTTGGTCATACTGCCATGCAGAACCACTGAAGTACGACATCCAGTTGTTTGGTTCACGCCCATCTTTACCCGGTCGCCAGATGTAATAATCACGGTAGGGGTTGTCTTTGGATTTGCGCGCTTCGACAAACCAACGATGTTCATCGGAAGTATGATTGACCACTAGGTCCATGACTAGCTTGATGTCGCGTTCATGCAGTCCTGCCAGCAGTTCATCCAGGTCTGCCAGTGTGCCGAACTCATCCATGATGTCCTGATAATCGCTGATGTCGTAACCGTTGTCGTCATTGGGGGACTTGTAAACAGGCGACAGCCAGACGACATCAATGCCGAGTTTCTTGAGATAGTCAAGCTTGCTGATAATGCCGCGCAGATCGCCGATGCCATCCCCATTGCTGTCGTAAAAGCTGCGAGGATAAATCTGATAGACGACGCTTTCTTTCCACCATGTCTTGCGCATGTTAATGATCCTAAAGTATGAAGAAGGACTGTGATTAGAGAACTGCTCACAAGTGTCATGCTTCTGTTTGAAAGCATGTTGGTTGTGCATTATTCGCAGGCATTGTCAATTTACCATGTGCGCTGTGGGCGGTCAAAGATCCCTTGTGCGTTGTGGCTATAGTCTGTGCCACTTTACCCGGCGATGCGCGCGATAATCCGCACCAGCCAGTGCGGCAACCGCTGCCGCAGCGCCCACTCCGCTGCGTATTCGCGCAGCGCCACCGGAACCCGTCTGATGATCGGGTGCTTTGTCTGGTTGGCGAGGCTGGGCGCATCCGGGCGGTCAAAGACTTTCACGCCTAGATAATGGTCAAACTTCCAGGGGTATCCACGCGGGCGTTTTAGTGGCTGGAACGGATGCACATAGCAATTGCTCGCCAGAACTGTCGCCTCTGCGGTTTGGAGCCACAGTGCAATTCGGTCGCATTGTTCCGCACGCCAGTCAACGGACAAGACCCGCTGCGAAGCACTTGCGGCGACCTCAACGCAGCATTCTCCTTGCTCAACAACCTGCCCCCCGGTGTCCTGCACTTTCCAGCAGAGGCGCAAATTCGGGTAGTCGTTGGGGGTGTCGTTGAAGACCCACAGTGCATGTGGTCGGCGGGCATCGTATTCCAAGGCAATGTTCAGCGGCGCTGAAGCTTGCTTAAGCGCCTCATAGCCGCCTTTGGGTCGCCGTTCCGCATCCAGCACGCCGCAGCCCACTTGTGGGACAAGGTCAGTCAGCCAGAAATGAATGTATCCGGCGCAGCCATCAGCTCGCAGACGGCGATAGTGCTCAATGTGAAAGCGCACCAATTCCGCCTGATACGCCCACAAATTGGCAATCTGCCCCTCCAGGTGTTGCAGGCGCTCCCAGCAGTCGGGGTAGATCCGCAGTGTGTCAGGGTGGGCAGGTGTTTCAAAGCCAAATTCGGTGTTCAGGCGCGCTTTATGGCGGTAAACGTCCGTGTACCGCTGCGACCAGAGTGCGCCATAGTAGGTATGCACATCTCCCGCCCGCTGCCAATCATGCTCCATTTGTCCGGAGCAGAGAAACACAGAGCGCGTGGGGTCTTGCCGGCAGGCATCCCGGTACAGCGCCGGGGCGGGGCGTTTTTCGAGGTTGCTGCGCCGGGCGAAGATCATCGTCGGTTCGTTATAGCAGCTCCACGTAATAATCGCGGGATGGTTATACAGGGTATCAATCATTTCCTGTTGAAGCAGGCGGGCACGCTGTTCGAATTCCTCGCTCACGCTGTGCATCCAGTTCAGCTCAAAATCCTGCCAGACGAGCATCCCCATCCGGTCGCACTGGTCATACAATTCCGCAGGCGAGACATGCACATGTACACGCAGCAGGTTCAGGTTAGCATCGCGGGCAAGCTGGATATCGCGCGCCAGACTCGCGCGCGTACACCGCGAAAGATACAGATCAGGCAGATAGGATGATCCCCGAATGAAGATTGGGCGCCCATTAAGTTTGTAAGTGAAGCGCTGCGGGCTGCGTTCGAGCACAAGCGTGCGAAAGCCGAATGTTTCCGTATGGATGCTGAGCGCTTTGCCAGTCGTTTCGCTTAACTGCGCGGTCAGTTGATAAAGATTTGGCTCACCCTGATCCCATGACCACCACAGCGCGGGGTCGCTGACATGCAGTGTATGTTCTATGGTATGGCAGCCTCTGGGTAGATGCAGCGGCAATTCTGCGGATGTTCCCCTACCCTGATGATTTTCGGCAGTGATTTGCAGATGCATCCGTCCATCCCAGTCCGATTCTGTCGCGTTCGTCACGGTCAGACGGACTGTTGCCGTGCCATCTGTGCCCGCCTGAATGCGCAGGCGATCAATGCTGATGCCCTCGTCAAACAGCAGATAAACCGGACGCCAGATGCCAATTGGATTGACATTGGGGGGAATAACCCCTTCACCATGTTCGTAAAGCCCCTTCACGAGTCCGCGCAGCACATGATCGGTAGGGTATGTGCCGTTCGTTGTTGGCGCATCCCACGGCGCACTGACCCGCACGACTAGTGTGTTCTCTGCGTCAGAGTGCAGCACATTGGTGATGTCAAAGCTGAACGGCGCGAAGTGCCCTTCGTGCCGCCCAATCTGACGATCATTCAACCAGACGGTGCAGTAGTAATCCACACCCTCAAACAGCAGGCGGACACGGCGCTGGCGCAGCGTTGGCGCACGAAAGACGCGCCGGAAAAACCATGCTTGCGTGTTGATCGTGCGCAGGTGTTCACCCCAATAGGGGCGATCCGGATACAGCGCGGGCTGCAAATGCACGGCATCGGGGACAGTCACTGCATCTGAAAACGTGAGATGTTCCGGTGCAATGTCTGACTCCAGCGGAACCGGGCAAACCTGCCAGTCGCCTGCCAGTTGAAGTCGAAGGGGATGTTCTTCGCCGGTCATGTGAGTGCATACCTTGCCTGTTCAGGCGATTCGTCAGGTCGATAAAGGCTGGGTCACTGCTGGTGAACTCACAACAGGGGCGGCTGCTCCGGACTATTTGAGGGCGTTACCGGCGGTGCATCAAAGGGTATACCCAGATGCGCGTAAGCGTGTCGGGTTGCGATGCGCCCGCGTGGGGTGCGATCAAGGAAACCCAGTTGCAGCAGGTACGGTTCGTAAACATCCATAATCGTTGCCGGGTCTTCACTGATCGCTGCTGCAATCGTATCCAGCCCAACTGGGCCACCGCCAAACTTCTCGATAATCGTGGACAGAATGCGCCGGTCAGTATCATCCAGTCCCAGCGCGTCAATTTCCAGCAGTCCCAGCGCATCAGTCGCGACCTGCCCGGTGATTACCCCTGCGGCACGAGTTTGCGCATAGTCACGCACCCGGCGCAGAAGTCGCAGTGCCACACGCGGCGTTCCGCGCGCGCGCTGCGCAATTTCCGTGCAGCCTTCCG
Organism: Anaerolineae bacterium; assembly: GCA_034435675.1. Taxonomy (GTDB): domain Bacteria; phylum Chloroflexota; class Anaerolineae; order Aggregatilineales; family Phototrophicaceae; genus DAOTWP01. Next base: position 5,785 of record DAOTWP010000072.1, read on the forward strand.
GTTCCAGTTCAACGCGCAGCATCCCGGCAGCACGGTTGAGAATGAATTCCATCGCTTCGTGATCGTAAAAATCCAGACGAAAGCGCGCCCCAAAGCGATCACGCAGCGGTCCCGCCAGCAGTGCCAGCCTTGTCGTCGCGCCGATCACCGTGAACCGCGGTAGCTTGAGGCGCACATTCTTTGCCGCCGGACCTTTGCCGATGACAATATCCAGCATAAAGTCTTCCATTGCCGGGTAGAGGATTTCTTCTACGGCACGTCCCAGGCGGTGAACTTCGTCAATAAACAGAATGTCGTGCTGCTTCATATGCGTTAGAATCGCCGCCAGATCGCCTGCACGCTCAATTGAGGGTCCTGCCGTCACGCGGATTGTCGCGTTCATCTCATTGGCAATCACGTGCGCGAGAGAGGTTTTGCCCAACCCCGGTGGCCCATAAAACAGAATATGATCCAACGGTTCGCCGCGCACTTTTGCTGCTTCGATGATAATCGTAAGATTCTCCCGAACGCGATTCTGCCCGACTATATCTTGCAGCAGCTTGGGGCGTAGGGCGATATTCTCTTGCTCATCACGGCGCGGTTTGCCGCCTACCAGCCGTCCGTCATCGGACATGCAGCTGCTCCAGTGATCAATTGTTCGACTTGCCTTTAGTATAACGGTGCGGCGCGGGGACGCAACGGCGGTTTTGACAATCCACCCCTGCCGCCGTACAATCACCGCGACTCGCGGGGCGCGCCAGGGGAGGACTTGCCCACCATGACCTTGCTCTACGTTTCCAAACACCCACTCGTCCAGCACAAACTGACCGTACTGCGCGACAGCACCACACAGCACCGCGAGTTCCGTGAACTAGTGCGCGAACTGGCACTGCTGTTGTGTTACGAAGCAACCCTTGATCTTGCCCTGCAGCCGAAAACCGTGCAAACGCCAATGGGCACAGCGCATGGCTACAAAACCCAAACTATCGGGTTGGTGCCGATTCTGCGCGCGGGGCTGGGCATGGTTGACGGCGTGATTGAGCTGCTGCCCAGCGTGCAGGTCTGGCACATCGGGTTATACCGGGACGAAAAGACTCTGCGCCCTGTGGAATACTACAACAAACTGCCTACTCAACCGACAGTGGATGTATGCATCGTGCTTGATCCAATGCTGGCAACCGGTGGCTCTGCCGTAGCAACAGTAGATATTCTCAAGCGCTGGGGGGTATCGCGCATCAAGTTTCTGGGCTTAATTGCAGCGCCAGAAGGCGTGCAGCGCCTGTCCGGTGCGCATCCTGATGTGCCGATTCATGTTGCCGCCGTTGACGACCATCTCAATGAGGTTGGTTTTATCGTTCCTGGCTTGGGTGATGCAGGCGATCGTCAGTTTGGAACCTGATGAGGTGAGCCGATGACTCCGGCAGTCGCATTTTTGATTGTCTTTTTTCTGTCATTAGGGATTTCCCTGCTGCTGACACCGTTTGCCTCGTGGATCAGCAGGCGCTTCAACGTTGTGATCGATACCCCGCGCGGACGCCGCCTGCATGAACGTCCCATCTCCAAACTTGGCGGCGCAGCAATCTTCGTGAGTTTTGTCGTCGCAGTGCTTGCTGCGCAGGTGCTACCGGTTCCGCGTTATGACTCGAAGGAACTGCTGCGCTTGACCGGGCTGCTGTTGGGTGCCGGGTTTATCTTTGGTGTGGGGCTGTTGGATGACCTCCACGATTTTGGTCCGGTGCGGCTCTACATCGGGCAGATTATTGCGGCGGCAATCGCAATCGCTTTCCAGATTTTCATCGAAACATTCAGCAATCCCCTCACTGGGCAGCGCACTGATCCATTTCCCTACATGGTCACGATCACCATGAGCCTGTTCTGGATCGGGCTGATGGTCAATACGGTCAATTTTCTAGACGGTTTGGACGGTCTCGCCGGCGGCGTCGCGTTCATCGCCGGGACGCTGCTCTTCGTCCACAGCGCGTTCATCCTCGGTCAGACCAGTGTCAGCCTATTGATGCTGGCGCTCATGGGCGCGTCTTTAGGGTTTTTGATCTATAACTTCAACCCTGCCCGCATCTTTATGGGCAGCAACGGCGCGTACCTGCTGGGGTATCTGCTCGGTACACTCAGCATCATTGGCGGTGCCAAGATGGCAACGATTCTGCTGGTTATGGGGCTGCCGCTGATGGATGTCGCCTGGCAGGTGGTTAACCGTCTGCGGCAGGGTCGCAACCCGATGCACGGGGATCGCGGGCATGTCCATTATCGCCTGCTTGATAAGGGTATGATGACGCAGCGGCAGATTGTGCTGCTGTACTACATGTTTTGCGCGTGTTTTGGTGTCCTGGCACTGCTCATTGACAGCGAACTCTACAAGTTCCTGGCGCTGGGTGTCATGCTGGCGCTGACAACGCTGGGATTTGCGCTGCTTTCACGCTTTAATCGCGCTAAAGCGAATGCCTCGGCGTCCTCCTGACCATGCAACCTGTTTCCGGTTCGCCCGCTTGCGAAGTCTTCAGCAGTATCGGGTTCGCGGTATGAGCGCAGCCCTTCTTCACACGTTCAGACTCTATCGCTGCCAGCGAATGGTGAACGGGTTTCACGAGTCGGCTGTTCCTCGTCTTCTTCCTCCTCGCTGCTATTCGCATTCAATGCAGGCGGGCGGTTGAAGGCGAACGACTGACTGCGGCGGGTTTCCCCGGCGGTTTCATCATCATCGTCAATGCGCTCGTCCTGATCATCTTGCGCGGCGGGCGTAGGGCGTCCGGCAGGCGGGCGGTTGAAGGCGAACGACTGGCTGCGGCGGGTTTCCCCGGCGGTTTCGTCATCATCGTCAATGCGCTCGTCATAGTCCTCGACATCGTCAAGGTCTTCGTATACGATTTCTTCCCTCTCCTTGCTGGCAGCGGGTGGTTTAACTGCGTCGTGATCAACTTCTGACGTACGCAGCGGTTTAGGCGCATTAATCAGGGGTGTTGAGCTGAACAAGGGGCGCTGTGGGGTAGACGGCGCGGTAGGCTTGTTTTCCGGCTGTCCCGGCGTAACGACACTCGCCCCCGCGCGTGCGGTATCTGCGAGTGGACTGGGCTTAGCGGCAGCACTCGGTTCAATGACGCCGCTGCTCAATAGTGGGGTGATCGATTCCTGTCCGGGAGCGCCCGGAAGCGGGAAACTAACCCGGTAGATACTGGGTGGACCGGCAGGCAGCCGGGGGGTGGGCTGTTTTGCGCGCTGCCGTTCCTTGCGTATCTGCTGTTCACGTTGCGCCAGCAGCTCCTGCCGTGTCAGCGTAATCATTTTGCCATTCTTGAAGGTGGCGCTGTGCCCGGTCACACGCTCAATGCTGTTCTCGATCAGGCTCAGTCCGGCAACCGCCAGCACGTCCACTGCGATAATCGTCAGCAGAATCGTTGACAGCACTGCAGGCGCGTTGAGCAGTGGCCCCGTTAGCGCTGCCGTCAACACTTCCTCGCCAATTCCTAAAGTGAACAACCCTAGCAGCACTGCGCCGCCGATCAGCAGCAGAATGCGCGCGCCGCGCAGGGACTTGAGATCAGGCAGCATAGTATTACCGAGGACGAAAATCAGATAGAACCACAGCCAGAAATCTGGCTGCCCCAAAACTGCCTGCACCCCCGCCCAGATGCTTTCAAGACGATCAGGGTTAATGCTTGCGAAGGCGCTTTGCACTTTAAGCACACTGTCGGCGATGCCCCAGATCAGCAGCATCGCGATCAGCAGCGGAGTAGCACTGATGACCGCGATTTTGAACGGGTGCGCTTTTTTGCTCAGCTTGACAAAGTTCAGTCGTAGTTCCCCGATTTCCTGCTTATCGGGCCACTTGATCTCGCCTTCAGCGCGGACATTGAGCACCCCCGCAGTCAGCCAGACAAGTACCTCGTGCAGCAGAACGCCCGGCAGAAACAACGTGTAGTAGAGAATCGTGGTGGTCTGGTAGTCGTGGGTCAGCAGCCAGCCAACCTTAAAGAGATGCTGGTGCAGCCAGCGCTCCAGTCGCCGCAGCGGATAGATCAGCACTGCGACGAACAGCCACGGGACGAATAACTCCAGACCAGCCAGACTCTACCGCCCTTTCTCCTGTGCTGCGACTGCCACCAGCTGCATAAAGTCGTCAACCTTCAGCGATGCGCCACCCACAAGCGCACCATCCACATCTGGCTGAGACATGTATTCTGCCATATTTCCCGGCTTGACGCTGCCGCCGTACTGAATCCGCACACTTTCTGCAACGACATCACCATAAAGGCTGCGCAATGTGCCGCGAATTGTCCCACCGATGATTGCCTGCGCGATTTCGCCGCTGGCGTTTTTCCCCGTGCCAATTGCCCAGATAGGCTCATAGGCAATGACAATACTCGCCATTTCCGCCGCGCTGATTCCATCCAGTGCCGCGCGCACTTGCCCGCTGACAAACGCCGCTGTTTCACCAGCCTCATTCTGGGACAGACTCTCGCCAACCGCGATGATTGGTTTTAAACCCTGTGCCAGCGCTGCTTTCGCTTTCTTATTGACCATTTCATCGGTGTCACCCAGATAAGCGCGGCACTCGGAATGCCCGATGATGACATATTCGACCAGCCCTGCCAGCATGCCCGGCGCGATCTGTGCGGTGTATGCGCCCTGTGCCTCCCAGTGGACATTCTGTGCGCCAACCTTCAGATAAGTGCCCTTTACGGCATCGGCAACACCTGCCAGCGCAACAAATGTCGGGCAGATGACCCGTTCGACGCTGCCATATGGCTCCAGTGCAGGCAGCAGCGCCTGTGCAAACGCCACTGACTCGCTCAGGGTTTTATACATTTTCCAGTTTCCGGCAATAATCGGGATACGCATTTTTGTTTACTCCTGTGAAGTATTGGCAATTAAGGCTGTGGCGCGCTGCTGCACCCAGGGGGGCGTTTCAGGATTTTGGAGTACAAAGCGCCATGCTTCCAGCGCCCCGGTTGTGTCGTCCTGCGCCGCCAGAATTTCTCCCTGAACAAGTCGCGCTTCAGGCAAATCAGGCATACCAGTCAGTACAAGGTTAATTGCGCTGTTGGCTAAACGGATGTTACCGTTGGTCAACAGCGCTCGTGCGCGTGTGACTTGCAGCAGTGGCAGACTGCTGCGCAAACCGGGTGCTTCGAGATCAACACCACTGCGGTCACGGATGAATTCAAAAATATCGTCGCCTGTTTGCACGTCCAGTGCGAATTGATACAGGTAACTGCCGGTTTCCTCCCGCACGAGGGGAAACCGTTCGCTGTCCACAGCCGTTGCTCCCAGTGCCAGTGCGTAATAGACGACCGCACTTTCACGATATCCGTAATCGTCAGCAACCCGCGCGGCAGTCATATAATAACTCACCGGGTCATCGGTATATATTACGCCATTCTGCACTGCCTGGTTCGCGGCGTCCTGTTCCGCGACGACGTAGTGCGCGCGTGCCAGCGCAAGGTACAGCAGCGGATCTTCAGGACTGTTTGCCAGCATCTCCTCGGCATTTTCGACCGAAAGATCAAGCAGATACAAAACGCCAATCTGGGCATCCACAATCGAATTATCATCCGTTGTGCCGCTGTCCAGCAGAAACTCGATGGTTGTATCATTAATCTGGCGCATTCCGCCCAATGCGCTGAGAGTCACAAAGCTGCTGCCCGCGCAGAGCAGCAGAAAGGCAATGATTCCGCCAATCATCCAGCGGCGCGCATGCGGGAAGTACCGCTGCGCGCGCGTGCTGCCTGTTGCCGACAGGTAGACGGGGTTCGGGATCGCCGGGGATCGGTAGTCGTCAGCGTTGATTGCCAGTTCTTGCTCAGCCCGGATACGCGCAATTGACTCGGTAGCGATTTCGATGCGGTTGGGACTTAATCCGGCTAATCCGCTGTCGGTTAGCGCCTGCTTGAAGTCGTTGAGCATCTCTACTGCGGAACTGTAGCGGTCAGCCGGGCGTTTCGCCAGTGCTTTTACCAGCACCAGTTCTACTTCTGGTGGAATATCTGGGTTGACTACAGCAGGCATCGGCAGCGGGGCGTAGATGTGATCGTGAATCACTGCGTAGGGTGTATCAGCAATGAAGGGCACGCGCCCGACCATCAGCTCATACAGCACCACGCCCAGCGAATAGATATCCGTGCGGGCGTCCAGTTCGCGCGTGCCTTTCGCTTGTTCTGGCGAAATGTAGTTTGGTGTGCCAATCAGCGTATCGCGGCTCATGCTCGATTCGCCCGTGTGGGCGATTCGGGCAAGCCCAAAATCGGTCAGGTAAGGGTGCTGATCGCCTTCAAGCACAATGTTAGATGGCTTGACATCGCGGTGCAGCACGCCGCGATTGTGCGCATAAGTCAGGGCGTCAGCAACGGCTGACAGGATGTAGACGATGCGTTCCAGCGAGGGCAGCGCGGTGCTGAGTTCCTGTTTGAGCGAGCGCCCTTCGATAAATTTCATGACGAGATAGGGCTGCCCCTCATGCTCGCTGTAGTCATACACTGGAACGATATTGGGGTGCTCCAGCATGGCTACAATCTGGGCTTCGCGTTTGAAGCGCGCGTGAAACGAGGCATCTTCCAGCATGGACTGGTGCATCACTTTGATGGCAACCATCCGGTCAAGCTGTTCATGGTGCGCACGGTACACCGTTGCCATGCCCCCCTGACCAACCTGCGCCATAATGCGATACGGTCCGACATAATCGCCTGAACGCAGCGGCATTTCGTTCCTCACAGACGTTTTAACACGGCAAGCATAACTTCGATTATACGTTGCAGACCTATGCGCACACAATTGACGCCTGTTGCAATGGAAACAGCAGGGCAGTCTTGCGAGTTGAGACCGCCCCTGCCCTGCATTGTGCATTCGCTGCTGCTGGCTTACTTGTCCTTCAGCGCTGCCAGACCTGGCAGTGTTTGCCCTTCCAGCAGTTCAAGGCTTGCACCCCCGCCTGTAGAGACATGCGTAATTTTCGCAGACAGTCCGGCTTCTTCAACCGCTGCTGCTGAATCGCCGCCGCCTACGATGGTCACTGCGCCGGTATCGCTGGTGATCTGCGCCAGCATCGCCGCAATCGTATTCGTGCCTTTAGCGAAATTGGACATCTCGAAAACGCCCATCGGTCCATTCCAGACGACGGTTCTAGCGCTGCTCAGCTTCTGCTGGAACAGCTCGACAGTCTTCGGTCCAATATCGTACATCGCCCACCCGGCAGGAACACCACTCGCAATGTCGATTACCTGCTGGTTGGCGTCATTTTCGAACTTATCGCCCAGGACGGCGTCAACCGGCAGCACCAGTTTGTCACCGCCTTTTTCGAGCAGCATCTTTGCCGTATCCAGCGCGTCTGCCTCGACCAGCGAGTTGCCCATCTCATAGCCGCGCGCCTTGAAGAAGGTGTTCGCCATACCACCGCCAATCAGCAGTGCATCTACCTTTGCCAGCAGCGCCTCAATTACCGCGATTTTATCGCTGACTTTTGCGCCCCCCATGATCGCTACAAAGGGGCGTTGAGGGCTTTCCAGCGCCGTTGCCAGATAGTCAATTTCTTTTTCCATCAGGAATCCAGCGACAGCAGGCAGGTACTCGGTGACGCCAACCGTCGAGGAATGGGCACGGTGTGCAGAGCCGAAAGCGTCGTTGACATAGATGTCGCCAAGCCTCGCCAGCTTCTGCGAAAGTTCAGCGTCGTTCTTCTCTTCGCCTTTGTAGAAGCGCGTGTTTTCCAGCAGCAGCACGCCGCCTTCAGGCAGGCTGGCGACCGCCGCTTCCGCAATTTCCCCGGCGCAGTCTTCTGCAAAGTGAACCTCAACACCCAGATGTTTCGCCAGTACAGGGACCACCGGCTTCAGCGAATACTTGGGATCGGGCCCTCCTTTGGGACGCCCCAGATGTGACATCAGAATCAACGCTTTAGGCTGTTGTTCGATGATGTATTTGAGGGTTGGGATTGATGCACGCACACGCGTATCATCCGTTACAGTTTCCCCGTCAAGCGGAACGTTGAAATCAACACGAACCAGCACTCGTTTGCCTTTGAGGTCGGCGTCACGGATAGTCATTTTGTTCATTCAGGTATCCTCCCTAAAAAAAGAGGCGAGTGCCTAAATGCGTGCTCGCCTCTGAAAGTCTCATCCGAGGAGTCCTACAGCGCCTTGCCAACCTTAATGACGAGGTCAGCCACACGGCACGAATAGCCCCATTCATTGTCGTACCAGGTCACAACCTTGACGAGATTGCCGCCGATCACCTGGCAGGATTCCGCGTCCACAATGCTGGAGAACGGGTTGCCCTTGTAGTCCACTGAAACCAGCGGTTCATGCGAGACATCCAGGATGCCCTTCATCGGACCGGCTGCGGCTTCTTCGAACGCGGCAATCAGCGCGTCTTTGGTGGCAGGTTTCTCAACCGTGCAGACGAAGTCCACCAGCGATACTGTCGGGGTGGGGACGCGCACTGCATAACCATCGAACTTACCCTTCAGGTCCGGGATCACCAGTGCGACCGCCTTGGCGGCGCCGGTGGTCGTCGGGATCATGCTCAGCGCGGCGGCGCGGGCACGGCGCAGGTCTTTGTGGGGCAGGTCGAGAATGTTCTGGTCGTTGGTGTAGCTGTGGATTGTGGTCATCAGCCCGTGCTGAATGCCGAACGTCTGGTGAACGACCTTCGCTGCGGGGGCGAGGCAATTGGTGGTGCAGGAGGCATTCGAGATGATGTTGTGCTTTGCCGTGTCGTACATATCATCATTCACACCCAGGCACAGTGTCAGGTCTTCGCCTTTTGCTGGGGCGGAGATAATCACTTTTTTCGCGCCGCCACCCGTAATGTGTTTTTCGGCACCGTCGCGGCTGGTGAAAATGCCCGTGCTTTCGACCACAATATCAACGCCGAGGTCTTTCCACGGCAGCTTGGCTGGGTCGCGTTCGGACAGCGCCTTGATTTCGTCGCCGTCAATCACCAGCGCGCCTTCTTTCACTTCGACACTGCCCGCAAACTTGCCGTAGTTGGAGTCATATTTGAACAGGTGCGCCATTGTTTTCAGGTCACCCAGGTCATTGAAGGCAACCACATCAACTTCACTCGGGTAAAGTTCTTTCAATGCCCGAACGACCTGGCGACCAATGCGTCCAAAACCGTTGACGCCTACACGAATTGCCATTGTTGCTGCTCCTTGTATAGTCATTCCGATCAGGAACCTACGTTATCCAGTATGCCGGACCGGACAGATGATTGCAGCGTGCGTTCATCATCCAGTCGTAGGATCACCTCTGCAAGTTTATGGGGGTCATGCCGCCATGGACGCTCTGAATCGACCAGATCGGCATAGCGAATTTCATAGCGCTGCATAATTTCATGACCAGCGGGCACAGGCTGGACATACTGAGTGACCCCTTGATTCTCAGTTGGATAGGCGTTGTTTGCCAGCACCGTTTGAAACATACCGCGTCCAATATGTTGCTCCAGCGCAAGTACATGCTCAGCGGCAGTGTAGCCTGTGGTTTCGCCGGGTTGGGTGGCAACATTGCAGACATATACCCTGTGGGCGCGGGTCGCGCGCAGGGCATCAGCAATCCCTTTGACCAGCAGGTTCGGCAAAATACTGGTATACAGGCTGCCGGGACCGATGAGCACCAGATTTGCATTGAGAATCGCCTGAATGCTATCGCTGTATCCCTGCACATCCGGCGGCTCAATGCGTATTCGCTCAATCTTGCCACCTAACGTACTGATTTTGGATTCGCCGTATACCGTGATGATGCGGTCTTTGCCGGGCAGTTGGACCTCTGCGATTAACCGAACGTCATCCAGCGTTGCCGGCAGCACACGCCCCTGAATGTTCAGCACACGCTCCGTTTCGATCAAGGCAGACTCAAGCGTGCCAGTCACTGCCGCCAGCGCAGTAATGAACAGATTGCCAAATGAATGCCCATCCAAATCGCCCGATGTGCTGAAGCGGTACTGAAACAACTTGGTCATCAAGCCTTCGTCGTCTGCCAGCGCTGTGATGTTGTTGCGCAAATCGCCCGGCGGCAAAATGCCCATATCGCGTCTTAATCGCCCGGAACTGCCACCATCATCCGCAACGGTCACAATCGCCGTAATATTGCTGGTTGACAGTTTTAGCGCATGCAGCACTGCCGGGAGTCCCGTGCCACCTCCCACAGCGACCACCTTGATTCCACGCTGCCGTCGGTTGTAAGCCCGCACAATATCCACGGTAGAACCCTGCTGCCGCTGCCGGTAGGGTGCCAGCAGGTTGCGCGCTAGCCTGAGCAGCGCCAGCGTAATCGAAGCGACACCCGCGAGCAATGCCAGCCCAATTTCTGGGAAGCCTGTCTCGCTGAACTGCGATTCTACCCCTGCTGCTTGTGCCAGGTTCATCAGTACCAGTGCCAGCCCGCCAGCGACGAGCAGAATGCCCACGCCTAACAGCAGCAGCCAGCGCTTTACCCCGATACCGGGTGTCAGCCATTTGCTCAGCACAGGCAGTCTTGCCATGCCCTGTCCGTTAATCTGCTTCTCATCCAGATTATTGTAGCGCCAAAGATTAACTTTGGGTAGGACGAGAGGCAGGCAAAGCCCGCACGCCCCAGCGCCATGTGAGCAAAAGCACCCCAAAAGCTATGAATGTTGTCAGGATGCCGATCGCCAGCGCGGCAGTGAACCAGAAGAACTCCGGGAACAGGCGAATCAGGGTGTCTGAATAGGCAAAACGCCATGTGCCACTCTCAAAAAACAGCTCGTGAAACAGGTTGAAAAATGTGTTCCAACTGATCATTGCAACAATGATGATCGCGGCGATGATGCTCAGTGTCGCAATCGCCCCCCCTTGCAGCGCTCGGCGCAGTTGTCGGCGTCCTGCGGCGCTGCGTGACAGCGTTAGCGTGGCGGCGGCTGCACCTGCCGCCAGCGTCAGCCCGATCAGGAATGCATAGCGCGTCACAACCTGTACATCTGCCATGTGTCGCAGCTCACTTGAGTTATGCAGCGGGCAGTCTGTACCTGGGGGCTGTGGCGGAAAGCACTTCTCCCCTGCTAGGCGCAAATCACCCAGGTAACTTATCGGCGCATCGCTGAGCATATAATCCAAAGCGTAGGGGGCATAATGCAAGCGGTCTTCGCGCGTCAGCCCGTAGGGATCATCAGGGAAACCAGGCAGATGGTATGCGAGATTCAGGTAGAGTGGGGTCATCACCAGCCTGGCACTCAGCAGTGTCATCAACACAGGCAGGGCAGCGGTGAGAAAAACACGCAGGCTCAGGCTCAGGTACAGCGCTGAGCGTAAATTGCGTGCTGTGGATGGGTGTACGGTGTTAACCGAACGATCAGCCATCGGCATTATCCTTGTTCAAAGGGTGTTGGCAGCGGCACATCAGGGCACAGAGGCCTGCAATTGCTCCGCGCCGCCTTCCAGCAGAAAATTGATCACCAGCGAGTCAATGAGGGTTTCAACAGGCGCACGGTCATCGGTGAAAACAATGTCTGAATTCCCCAATGGCACAAGGCTGCTGACACCGATTGCCAGCGTTTCACGCAGCTCCTGCGGTGCGTCTGTTGGCAGGAGAGTTAGGTTCGCGGCAAGGTTGTCGGCACGGGTTGGCTGCATCGTCGCAACCAGAATGGTATTGAATGACTGCGGTACATCCATCGCGTGAACGCCGGGGTAGACCTGCTGCATCGTCATGGTCAGCGCGTCCACCAGGCGGCGATCTGTCGGCGTGCGCCCCACATTGATGACCACAACACCGGTTTCTATCAGGTGCGCACGCAGTTCGCGGAAGAACTCAACTGTCGTCAGATGCCAGGGAATATATGGCGGGCGATAAGCATCCAGCGCGATAACGCTGTATTGCCGGTCAAGCTGATTGAGAATATAGCGCCCGTCCTGCGCATAGACTGTGAGGCTGGGCATGTAAGCTGTGTTCATCTCGAAATACGCTGCCCCGGCGTAGATGATGCCGGGATCAATTTCCACCCCGTCCATTGGGATATCGCCGTAGACGTGTTGATACTGGCGCGGAATTGTCCCTGCTGCCAACCCAATCACCAGCAGCGACTCGACCTGCTCTGGTGTAAAGGGGGGATTGTTGAAGTAGGGGGCAGTGAGAAAGAAATCCCATGTGCCGCGAAAGGTATATTGATTTTCCCGCCAGATGCTGTGAATCCCCTGTCCTTCATTCAGGTAGAGATAACGATAGCCGCTGGCATCTTCCTGAACTTGAATATAGTTATAGGCGCTTTCATCCTCGTAACGCAGCATGCGCCCTTCCGGTGGCTGCCGCAGCGGGCCATTCAGTACAAGCAGCGCCAGCAGAGCGATTGCGACAGGCATCCATAGCCAGATCAGGGCGCGTGGACCCTGCTGCCGCCATAGACCGCCCAGCCCAACGAGAAACATCAAGCCGGTAAAGACCATGAATGTCAGAAAGGTTCCTAACAGAGGGATGAGCAGCAAGGTCGGCAGAAATGTGCCGATCAGACTTCCCAGCGTGCCGATTGCGTAGATGCGTCCGGCAAGCTGCCCTGAGTCGCTGATAGTCTGCATCGCCAGGCGAATGGCAAACGGTGAAATGCAGCCTAACAGGGAAACGGGCACAGCGAACAGGATGATAACGGCAAAGAACGACCCCAGCGCCAGCCCTGCTTCAGCGCCGGCAACCGCGCCTGCGGCGGTGATTAGCACCGGACGAGCGGCAAGGGGGATGAGCGCGTTCAGAAAAGCTGCCCAGAGATACAGACGAAAGAATGTCCTGTGCTGTGGAGATCGGTCTGCCCAGCGCCCACCGACAAAATAGCCGATGGTCAGAAACAGCAGAATCAGCCCGATAACGTTTGCCCAGACCAGATTGCTCGTGCCGAAGACCCAACCCAACAGGCGTGACGCCGAAATTTCGACTGCCAGTGTGGTCATCCCTGCGGTGAACACTGCAAGGTACAGATAGGTATTGTGTTGTTTCGGTTGCTGCACAGTAGAGCCAGATGAATGTTCTGCCAATGCCTTACCTGCTCCGTAAGCCGCCTCAGCGCAGCATATGGTAATCGAAAACCGGGAGCAGTCAAAGGGAGCTTTGTTAGGTTGACCTGCGAGACTGCCGCGCTGCAAGATGTCTCGTGTTGACTGTATTGATGAACCATTGTGATGGCAGGTGTATGGCGCAGGGATAACATTACAGCATTTACACAGATGTAAGGAAATTTACGCGTGCTCATCAATCTAACCACGGAAACGCTTTACAAACCTGCAAACCTTACAATTTCGTTTTAGGTCGTTTGTTTAGTGAAGCGCAAGGCACAGCGGATACATTAGAGGCATCATCACAGTTTACATGATTTCATTTGCAAGTTGTCATCATC
>DAOTWP010000073.1:0-12178 GCA_034435675.1 Anaerolineae bacterium
TGTGCTGGGCGCTGCATCGGGCGCTGCATCGGGCGTGCTTTCGGGCGTGGCATCCTGCGCGCGCAGGGGCACACCGGGCAGCGCTGCCACCAACAGCGGCAGGCACAGCAGCAGGGTAAACACGAGTCGTCGGGTCATGCGCGGGCGTCCTATCGGTTGCCTGACTGAACGAAGCGAAGCGCAGCGCCGTAGCGCACCGCTGTGCAGCGGGTGGGTATGGCGCGCACGTCTTCAGCATAGCACGCCCGGCGGGGAAAAGGAATCGGCAGGCGTGCTCAACATGCTGGTGCATGCAGGGCAGGGTTGGGGATAAGGCAAATCGGCAGCGCAGGCGTTTTCACAAAAACTTAACACCTATTTAGGTTACTATACATTACAATAGAACTCAGGTCATAACTACACTTTGTTACGAACACTTCAGGGAGTGCTTTATGCCGATGCGTGTTGAGTGGGGCGATGCCGAACGATCCATTATCATCGCCACCGGGGAAGGGCGCTGGTCGTGGAATGACTTTCATCAGGCATTGGAAGAAATTGTCGAACTGGTGACACATACAGCGGGGCGCGTGGATCTGATCTATGTGCAGGCGCCCGGCTCCATGATGCCCGGCGGGTCGCCGATGCCGCATTACCAGCGCGCGGCGCAGCTTCTGCCGAAGAATGTTGGGCTGCATGTGCTGCTCAAGGACAACGTCGTGGTGCGCACCATCCTGAGTCTGTTTCTGCGGCTCTATGGCGCACAGACCGACACGCGCTTTGCCATTGCCGGGACGCTGGATGCCGCGCGAAACCTGATTCACGCAGACCGCGAGCACCTGCACGACATGTCGGAGCGACTGCTGCACCCCTGATGCTGTACAGATAATGCCGCCGGTGGCGGGCAGGGGGAACCTCCCGGTGTGTCCCCGCCCGCCCTCGTCCCGCGCGGCGGCTCACTGCTCCTGCACCACAAAAGTATCCAGCAGCAGCCCGGCGCTGCTCGCCCCGCCGCTGGCAACATAAATGCCGACCTCGCCGCCGCTGTAGTCCTCGTCGTACAGATCATATTCAAGCACATAATTGCCGTTGATGTAGGCGGTGATGTAACCGCCGTCATCATAGACCGTGAGATCATTGAACTCGCCCAGCGGATACAGCGAGAATTCATCTGCCGTCCATGGCACCAGTTCTTCCCAACTGCCATCCACCCTGCGCGCCAGGCTGTAGTGCCCCGCGCCGTCAATGGCGAAGCGCACGTAATTATTCTCATCCAGGTAGCGCAGCGTAATGCCCCAGGTGCTGCCGGCGCTGCTCGTCGCCGGGTCAAGATAGCCGCTGGCATAGAGGTTCGCCACAAAATAGCGCTCACCGCTGGCGGGCAGCACGTTCAGCACCGCGCCGGGCGCACTGCTGACCACATTGTAAAATCCGCCGCGAATCGTCGCCTGCCCACCGCCCAGGCTGCCCTGCGTCCACAGGGCATTGGTGCGGTCGCCCGGCTCAAACGAACTGTAATACACCCGCAGCGGATTGAGCTGTTGGCTGCCCAGTTCACGCACCGACGCGGCGATGGCAAACAGCACCGGCTCATAGGGCGCCAGGCTGCCCTGCTGCGCGGCGGCGTAAAGCACAATCACGCGCGTGCCCAACTGCTGCAAAATCAGCAGCCCTTCTTCGTCCGGCGACCCATCCGGCTGCGGTTCTGGGCGGAACTCCCCGACATAAGCGCGGCGGGTGTTGATCACCGTTGCGCCCCGGTAGCGGAAGTTATCCGGCAGTGTGATGACCGGGTTGCCGTCCGCATCCGTGCGTGGATCAATACGAACAATCTCCGTCAGCCAGTCGCGCAGTCCTGTGTCTGGCGGAAAATCACTGATGTACAGACTGGTTAAGACTAGACTGACTTCTCCGGGGGGCAGATTTTCGACGCTGTCCAACGTCTGTGGGCTGCTGGCAAGAAACACCGGGGTGTTCCCGCGTACAACCCAACCGTCCGGGTAATCCAGCGCCAGCGTGCCGTCCGGCAGCAGTACAACATGCGTTTGTGTCAATTGTGTGCCGGGTGTTTCCGGCGGAACCGGCTGCCGACTGCCGGAAGCGCCTGCCCCCTGTGCAACTGCTGCCAGCAGCAGCGCCGCCAGCAGCGGCAGCGCCCCACGTAATCCCCAATGCCGCATATGCCTATCCCTCGGTCTATCTTGCCTGCGCCTGTTATCATAGATTGTAGCAGAGCATTGGGCGGCGTGGGGCAATCAGCGGCAAAGCGCCGTTTGTCCTGGCACTGTGGCGCTGTTTGAGGGTAATCAGGCTTTATGCTGACGGATTAGAAAGGCTGTATAATGCTTTATATGCACTGATAGTGATGTAGGCTTACAGCTCGATGAACTATGTACTCTCCGCCGCATTAGAGGCGAAACTGCGCTCACTGGCGACTCAACAGCAGCGCAGCATTGACGCCCTGCTGCATGAAATTGTTGACCACGCAGAGTCCACGACGCCGTATCACACAGAGCGACCGGCGCTGGAACTGCTGGCACGTTTTTTCGACCTCTCGCTCGATATGTTGAGCATCAGCAATCGCGACGGCTATTTTGTTCAGGTCAACCCCGCATTTGTCTCCAACCTGGGGTACCCGCGCGAAACCCTGCTGCAAACCCCGTTTATCACGTTTGTACATCCTGACGACATCACCGATACACGGCGGGTGATGGGGCAGTTGCTGCGCGGCGAGCCAGTCACCGAGTTTGAAAACCGCTACCGCCATGCCGATGGGACTTACCGCTGGCTGTCGTGGGCTTCGATTGCCGAAGGCGACAACATCTTCGCCGTCGCCCGCGACATCACCGACCGCAAAGCGCTGGAAGAAGCGCTGCGCGAACAAACCGAGCAGATCTCCATCATTCTGGAAAGCATCGCTGATGCCTTCTGTGCTGTGGATAACGCGGACTGCTTCACCTATGTCAACGCTGAGGCAGAACGTTTGCTGCGCCGCCCGGCACACGAGCTGCTGGGCAGGAACGCCCTCGAACTGTTTCCCGATACCGTCGGCACGGTGTTCCACAAGCGCTACCAGCAAGTGCTCGCCGAAGGTGTCCCCGGCTCGTTCCGCGAATATTTCGTGCCGCTGGATATCTGGCTGGAAGTCCGCATTTATCCCCATGCTGACGGCGTCTCGGTCTATTTTCGGGATGTCAGCGAGCAGTATCACGCAGAACAGGCGCGTCAGGAAAGTGAGGCGCGGTATCAGGCAATCATCAACAGCCAGATTGACCTGATCTGCCGCTATACACCCGACACGCGGCTGACGTTTGTCAACGACGCCTACTGTGCGTTTTTTGGCAAATCACGCGAGGAGCTGCTGGGCAAGAGTTTTCTGCCGTTGAGTACGCCAGATCAATACAAACACATTGAGGCAGCCATCGACTCGATGCGCAGCAATCCCGTACCGCGTGTCAACGAGTTCTACAGCGTGCTGGAACGCGGCGAAGTACGCTGGATTCAATGGGTGGATCAGGGCATTGTGGATGCCGGTGGGGCGCTGGTCGAAATCCAGACCGTGGGGCGCGATATCACCCGGCAGAAGCAGGCTGAAGCCGATCTGCGCGAGCGCACTGAACTGCTGCAAACCGTGATTGACAATATCCCGGTACTGATTGCGCTGGTTGACGAAAACAGGCGCTTCGAGATGGTCAACCGGCACTGGATTGACAAACTGGGCTGGACGGTTGAAGAAATTCGCCAGCACGACGACATCCTGCGCGAATTCTACCCCGACCCTGAAGTGCGTTCGCAGGCACGGGAATATATGCAAGCGGGGCGGTCCGGCTGGCGTGAGTTCGAGACACTGGCGAAGGATGGCACGGTGCTCGACATCGCCTGGGCAAATGTGCGCCTGTCGGACGGCGCGAGCATCGGGATTGGGCAGGACATCAGCGAACGCAAGCTGCTTGACGCGCACCGGCTGTATACCCAGGCGCTGGAG
This sequence comes from Anaerolineae bacterium, assembly GCA_034435675.1. Lineage (GTDB taxonomy): Bacteria > Chloroflexota > Anaerolineae > Aggregatilineales > Phototrophicaceae > DAOTWP01. The sequence continues at coordinate 3,962 of DAOTWP010000073.1, forward strand.
ATTGAACTGATTAAGGAGCGCGAACTGAGCGAGCTGAAAGAGCGCTTCACCTCGATGGTTTCGCACGAGTTCCGCACACCGCTGACCGTGATTCTATCCTCGGCGTCGTTCATCCAGCACTACTATGATCGGTTGGACAAAGCGCGCATCATGCGCAACGTCGGGTTGATTATCAATCATGTGGGATCAATGACGCATCTGCTCGACGAAGTGCTGACGATTGCCAAAGGGCATGCCCACAAACTGACGCTGAACCCGGAACCGGTGGCAATCGTCAGCTTCTGCGAACAGATTCTGAACAATGCGCAGGTGATTGACGAGAGTCCGCAGATGTTTATCTTCCAGCCGGAGATTGCAGAAGAAACCATCTATGCCGACCCGCGCCTGCTGACCCAGATTTTCAGCAATTTGCTGTCCAACGCGATCAAGTATTCCCCACCCAATGGCACAATCCGCTTCAGCATTCGGCGTCAGGGCAGCGATCTGACCTTTCTGATTCAGGATCAGGGCATTGGTATTCCTGTGGAGGACCAAACGCGCATTTTTGACGAATTCCACCGCGCCACGAACACACAGAACGTGCGCGGCACAGGGCTGGGGCTGGCGGTGGTCAGGCAGGCGCTCGATGCGCACGGCGGCAGCATCCTGTTTTGCAGTCAGGAGCAGCAGGGCACAACCTTCCGTGTGCGCCTGCCGCTGCACCCCGTGCCGCCGGATCACTCGCCAACCTCGTAACGCACGCCGTCAATCTGCACGGCATCCGGTCCCAGCGCGGCGGCGGCGGCGGCGTCTTCCAGCAGCACCGCCCGCAGGAATGCCACACTCAGGTGATTGATGATCGCGTGCGCATCCGGCAGCGCCCAGACAGCATCGGAACACGCCCAGCCAAAGCCGTACTGAGTCATAAACGGCGGGCATTCGTCCATAAAGATGAAGTGATTCGCGCCCTCAAAAACCGCCAGGCGCTTGTCTGTGCTGCCCAGCCAGGCGAAGGCGTTGTAGGTGTCGCGTTCTGGCGGCGTGACGACATCGCCCGACCCGACCATCATCATCGCCGGAACTGTGACCGCGGCGAGGCTGCGCTGCCCCAATGCCGGGGCGTTCCAGGGGGCAAAGACCAGCACCGCCGCCACACGCGGATCGCTGATTGACTGCCAGGGCGCATCCGGCGGGGTTGCGCCGCCGTGCAGCGCTGCCAGCGTTGCGGCATGGTTGAGCAGGAAACACGCGCCATACTGCCATTCCGGACGCTCCGGCGCGATGAAGTAGGGCAGTTCCGGCTGTGCATCCAGCGGCGACCCGGCATTGTCCGCGCACCATGCCGCCAGCGCGGCAAAATCCAGCCCTGCGCCCGCCGCCGCCAGCGCCGTGTAGCCGCCAAACGAATGCCCGACCACCGCTGCCCGCCGGGTGTCCAGCAGCCCGGCAAAATCGCCCTCGGTATTGAGCGTGTCGGCAAACGTCAGCAGGCGCAGCACATCGCGCGGGCGGAACAGATAGGCAGGCGGAATCTGCGCCATGAAATAATCCTGATTGAGCGAGTCCAGCACGGCGTTAGGCGTGTGTTCGGCAGCAAGGACAACAAAGCCGTAGGAGGCGAGCTGCTCGGTGAGGAACAGCGACAGCACGCGCGACGATCCGCTGCCGTGCGAGAAGATCACCAACGGGTAGGGGGCGGCGCTGGCATCTGGTGGGGCATCCAGCCGCGCTTGCCCCGGCACGGTGACGGGCACAAACAGCGCCGTGCCCACCGTGTAAACCATGCGCTCGGCGGCGTCCGCTGCCGCCTGCGCGGGATACCACAGCGTAACCGTCAGCGGGCGTTCCGTGCCTACCGGGTCAGGGTCGGGCAGCACGAAGTCGCGTGTGCCGACCGCGTAAGGACCGCGCGCGGCATACGCCAGTGAGGCGGACTGCGCAGCGGTTTGTGCAGTGGAGATCGTGAACAGAGACAGGGTGGCAGCGAGCAGCACAAACAGCGGCAAGCGGCGCATAATTCCTCCTCATAACAGGGCATGAGACGATGGACACTGGCATCTGCTGACGCCAGGTGTTAGCATGAAACCCTATCCAGCATACACCGGCATCCGCAGCGGCACGCAACTACCGCAGCGGCGCTGCGTATAACCATGTTAGCAGCAGTGAATTAGGGGAGTGTGTGCGCGAAAAAACGCGCATGACATTCTGATCTGATAGAAGTGCTGTTTGTCACGTATCGAAACCACCCTGATTCGGGTTACGGTATTGTGTATGTGGTGTTGGTCAAAATGACGCAGTAGCACAGGGTACGATGCGCCATTGTAGGATCAACGACAATCCTAAAAGATGCTAACCATGAGGGTTATGAGGGCTATGACGAGCAATCTTCCCCAGATTATCCAAGGCGGCATGGGTGTCGCCATTTCCAACTGGCGGCTGGCGAATGCCGTGTCCCGCGCTGGCGGGCTGGGCGTAATTTCCGGCACCGGAATCGCGCTGGTGCTGGTGGGACGACTGATGCACGGTGACTCCGACGGCCAGGTGCGCCGCGCACTGCGGGCGTTCCCGGTGCAGTCCGTCGTGGAGCGTATCCTGAAGGAGTATTACGTTCCCGGTGGGATTCCGGCAGACCAGTCCTACAAACGCATGACGATGTGGACGCTGAATCCTTCGCGCGAATTGTTTGAGATTACGGTGGTGGCTAACTTCGTGGAAGTGTGGCTAGCCAGAGAAGGGCACAATAACCCGGTGGGCATTAACCTGCTGGAAAAAGTGCAGCTGCCGAACCTGGCGTCGCTGTATGGTGCGATGCTGGCGGGCGTGGACGCGGTGATTATGGGCGCGGGCGTGCCATTGCAAATTCCTGGCGTGCTTGACGCGCTGGCGCAGCACCGCCCGGTGCAGTACCGCGTGGATGTGCATGGCGCGGGCGCAGAGGACGAATATTATACGCATTTCGACCCCGATGCCGTGTTCCCCGGTCTGGGCGCGCAGCTTGGGGCACTCAAGCGCCCGGCGTTCCTGCCGGTGATTTCGTCGGTGGTGCTGGCGCAGGCGCTGATCAAACGGGCAACCGGCAGCATTCAGGGTTTCGTGATCGAGGGACCCACCGCAGGCGGGCACAACGCGCCGCCGCGCGGGCAGGTACAGTATAACGATCAGGGCGAACCGATCTACGGCGAACGCGATGCGGTAGACCTGACTAAGATTCGCGCGCTGGGCTATCCCTTCTGGCTGGCGGGCGGTTATGGCACGCCGGAAGGCTTGCAGAAGGCGTTGGACGCAGGCGCGGCAGGCATTCAGGTTGGCACGGCGTTCGCCTACTGCGCGGAGTCGGGCATGTCCGGGCATATCAAGCAGCGCGTGCTGGACAAAGTGCATGATGGGACGCTGCGGGTGCGCACCGACCCGCTGGCATCGCCCACTGGTTTCCCGTTCAAGGTCGTCCAGCTTGAAGAGACGCTGAGTGACCCGGCGGTCTACGAAGCGCGCGAACGCATCTGCGACATCGGCTTCCTGCGGCACCTGTACAAGCACGATGACGGCGGCGTAGGCTACCGCTGCCCGGCAGAACCGGTTGACCAGTATGTGAAAAAGGGTGGCAGCGAGGAAGAAACCGAAGGGCGCACGTGCCTGTGCAACAACCTCGGCGCGGCGGCGGGCTTCCCGCAGCGGCGCAACCGCACGTATGTTGAACCGGCGCTGATCACGTCGGGTGATGCGCTGGTCGAGCTTCAGCCCTTCCTGCCCGCTGACGGCAGCCCGTACCATGCGGCGGATGTGCTGCGCATTCTGACGGGCGAAGCGGTGCCGCAGGTCGGCTAGCTTTCCCGCGGCAAGCCCGCGCAAAAACGAGACATTGCTACAGGGGACACGGCGGACTGCTGCCGTGTCCTCTGTGTTTTGGGAGTTGGCGAATGGTGAACGGGCGCAGCGGTTGCAAGCTTACGCGAAACCGACGGCGTGTGCAAAGCGGGCCTGCATCCGTTTGCCCGGCGTCACTCCTGTGCGATAATGTGCGGCAGTGCCCGGCGGCATCGAGAGAAAGAAACGCCCGCAATGTCCATTCCGCATGTAGAGCAGGTGCTGCCCGAACTGCTGCCTTTCGCCGCTGAGCTGGCGGCAGCGTACACGGCGGGTGAACTGGCAGACTGGCAGCTATTGCCCGCTTTCGTGGTGTGAACAAGAGGCGTAACCCATTATGACTGACGATCACCCACTGCTTGACCTTGCCCGCACGCTGATCACCGTGCGCACGCGCCCCACCGCGCCGGAGATGAAGCTGGCGTTCCAGCAGGCGATGCAGCAGTTTGCCGCGCTGGTGGATGGCAGCAGCGACCCCGCGCCGCTTACCGCCGTGCTGGTCTATGACCGCGGCATGCATCTGCCGTCTGCGCTGCGCCAGCGGGCATTTGAACGCTGCTTTGCGCTGGGCGGCAAAACACCCGCCCTGCTGCGCGAGTATGCCCTGCACCTGCTGATGTTCGGTTACGCCGAAGCGGACGGGACGGTCAACGGGGACACCGACGCGCAGATAGAGGCACTGTATGCCGAGGCAGACGCGCTGGAACAGGCGGCACAGCAGGAGATCAGTCGCCGTCGGTGACGAGAATACACTGCGCGACCTGACTACCAATTACCGCCCGCTGGTCATCTTCCAGCAGCACGGTCAGCGGACCGTCAAACGGGTCGCGTTCCAGCACCTGCACAGGCGCATTCAACCGAAAGCCGCGCGCCTCGATATGCTGGAGCATCGCCGGGTCATCGGACTTAAAGCGCGCAATCACCGCGGGGCTGCCGGTGAGCAGTTCGGCAAGCGGGCGCAGGGCGCGCGGCTGGATGCTGCCATCCTCGCCGGGGATGGGGTCGCCGTGCGGGTCGAAGGTTGGGTTGCCCAGTTTGCCGGCAATCGCGGCGATGAAGCGATCCGAGACGACATGCTCCAATTCTTCCGCCTCGTCATGGACTTCATGCAGCGCGTAGCCGAGTTCCTCAACCAGATACAGCTCGATCAGCCGGTGGCGGCGCACCACCTTGAGCGCGATTTCTTCCCCCGCGTCTGTCAGCCGCACCCCGCGATACTTCTGGTAATCAATCAGCCCGGCAGCCTCTAACCGGCGCGCCATATCCGTCACCGAAGGCGCCATCATGCGCAGCGTTTCCGCGAGGGCATTGGTCGCCACGCGCTCGCCAGCCTGCTGCAAGCCGTAAATTGCCTTGAGGAAGTTTTCGACAGAACGGGAATGCGTAATGGTCGCATTCGGGTCGGGCGAATCAGGCATAACAGACCTCTCTGCGTGTGAAAAAGTATGACCATGATAGCATAAACCGGGGCAGCGCGGGGCAGTTTTCGCCCGGTGCAGGCGCGGGAGTCGCGGGGGACAGGGCTAAAACCCTGCGCGCATGGTAGAATCGCAGCAGTGCAATGGTAGAAGGCAGGCAGTTATGGCAAGCATTGGGCGCTTGACGGTCAGGAATTACAAAAGTCTGCGGGACATCACGCTGGACATGCGCCCGCTGAATATCCTGATTGGAGCCAATGGATCGGGCAAGACGAACCTGATTCACTTCCTGCAACTGCTCAGCAATGCTGCTGACGAACGGCTGGCAGAGACCATCTTCAGCGATGGGGGCTTGGAGGCGATCAGGTGGAAGGGGGCTGCACATCAGAACGCGATAAGCTGGGATGTAAGCCTCACCGGTCTGCCAGAATTCAACCGGAAAGTATTCCCTCCGATTTACGCAAGCCGCAGCCCGCAGCCACCCCAGAACCCGACCCACAAATTGCCGCGCTTGATCGACAGTTTGCAGAAATCAGCGAGGAAATTGAGCAACTCTGGGAACAGTTCAGCAGGCAGGGACGCCTGACCGACACGGACTGTGACAGTATGGAAGCCCTTGAAGCAGCGCTGGCAGAAGTCGCCGAAAGACGTGCTCAGTTACATTGATTCCGCCCGCCTACCGCCCGGTCCAGTCGCGCAGGTAGAGGAAGTCGTGCCCGATGGTGCGCCGGCTGAGTTTGGCGATGTTGGGCATCGTGCGCTTGTAGTGGTTGGATTTCACACGGCGCCAGACCTGCTCGACAAACGCGCGGTCAAAGCCTTCCGCCGCCGCCTCTTCCACCGTGTAGCGCTCGTCCACCAGCAGGAACAGCACCTGATCCACGTCATTATACGTAAAGCCGAGTTCGCCTTCGTCGGTCTGCCCTTCCCACAGGTCTGCGGAAGGCGCTTTGTCGAGGATTGTCTGCGGCACGCCCAGCGCCGCCGCCACCTGCCGCACCTGATACTTATACAGGTCGGCAATCGGCTGCAACGCCACACCGCTGTCGCCGTAGATCGTGCTGTACCCCAGCAGGAATTCGGTCTTGTTGCTCGTCCCCAGCACCAGCCCGCCCCAATCTGCCGACTGGTCGTAGAGCACGATCATGCGCAGGCGCGCCATTACATTGCCCATGCGCATCCGGTTCATCTCTGGAATCTGGGCGAACAGCGCGTCTGCCATGCCGGTAATCGGCAGCGTTTTTGATGGCAGTCCCAGGTCTTCGATCACTGCCTCGGCATCAATCAGACTGTTTTCTGAGGAGGTCTTGTACGGCAGGCGCACCGCCAGCACGTTCTGCGCGCCCAGCGCCCGCGCCGCCAGATATGCCGACAGCGCCGAGTCGATGCCGCCGGACAAGCCAATCACTGCGCGCTGCATGCCTGCTTTGGCAATCGCATCGGCGATGAACTCGGTCAGCATGCGTATGGCGATGTCCGTATTGATGTCCAGCCGGTGCAGCAGAGCAGCAGACAGGTGCTGCTGGTCAGTCAGGGTCATAGTGTTTTGCCTGAGGATTTGCGTTCAACAGAACAGGTTGACATTATAACAGTTCTCATTGTGTTTTTCCGCACGTTATGTTACACTGCCCATATCGTCGGGTTAGTGAAAAGGAGGTGATCTGGTGTACGGTAGTATCATGGGGGTGACCCCGAACTAGCAGTGCCCACCTCTTTGGAGTGTGACCTTCTGTGAGGGGGCACTCCCATAACCGCGCAGATAATGCGGAAAAAGGGCTGTAGGCGCATGCTTGCAGCCTTTTCCGTTCTATAGCTTGTCTATAGCTTGCACGTTTCTTCAGAGGCGGTTATTTCGCCCGGCGGCGCAGCGGGTGCAGCAGGCTGAAGTACACCGCCGCACCCAGCATCAGCACCGCCAGCAGCGCCCACATAAACGCCCATACCGCCCCCGGCAGAATTGGCAGCACATCGCGGCTGAAGGCGGCAGCATCATTGACCACTGCGCCGCTGCCCGCGCCGGAATTACCCACCAGATACCAGACATCAAAGACGGCATTCAACCCTGTCATCAGCGCCAGCACGTTCAGCACCAGCAGGTTGACCACCGCCGGGAGCTTCCACGCCATGCCCGCCAGCAGTGCCCCAAACAGAATGCCGATGACCACCGCCGTCCATGCGCCGCTGGCATCAGGACGCGCATACAGCAGCGTGAACACGACCAGAAACAGCCCCAACCCGGTCGCAACCGGACGCACAACGCGGGGAAAGCGGTTGACCGTGTAGAACAGCAGCGCCCCGAACGCCGCCGCGCCCAGATAGCCCGCAGGCAGAATCAGCGCGCGTGCGCCGCCTGCAGTGGTCGCCAGCCCGCTGCCGTTGGCGGAAACAGTGAACTGGATTACCTGCCCACCGGTCAGAATCGCTGTCAGGCTGTGCCCTGCCTCGTGAATATAGGTCACGAACAGGCGCAGCGGGTAGGTGATGAAGCTCAGCGCTTCGACATTCCACAGCACATAAACAAGCACCAGCGCCAGCGCCAGCACCAGCCAGACATTGCGGCGCATGGCGGCGGTTTGCGGCTGATTTTCTGTAACCATTTTGTCTCTCCGCGACGTTTATACAACTATTTTACGCGCCTTGCGGGCACTCTGTTGCGCCTTGCACTAATCTGCAAGGTTAGGATTCCTCAACATTGCAGCGCCGGTAAAGCCTCAACCGCCCCAAAAGCTGCGATAAACGTTAGAAAGCCGTCATTTTCGGCTGCAAGACCCTGACCGGGTAGTTTTGCTGTAAGGAAATTTACGAACTTTACGTTTCCGCAAGGCGCTGCTGTTTCACAAATTCCTGACCTTACAATTTCGTTTTAGGTCGTTTGTTTAGTGAAGCGCAAGGCACAGCGGATACATTAGAGGCATCATCACAGTTTACATGATTTCATTTGCAAGTTGTCATCATC
>DAOTWP010000074.1:0-22299 GCA_034435675.1 Anaerolineae bacterium
CATCAGCAAATATCCGTTGACCAACGCGCAGTTCGCGCCGTTCATCGCCGATGGCGGTTATGACAATGAGGCGTGGTGGACGCCAGCGGGTTGGGAAGTGAAGGAAGAAGCAGGTTGGACACAGCCGCGCTATTGGGCAGATCAACGGTTCAACCTGCCCAACCATCCGCTGGTGGGGGTGAGCTGGTATGAGGCAGTGGCGTATTGCAACTGGCTGACGGCGAAGCTGAAAAGCAACCCCACACGTAATGGGGAGGGACTTGAAACTGCTGCGGGTGGGGACATTCGCCTGCCCACCGAACAGGAATGGGAGAAGGCGGCGCGCGGGACAGATGGGCGGGTTTATCCCTGGGGTGATGACTGGGACGAGACGCGCTGCAACAACGGTGCCACCGCGCTTGGTCAAACCAGTGCAGTCGGCATCTTCGCGGACGGCGAAAGTCCCTACAAGGCTGCCGATATGAGCGGCAATGTCTGGGAATGGTGCGCGACGAAATACGCGTCGCCAGAGGATCACGACCTGGATGGAACAGATGTTCGCGTGCTGCGTGGTGGCTCGTTCTTCGATGCGACGGCCGACCTGCGGTCTGCCAATCGCCTCAGGAACTTCCCCGTTAACTTCGACCTCTTCAGCGGCGGTTTTCGCTGTGCCCGCTCTCGCTGAGCGCAGCGAAGCATAGCTCTGTTTTCTGATCTCTGGATTCTGGTTTCTGATTCTTTTGCGGCGCGTCAGCGCCGTGCTTTTTACCCCGCGCCGAAGGCGCTCGCGTAGCGAATCGATTTTTTTGAAAGCCAACGCCGGAGGGTGCGTGAACACCGCTCACACGCCGTCGGGCGAAAGGGTTTAGGAAGCCACGCTCCGGCGCGTGGAACCCATCCGGCTGGGCAAGGGCAAGCCGCCTGAAGGCGACTGCGGGTTGCGCTGCCGCCAGTGCGCTTCAGATGGCTCACGGTGTTTTCAGGCAGGGGCATGCCGGCGCGCCCTGGTGTACAATGCGAAGAAACGGGACCGGTGCGGAGCAAGCCGCTGGCGCAGAGCGATACCCTGCATATCCGCAGCGGCTGTACCGTGATCTACGACCTTACGCAGCTTGAGAAACACTTCGATGCGGAATACCTGACGCATGGTTTGATCAAAAAGGACCGCGCGCATGATCCAACGCTCTTACCCCTCTGGCATCACCCTGGCGGCAGACGCCTGCGTTGACCTGCAAACCCATACCCAGCTCAGCGATGGGCAGTGGACACCGGAAGCGCTGCTTGACCATTTTTTGCAGCAAGGGTTCGCTGCTGCCGCCATCACCGATCATGACCGCGTGGATACCCTGGATGATCTTCAGCGTGCTGCCCGTGAACGTGGGTTTGCGCTGCTGGTCGCGGCGGAGATGACGACACGCTGGCGCGACAAGATCGTGGATATCCTGTGCTTCGGTTTTGAAAACAACCCCGCACCCCTCAGCGCCTTATGTGACAGCATCCGGCAGGCGCAAACGGAGAACTCGCGGCAGGTGTACCAGCAGTTCGTCCACAAGGGGGATCTGCCACAGCACGACGAAACGGAACTGGCGGCGCTGCTGCATGCCACCACAGCAAAACAGCCGTATCTGCTTTATGACCTGTTTCTGCGGCACAATCCGCAGCGCAGCGACGACCTGGAGCTGTTCAAAGACGCCGGCTACAGGCTCTGTACGAACCCCACCGGCAGTGTGGTGGCGGCGGCGCACGCCAGCGGCGGGGTAGCGCTGATTGCGCATCCGGGGCGCACCGACGGCTTTGCAACCTTCGACGCCGCTTTGCTGGACGAGTTCCGCGCAGAAATCCCGATTGACGGCATTGAGGTTTACTATCCCCGGCACACCCCGGAACAGATTGCGCTGTACCGGGCATATGCTGAACGGCGCGAATGGCTGATCAGCGCCGGGTCGGACTCGCACACCCCGGACAAACCGCCGATCAAATATCGTGCTGACCAGTGCGCGGCGCTGCTTGCCCGGCTGGATATCGCGGTTGTGTGATTCTGAGTCGCGCCGGAGGGTGGAACCCATCCGGCTGAAGTGTTGGGTAAGCCACCTAAAGCCAGTCCGCCGCTGATAGCTCCTCGCGTTTTCAGGCAGGGACAAGGTGAACTTCGTTCACGCGGTCGCTGCTTCTGCCACTAAATGTGTCTGGTGTGCAGAAACCACCTGCACCACCTGCGGATAATTTAAGCAAAGACCTCTCAGCATTTAACGTGATCTGGCTATGCTATTGACTTCCACAGGCTACAGAGGGAGGCAAGATGTCTACAAAATTGCAGAAATTGGTTCTGGAAAAGATTTCCCGCCGGACGTTCTTACGTGATTTAGGGATGCTTACCGCTGGTGCTGCCGTCTCCGCGGCGTCGCTGCCCGCAGCCGCTGCGGCGCGCGACAACCAGCCAACCAAAGACGCTGCCCTGCAGGATGTGCAGCCGCCGGTCAATACCAGCCCGGTCAGTTTTGACGATGCCGTGACTCTGCCTGAGGGCTTCACGTATCAGGTGGTGATCAAACGCGGCGATGTGTTCACACGGGACGGCAAGACCTTTGGCGACAACTGCGACTGGACCGGCTGGTTTCCCCTGCCGGGCAGCGCTGGCAACGAAGGGCTGCTGATGGTGAACAACGAATACATTAATCCCTATTTGCTCTATGGTTATGAGACCTACGAGGAGGGCGGTGAAACGCCCAAGACGCCTGAGCAAATCCTGCTGGAGAAGCAGCATGTCGGCATTTCGATTGTACATCTGCGCCGGGAAAACGGTGTCTGGCAGGTTGTGACCGACAGCGATTATGCCACACGCTGGGATGCAACCGGTCCGATGATCGCGCTGACGGGTCCGGTTGCCGGGGCACCCACGGTCGGCGGCGCGCGCGAAGTCGTGGGCACACTCGCCAACTGCGCGGGCGGCTATACGCCGTGGGGCACCGCCCTGAGCTGTGAAGAGGACTATATGTACGGCTACGGTGAAGACAGTGTCACCGCAGTCGAACTGGAAGACACCTTCCGCTGGCTGGATGATCCCGCTACAGCTCAGCGCCCCGAACATTACGGCTGGGCAGTTGAAGTTGATCCGTTCACGGGCACCGCGCGCAAACACACCGCTTTAGGGCGTTTTCTGCACGAGGCGATTGCTATCGGCATTGGTTCCACCGGCAAAGTGGTCCTGTATATGACCGACGATGATGACGATCGCTGCATCTACAAATTCATCTCGCGCGATAATTATGATCCGAATAATCGTGAAGCGAACATGACCCTGCTGGAGAATGGCACACTCTATGTCGCCAACTTCGGCAGCGGGGAATGGATCCCCGTGGTCTGGGAAGGCAACGAAGCGCTGCTGGGCGACCCCGAAAACGTGGACGGCTATACACTCACCAGCCAGATTGATGTGTTGACCTATACCCACCAGGCAGCGGCTGCGCTGGGCGGCACGCTCGGTGATGGTCCTGAAGGCATTACCATCCACCCGCGTACCAGGCACATTTTCATCGCTTTCAGCGGCAACGACGAGCGCACCAACGTTCACGGGCACATCACAGAACTCGCGGAGACAGGCGACGACCACGAGTCGCTCACTTTTGATTGGGATGTGTTCGCGTTTGGCGGCAGGCGCGCCGGGTTCACAGGACCGGATAACATCACCTTTGACCCGCTCGGCAACCTCTGGATGGTCACTGATGGCGACGGTGGTGAGCGCGACGGGATCTACTCCTTCATGGGCAACAATGCCATGTTTGTCCTGCCGACTGAGGGCGAAAACTTTGGCAGGGCATTCCGTGTGTTAACGGGTCCGGTTGCGTCGGAACTCACGGGTCCCAGTTGGGCAGATGCCAACACTTTGTTTCTCTCTGTGCAGCATCCGGGCGAAAACACCGAGCCGGGTGAAGCCTGGACAAGCCACTGGCCCGACGGGGGTGACAGTGAACCCCGCGCTGCGGTAATCGCAATCACGGGACCATTCCCGGCAGCACAAGCGTAACTCGGAGATTGCAGGGGCACATGCTGTCTGCCGGCAGCGTGCGCCCTTGTCCCTTTTCACGAGTGTCTCCCTGCCTGTGCCGGGTTGGTTTCGCCGTTTCACAGCCTGCGCCCGGCGAAATATTCCTGCAAAAAGCGGTGGATGAAAATATACCCGCCGCCGACCTTGCGCAGCAGCAGCCGTTCCGCGCAAAAATCGAGAAACTGCGCCAGCTTGCGCGGGGTCTTGCCGCTGCGGTTGAGCAGGGTGCGCAGCAGCAGATGCTGCACCACCGGGAAGCCGCCATAGATCAGCGCCGCGCCCAGCCCAATCACCCACAGCGCTGTAAACCCGTACAGCACGCCCATTTCCACGCCGCGCCGCAGCCACCAGATAATGCCGACAATCAGCCCGAACAGCGGTCCGGTGGTCAAGCCTACGGTGATGGCGTTGCGGGCGGAGACATGAATACCCTGGTTAGGATAGGACTTCACATCCACGATACGGCTGCCCACCAGCCCCAGTCGCAGCCCAAAGACCATGCCAAACGCCACGCCCCATGCCAGCCCGCCACTGAGCGCGGTTTCTGCGGACAGGCGTTCGCTGCCGACCTCGCGGGGCAGTTCCACCAGCATGAACACCCCACCGATAATCGCGCCCATAATCACCCCGGCGAGCAGCCCCAGCAGAGAATTGCGCCAGCTCCAGCGCAGCGCATCCACCGTTTCAATACGACTCGCGCTGCCCGGTTCGCGGATCACGCGCCCGCCCAGCACAGCCCACAGCAGCCCCAGCGCCGGACCAATCGTCAGCCCGGCAAGCGGACCCCATGCCAGCAGCGCGACCACACTTACGCAGACACCAACCATCGCCCCGTTGATCGGGCGGAAAGAGCGCGTCAGCAGCAGCCAAAAAATCACCCATGCCGCCACAAATGCCGATGCGCCCACCGCCAGCCCACGCGCCAGCCCCAGCGTCTGATTATGGTCAAGCGCCAGCGCGATACCGTAAACCGTCGCCAGCGGCAGGCAGGTGCTGATCTGCAACACGGCGTGGTAAAGACGCCGTTCGCGCGGCGTTGCCAGCCAATCCGGCTGCATGGTTTCGATGTAGAAATCGGTTACGCCGTCGTCCACCATGCGCTGTGCCAGCCACGCCAGATAGTCGCGGGTCGCCTTGACGGTGTAGGCGCTCTGTCCCGGCTGTGCCTTGAGGCGCTTTTCGGTGTACTGGTGGAAGAGGTGTTCATAACGGGCAGGCAGCGTAGCGCAGCCGCGCATCTCTGCTTCGAGCATGCCGCTGTAGGTGTAGGCAATCGAGTTGAGCAGAAACGGCGTGCGCACCATCTCTTGCAGCACCGGGTCCGCTGCCACCACCGCGCGTACCGCGCACAAATCCTCATGTGCCAGAAAGCCGTCAATCTGCTCCGGCGTCAGCGGTTGAAGCTCAATTGCCGCCGTCAGGTCGAGTTCGCGCTGGAGCTGGGCGTATTCCGCGCTGCGGCTGCACACGACCATTTCAAGCGATTTTTCGTGGTAATTCGCGCGGAAATCGTTAATCGCCTCCACGCAGGCATCACGGTAATCGGCTTTGACCTCGTCAAGCCCATCAAACAGCAGGGTCAGGTCATTGTTGTCCAGCCAGTCTTTAGCCGTCTTGCGCGGAACGCGATACTTGATGCGCAGCGAGTCGACCAGCCAGTAGTCGAGACTGCGCTGCTGTGTGCGCGGGTGTTCGCGCCACCAGTCCGCCCACGAAGACAGGTTCAGAATCACCGGAATCTTGTGGTTGGGTTTTCGCCGTGCCTGTTCGATCAGTTCCGACGCCAGCTTGAGCATCAGGAAGGTTTTGCCCGCGCCCGGCGCGCCGAGGATCAGCATCTGGCGTCCCATATGCCGGAAGATCACTTCCAGCGAGTCGTCGGGGGGAATCACGGTGCTGGCATAACGTTTGCTGTGCGTCAGCGCCGGGGGTGCCAGCCCAATCTGGAATTCGTTGTGCTGCGCCGCCTGTTCGTAAACCCCGGCGATCCACGTCTGGTAAACCTTGTTGAGCATCGCCGTGCGGATGTCGTTCTGCGGTGCAGCGCCTGTTGTGTCGAGTTCTGGTGGCGTGATGCCAATGCCGGAATTGTCCGAACCTTCCTGAAGTTTCAACAGTGCCGTGCGCAGCTTCTGAAATCCCGCTGACTCGTCAATGGTGAAGTCGTCAATATACTGGCAGGTGTTGAACGGGTAGGGTAGTTTGGCATCGCGCTGGAGTTTGATCAGGATCAACGGACGTTTGCGCTCAATGTGCACCAGTTCCCATTCGGCAGTCACCATTCTGCCGGTTTCTTCGCTCTGGATTTCGCGCGTCGCCACCCCGATGAGCGCGTCCGAATTGTTCAGGGCAGCGTCAATCTTGTAATACCAGCTGGGGTCGCCGGCGGACATTTCGCGCACGTCAATCCAGGTGTCGTAACCCCACGAATCAAGCTTCTGATAGAGCTTCTCTGCGAATTCCTGATACTCGCGCTTGTAGCTGATGAACAGTCTCATAGGGTACTGCCTTCGATTGAGAAAAAAGTCACAACCTTGCTTTCATTATATACCGATAACGTCGCACAGCGGCGCGGAATTTACGGACATGCCCGCCGTCCACTGCGCGCCATTTGGCAAAATGCGCCTGACCCGCTATGCTTAGCCCGATTTGCTAATCAGGATGAGAAATTTGCTGGGGCACGCAGATGAAAGCGATTGTGTGTAAGGACTGGGGCGCACCGTCAACTCTGGTGCTGGACGAGGTGCCGGGCAAAGCGCCGGGTGCGGGCGAACTGCGCCTGGCAGTGCGGGCATGCGGCGTCAATTTTGCTGACGCGCTGATGGTGCAGGGCTTGTATCAGGTCAAGCCGCCGCTGCCATTTGTTCCCGGCGCGGAGGTCGCGGGCGAAGTGCTGGACGTTGGCGCGGGGGTGACGCAGTTCAAACCCGGCGACCATGTTCTAGGACTGTGCAATGTCGGCGGCTTTGCCGAAGAAGTTACTGCTCCGGCAGCGGCATTCGTCCCAATTCCCGAACAGATGCCCTTCACCCATGCGGCGGCATTCCCGATTGTCTACGGCACGTCGCATGTTGCGCTGACGCACCGCGCCCGCCTGAAGGTGGGCGAAACGCTGCTGGTGCTGGGCGCAGCGGGCGGCGTGGGGCTGACTGCCGTTGAACTGGGCAAGGTGCTGGGCGCAAAAGTCATCGCCGCCGCCAGCACGCCCGAAAAGCTCGCCGTGTGCCAGCAGTACGGCGCGGATCATCTGATCAATTACAGCACCGAAAACCTGCGCGACCGTGTCAGGGAAATCACCGGCGGCAAAGGCGTGAACGTCGTTTATGACCCGGTGGGCGGCGACCTGTTCGACCAGGCAGTGCGCAGCATCGCGTGGGAAGGGCGGCTGTTGGTGATCGGCTTTGCCAGCGGCACGATCCCGCAGTTTGCCATTAACCTGGCGCTGGTCAAGAACTTCTCGCTGGTCGGGGTTTACTGGGGCGCTTATGCCCAGAATGACCCGGCAGTGCTGTTCGGCTCGCTGCAAACGCTGCTCAAATGGTACGGCGAAGGCAAGCTCAAGCCGCATGTTTCCGCCACATACCCGCTGGCACAGACGCCGGACGCGCTGCTGGCGCTGCTGGAACGGCGGGTGACAGGCAAGATTGTGGTTACACCCTGAAGCAGCGGCGAACGAAAAGGTTTGCCTGCGGCGCGGAATCCAGTACAATGACGGTTGGAACACTGTAACACTACATCCTACAAACCCCCGTTTGATCGTCAGGTAATCACAAGCGTACCGGAGCATTTTATGTCTGTAGAGGCAAAAGTATCCTCGCGCACTGCCCCCACACGATCAGGGCAGGGCAAACCGCTGCTGCTGCTGGCGGCGGCGGTGGGGGTGACACTGGCTTACGCGCTGTGGGGCGGTTTGCCCCCGGCTGAACAGGTGCCCGCGTTTCTGGTGGGTGTCGCGGCGCTGCTGGGCGTTATCGCGCTGTTCGGGGGCGTGGGTTGGCATTTGCTGGTGCGCTCGCTGCCAGCAGGCAAGAGCGTGCCCCGAACACAAACGCTGCCCGCGCGGCTGCGGCTGCTGCTGGCAGTGCTGCTCAGCGTCGTCAGTCTGAATGTCGTGGTCGGCGGTGTGTGGGACGAAGTCTGGCATCGCAAATACGGGCTTCCCTTTGGCGATGACTTCTTCTGGCGTCCCCACCTGATGATGTACAGCTTCTTCGCGTCGGTGGCGTTGATCGCCTTTGCCGGGCTGTTTTACATCATGCGCAACGGTAAGGGCACCATGCAGCAGCGTTTTCGCGCCAATCCGGTGGTCGGGCTGCTGGTGCTGGTTGGCGGCTTTATGATGTTCGCGCTCCCGGCAGACCCGGCGTGGCACGCGCTCTACGGGGTGGATTTGTCCGCGTGGAGTCTGCCGCATATCGTATTGTTCTGGAGTTTTGTGGCGGTGATGTTCCTCATCCCCGCGCTGGTGCTGACGACGATTCCGCCGCGTGTGTGGGGCAGCATCGCGCGCATTCGCTTCAAGGATGTGTTTATCCTGCTGGCGTATGTCTTCGTCATGACCCTGATTCTGCTGCTGCTGACGACAGAGTGGGACTCGGCAGTGGTTGTGGATCCGCTGCTGTTGGGACGCCCCGACTGGCTGCTGCCGGTGAATATTCTGCTTAACGCGGTAGTGATTGGCACGCTGGCGAATCACTCCACGCGCTATTTTGGTGCGGCGACGCTGGTGGGCGTGTGTGCGGTGGTGATGCGGGTGGGGCTGCTGGCGCTGCTGGATTATGACGGCATCAGCGTGGAACCCTGGCTGCTGGCGCTGCCGCCGATGATCGCGCTCGACCTGTGGTACGGTTTCAACATCGTGCGCCGCCGGGCTGCCCCGCACTGGGTCAGCAGCGGCGTGGTCGCCGGGCTGGGTATGCTGCCCTCGCTGCCCTTGATCAATACCTTCTTTGTCCACCCGCAAATCTCGCCCGGCAACCTGCCGGTGATTGTCATCGCCTGCGCGCTGGCGGGCATCGGCGGCGCGTGGTTCGGCGCGACACTGGGCGATCTGGCAAGCGGCAGCAACAAGCAGGTGGCGGAAGACCCGGCGGTGGAACGCCCGGTGCTGCGGCTGGTGACTCCGGCGGCGTTTGTGGCGGTGCTGGTGTTTATAGTGGTCTTCGTGTTTACTGCGGCACCGCCGGTGTAGGCAGATGGGCAGCGGGGCATGTCAACGTCTGGCAATGGGCGCTGACATGCCCCAGTCAAGCGGTGCGCGTAGACGAACAGCGCTACGACCCTGTGCCGTTTGGGCGCGCTGATTACCTGCCGCACAGTTGAGACAGGCAAGGACATCCTCCTCAGTCAGCATGGGAAAATCCTCCGGAAGTTCTGCGGTGGTCATGCCAGCAGCAAGATAGGACAGCACATCGTAAACTGTGATGCGCAGCCCACGAATGCGCCGTTTGCCGCTGCGTTTGCCAGGTTCAAGGGTGATGCTGCGTGTATAATTAATCATCAGGAATCGTCTATAGAGACCCACTAGCTGATGATGCCAGTTTGCCACAGGATCACGCAAAAGGACTGCCGTGTATGTCGCCGGAGATGGACAAGGCAAAGCTGCTCGACCTGATTGCTGCCGAATACGCCTTTGTGCAGCGCACGGTGGCGCTGGTGCCGCCGGCGCGCCGCGCTGAGCCAATGGGCGCAGGCGCATGGTCGCTGAAAGACACACTGGCGCATCTGACGCGCTGGAACCGCCGCGTGCTGCGCTGGTGGCAGGAGGCAGAGTCGGGGCAGCCGCCGGTGGTCGCCGAGCCGGGCTATCTGGGGCTGACCGACGCGAACGTGAACGCGCTCAACAACCGCGATGCCGCCGCCGACAAAGACCGCACCTGGGACGACGTATGGACAGAATTTAACGCCGTCCACGGGCAGGTGGTGGCACTGCTGGGCGGTTACAGCGAGGAAGACCTGTTCGGGCTGGTGCGCTTCAGGGGCATCTGGAGCCAGCCCCCCTGGCGTCTGATCGCCGGGAACACGCACGAGCACTACGCCTACCATATGGCGCTTGTGCGCGAGCGCCTGCTGGGGGACGCGCAGGCATAATTGCTCCCCTTTGCGCTGCGACAACTGCCGGCGCATGACTCGCCCTGTACCCCGCGCGGGCTAACCCAAATCGTGCGATAATCAGCAGCAGGAGAGCACCAGCCAGAGGATTGGCTGGGGCTGCGCTGGCGCTGTGGACGCATTGCTGAAGGGGCGGCTGTGGACGAGTCACTGCTCAATGATCCGATTGCAATTTTCCTGACGATTATGGGGGTGGTGCTGATCACCCCGCTGCTGTCCGAACGGGTGCGACTGCCGGGCATCGTCGGGCTGGTGGTCGGCGGGATGCTGGTCGGTCCCTATGGTCTGGGCTTGCTCAAGACGGACCAGTTGATCGAGGCGTTGTCGCTGGTCGGGTTGATCTACCTGATGTTTAACGCCGGGCTGGATGTCGACCTGAACCAGTTCAGGCAGATGCGCAATAAGGCGCTTGTGTTTGGCGTGTTCACCTTCAGCATTCCGCTGCTGATGGGCATCACGTTTGGGCTGGCGCTGGGGCTGAACGCGCCCGCCGCGGTGCTGCTGGGGTCGGCGTTTTCGTCACATACGCTGCTGGCGCTGCCGATTGTGGCGCGCAAGGGGCTGATGAGCAGTGAACCTGTCGCCGTAACGGTGGGCGCGACGGTGTTCACCGATGTCGCGGCGTTTCTGGTGCTGGCGGTGATCGCCAGTGTGCAGGGGGAAGGCTTTTCCGGGACGTATGTGCTGACGCTGCTGCTGCTCATGGCTGGTTATGCGCTGGTGATACTGCTGGGGCTGCCCCGCATTGGCAAGCTGTTCTTCCGGCGTTATGCGAATGAAACGGTCGAGTTCCAGTTTGTGCTGGTGGCACTGTTTGTCGCCGGGCTGCTGGCAGAACTGATCGGGATGCACGCGGTGGTTGGCGCGTTCATTGCCGGTATTGCGATAAACTCAGCGCTGCCGCACCGCAGCCCGGTCATCGGCAGAGTACTGTTCGTGGGGCAGGCGTTTTTTATCCCGATCTTCCTCGTTTACAGCGGCATGATTACCGACCCCGGCGCGTTTGTGCGCGGCGCGGACGTGCTGCTGATCGGCGCGGCAATCACGGCGATAGGCTATGTCAGCAAGCTGCTGGCGGCATGGGTCGCGGCGCGCATTTACGGCTATTCGCGCGATGAGCTGCTGCTGATCTGGGGCTTGAGCCAGGCACAGGCGGCAGTCACCCTGCCGACGATCATCATCGGTCTGGAACTGGGTTTGTTCAATGACGCCATTTTCAACGGGGTGATGCTGATGATTCTGTTCACCTCGCTCAGTTCGCCGCTGATTGTCGAACACTTTGCGCGCAGGGTGCATCCGGCAAAGCCGCGCGGTGAGGGCAACCACCTCTTTGCGCGGGTGCTGGTGCCCGTTGCCAACCCCGCCACACAGCAGCATCTGCTGGACTTAGCGAACATCCTGACGCGCAACAATGATGGCACCCTGTATGCGCTGACGGTGGTGCCTGCATCGCCGGACGCCGTGCGCGAAAAGCGGCGGCAGCTTGATGATGACCGCCTGAACGACCCGGAGACACATGCCGTGCCCCTGTGCCGGGTTGCGCCCTCGATCAGCCAGGGCGTGATTCATGCGGCGCTGGAGCAGCAGGCAACGCTGGTCGTGATGGGCTGGCGCGGCAAACCGACGCTCTATCAGAGTGTGCTGGGCACGGTGCTGGATGAGGTCGTCTGGGGTATCGAGTCGCCGGTGATTGTTGGGCGGATTGCGCGCCCGATTAACGGGACGCAGCGGGTGATTATGGTCGTGCCGCCGCACAGCTTTACGCCCACGCTGGTGAACCATGCGCTGACGATTGTCACCGCCATCAGCAACGCGCTGAACGTGCCGCTGGATATTCTGTGCGCGCCGGAATATCTGGATCTGCTGCGGGCGGCTGTGAAGGATTATGAGATTGAGCGCGGGCTGGAGCTGGTGCTGCTCAACGAAAACGCGGTGCAGCAGGTGGCAGCGCACGGCGGCAGCAATGATCTGCTGGTGGTGACAACCACCGGATCACGCACCCGCTTCCGTTCCAGTCTGGGGCATTTTCCCGAACAGCTTGCCACTGCCACCCCGGAGTCGCTGCTGGTGGTGCATCACAATTGACCGGCACAGCCTGGGCATCACCCTGAGCGCTGTGTGCCCCCGATCCTGTGGGCAGCTTCGCGCCGGTGCAGTATAGTATGCTGTTACGATGACGAGTGGCGCAAACGAAGGGAGCGGCGCATGTTCAGCGGGCTGGAAACCGGATTCGGGCTGGAGCTTGTGCTGGCGCTGCAAGCAGCGGGCAATGGGCTGTTCGACGCGCTGGCGCAGGGGCTGCATGCGCTCGGCGGGGACATCTTCTTCCTGATTGTGCTGACGCTGATTTACTGGTGTCTGGATCGGCGGCTGGGGGCGCGCCTGCTGTTCGTGCTGCTCTTTGCCGGCATCCTCAACGGGCTGCTCAAGCTGGCATTTGCTACGCCGCGTCCGTTTCAGGTGTCCGACGCGGTGCGTATGCTGGTCGAACAGGACGGCTATGGAATGCCCAGCGGACATGTGATGCTGGCAGTCGCCGTCTGGGGTTATCTGGCGCTGGCACTGCGGCGGCGCTGGCTGACACTGCTGGTCGGCGTCTACGTGCTGCTGATGGCGTGGGCGCGTATGTATGCCGGGGTGCATTACCCGCAGGATGTCATCGGCGGGGCGCTGTTCGGGCTGCTGGCGCTGGGGGCGTTCGTCTGGCTGGAAGCGCGTGTGCCGCCGCTGTGGGCACGCCTGAAAGCGCCCGCACGGCTGGCGCTGGTTGGGCTGGTGGTCTTGTGGGGCTTCGTGTTCCTGTTCAGCGATGACGACGGCACGGCGCTGGTCGGCATTCTGGCGGGCGTGGGGCTGGGGGCGGCGCTGCTGCCGGGCGCGCTGGGCTATTCGGCGGCGGGCAGCCCAGCGCAGCGGGCGGCGCGCTATGCGCTGGGCATCGCCGTGACACTGGTGTTGTTCTTAGGACTGCGGGCGCTGTTGGGTGCGCTGGCGCTGGAACCCGGCGTGGACGCCGTGCTGCGGCTGGCGCGTTATGCGCTGGTGGGCATCTGGGCATACGCGCTGTACCCGCTGGTGGCGCAGCGTGCCGGGCTGCTGGGGCGTCCGGCGGACACCCCAACACACGCCGCCGCTCCGACCGGCTGATACGGGCAGCCCGTTTCTACCGCACCAGCACCACGCGGTAGCGCGCCTGATTCGTGCGCACCCGTTCCAGCGCCGCGTTGATTTCGCTGAACGGCAGGGCTTCTGTCTGCGCGACGATGCTGTGCCGCGCCGAAAAGTCGAGCATGTCACGCATCGCACCCCGGCTGCCGATCACGCCGTTGGTCACGCTGCGCTGGCGGGAAAGCGCGCCAAACGGCACGCTGAAATCGCCCGGAATCGCGCCGACAAAACACAGCACACCGTTGGGGCGCAGCAGTCGCAGATAGGCGTTCCAGTCCAACTGCACGTTGGCGGTCACCAGAATGAAGTCCAGCGAATTCCGCGCCGCCTTGAGCGCATCGGAGTCGCCGCTGTTGATGAAGCGAGTCGCGCCAAAACCGCGTGCCTCTGCCGCTTTCGCCGGGGTGCTGCTGAACGCCGCGACATCGCAGCCCAGCCCGCGCGCGAATTGCAGCGCCAGGTGCCCCAGCCCGCCAATGCCCACCACCCCCACGCGAGTCATATGATTCACTTCCCACTGGCGCATGGGCGCATAGACGGTGATGCCGCCGCACAACAGCGGGGCAGCGTTTTCGCTCGCCAGCCCGTCGGGGATTGGGTGGGCGAAGCGGCTGTCCACACGGATGGCATCGGCAAAGCCGCCGTAGCGCCCCCGGCAGGTCGCCAGGCTGCTGGCGCACAGGTTGTCCTCGCCGTGCAGGCAGTAGTCGCAGTTGAGGCACGCGCCGCACTGCCAGCCCACACCCACGCGCTGCCCAATGGCCAGCGTCGTCACCAGCGCGCCTTTCGCCTGCACCGTGCCGATAATCTCATGCCCGGCAACGGCGGGGAAGTCGCCGCCCCAGTCGCCATCAATGATATGCACATCGCTGTGGCACACGCCGCAGTGCGTGATGGCGATTTCGACATCCAGCGCGCCCAGCGGCGGCGGGTCATAGTCCAGCGGCTGCAAAACGGATTTGGGCTGCTGCGCGGCATAGGCATGAAAGGTCATTGGGGTTCGTCCTCGTCAGATCTAATGGGCGGGAATGTCAAAACAGTTTCCGGCGGGCAGTGCGGGCACTGTCCCGACAAATCATAACGGGTGCTCTATGCAAAATCAGACCAATGCAGGGGCGAAACATGCTTCACCCTTACTTCGCCCGTACATTCATGCTGTCCTGTCTGAATCTGCATTCGGAACACGCAGGCGTTGTCCGCGCTGCAAAATCCTGGAATAATCACGTCGTGCTCCCAAAGCCCAAACCACTCAGGGCTGTTCCAGACGGCTCAGCGTCAGCGTGCCATACAGCACCGACAGCCCGAAGGCGTCGGTCAGGATGTGCGCCGGTTTGCGGTGCGTGTCGCTGCCCAGCGCCAGATTGATAATGGGCGTGGGCGGCATGGCGTCGTCCGCGCCGGGGGCGAGATGCGCGTACACCCGCCAGCGGATGTCGCGGCAGTCGCCAAAGACCAGCCGCACGCGGGCGGGTCTGCCGGGGTCGCCGGGGTCATACAGGCAGGTGAAGACCAGTTCCTGCCCCCAATCGCGCATTTCAAAAGCCAGAATCGTCAGCGCGCCGTAGGGATGCAGCGCCAGAAATTCGCTGATTTTCAGTTGATCCATAGCGGTTATCCGTCGAAGGCTAGAGCTTGATTTCCAGCTCGCCGACCAGCAGTTTTGCCGCCCGGTGCGCCACCAGCAGGTCAAACAATTCCGTGTGTACCTGTGTCATCGTCTTGAATTCCTGCCGCGCCGCGCCCAGATGCAGCACCTCGGCAAATGCCTTGAGCTGCACCGTGCCGATGGTCTTGTCCAGGTCTTCTTCTTCGGCATACACATCCAGATGCAGCTCGGTGCAGCCGGTCAGCACCAGGGTAAAGGGTGGTGCGTCAGGATCGCCGCAGGTCATCTCCAGCCGCGCCTCATAGCCAAAGTTTGCCGTATAGATGTTCAGCACGGCGAGCTGTGCCGATTTGTAGCCCAGCCGCCGCAGTTCTTCATGAATCACCAGCGCTTCTACTGCCACAGTTGCCCCCTGAATCCTTTTTAACAGTTTAACACTTTTCGCCAATTTTCGCGTTTGTTCGGTCTGACCCCATCAGGAGGTTAAGATGTACACGTTTGTCACGCTGGATCGCCTGCGGGCGCGGTTAGGATTGGCGGCAGCCGACACTGCCGAAAACCCGCGTCTGCTGGCGGCATTAGGGGCAGCTTCGGCTGCTATCGAACGCACCTTAGGGCGGCGTTTTGTCCCGCGCCGCGCCGCTGTGACGCACCCGGTCAACCCGCGCTACGCCAGCGAACTGCTGCTGGGCGATGATTTGCTCGAACTGGACAGTGTCAGCGATGCCAGCGGCACCCTGCCCCCGGCGGATATGCTGCTGCTGCCCGACGCGCCGCCGTACAGCATGCTGCGGCTGCTCAACTGGCGCGCCTTTGCGTGGGATCAGTCGCCGTATCGCGCGGTGACGGTCAGCGGGGTGTGGGGCTGGCATGACGACTGGACACAGGCGTGGCGCAGCAGTGGCGACGGCGTGCAGAACGCGCCGCTGAGCGCCAGTGCCACCAGCCTGTCCGTACTGGATGCGGACGGCGAGGATGCCGCCGGTGAGTCGCCGCGTTTTCAGGTCGGGCACTTACTGCGGGCGGGCAGCGAGTATCTGCGCGTGCTGGCGGTCAACACGGCGACGAACACGCTGACCGTGCAGCGCGGGGTACAGGGCAGCAGCGCCGCCGAACATACGCAGGGTACGCCGCTGGCGGTGTACCAGCCGCCGGAAGATGTGGCGATGCTCTGTTTGCGCTGGGCGGTGTGGCTGTATCGGGAGGCGGACAACGCGGAAACGCCGCTGCTGCCAGCGCACCTGCTGCGCGGGCTGGACGCGCTGCGCCGTGTGGGGGTCAAGGCGTAGCGACGGGTGCGCTTCCTGCCGGACTCACGAACACAGGGCGCAGAGGTCTCGCTGACACACTGCGCCCTGCGTCCGGGCATTATGCGTGGTTATTGGCAGCGCTCTTGCGCACAACCAGCACAACCGCTGCCACCACCACTGCCGCAATGAGCAACCATTTCCACATCGGAACAGCCTCCAGAATAGCGGTCAGGGCAATGATACAGCGCTTATTTTACCGGAATTGCTGCCGGCGCGAAACGGCAATTAGTGCAGATAGTCACAAAACGGCTGCCGCGCGGTTTCGGCGGGCGCGGTCTCAGGATGGCTCCTGCTGCGGGCGGTAGGGTTCTTCGCGCAGCAGGTGGCTGACCAGCAGCTTGGCGAAAAAGACCGGCACAAACCAGCCTAATCCCGCTGTCGGGTGCAGCACGTAAGCATCCAGCAGGCACGCCCCGGCAAAGAGCAGCAGTGCCAGCGGACGGCGCAGATACAGCGGGGCAGCCAGCACCGCCAGCGCCGCCAGCAGCAGATAGCCGTAGACCAGCACGAAAAACAGCCCGTCGCCGGGGCGAAAAGCGAGCACGACCAGCGCAGGCTGCAAGGCGTGGATGACGATAAACCCCATGTGCGCGCGCCAGCCCTGCTCCTCGCGGTGATACCAGCGTTTGGCGCTGGATGTGGCATTGGTCACGACGCCGCCGAACAGGTCAAACGCCAGCAGCAGCGCGACCAGCGTTTGCAGCAGGGTCCAGCCGGGTGTGCCTGCCAGCGCATAGACCAGCACCGCCGCACCGCCGCCGCCCGCTGCCAGCAGCAGCAGCGCCAGTTCGCCGCTGGTGGTGCCCGGTCCGATAAAACGATCCAGTGCGCCGCGCAGTCCTGGCGGCGGGGGCGGATAATGCCAGTTGATGTTCGGTGGCGCTAAATTGTGCTGTGCTTCGCTGTCAGTGGGGCGGGGCATGGCGCTTCCTGTTCGCTGGTGGACAGATGGCGCTGATTGTAACACAGGGCGCTGCGGGGTAGGTGGAGTCTGCGCTGCGTCCTGCGGCGTGTGTTCAGCGCCAGCCGCGCAGGTAGGCGCTGATTGCCGCCTCAAAGCCCTGCTCACTCTCAATGCGGCGGAACTGCGCGTTGAGTTCCAGCATCACAAAGCCGTGCATCAGCGCCCATGCGCCGTACATCGCGGTCACGGCGTGTTCCTCGCCTGCCAGTTGCGCCCAGACGGCTTGCAGCGGCAGCACCAGTTCCAGCGGCAGCTCGTCATCCGGGCGGATCGCGGCGCTGCGCGTGGCGAACGCCAGCAGGTAGGTTGCCGGGTGGGCGCGGGCATACTCGCGGTAGCTGCGGCACATCGCGTGCAGGCGTGCTTCGGGCGGGGCGTCGGGCAGCGCTGCCGCTGTTGCGCCCAGCGCGCCGGTCAGGTTTTCGATGCTGCGCTTGTTGATCGCCTGCAGCAGCGCGTCCTTGTTGGCAAAGTAGCGGTACAGCGAAGGCGCTCTGACGCCCAGCGCTGCCGCCAGCTTGTGCAGCGAGAGTTCCTGCGCGCTGCCCGCTTCGACCATCTGCCACGCCATGTTCAGGATCGACTCACGATCAATTTGCGATGGATAGGGCATATCCCGTCCCCTAGCGCCTGTGTCAACGCCCTCTGATTGTAACGTTGAATCCGCATATTCCCCACATTGTTTGCTTCAACCGAAAGGAGTCTGTGATGGCAACATTTCGTGCCGCGCTCACGGCGCTGGCGGGTCTGACCGTCAGCGGGGGGGCGCACAATTTCGACGTGGACGCCGTGCCGGAAACAGCGGCACGCGCCCAACTGCCCGCGCTGCTGGTGCTGCCGGTAGACATTCAGGACGACGCGCTGTTCAAGGAGCGCGGCAAAGGGTTCGAGGCGGTGGCGTTCAGCGGCGGCGGGCGCAGCGTCAGCTACACCGTCACGCATCTGCTGCTGGTGGCACCGCTGGGGGCGGGCGCGGGCATGCGCAGCCACCTGCCAGCGCTGATCACGCTGATTGACGCCTACTTCGCCGCGCTCAAGCCGCAGGTCACGCTGGGCGGGCTGCTGCTGGAACCGGCACGGGTGCGTGTGGAACCGGGCATCTACCGGCACGGCGGGCAGCAGTATTACGGCTGTGCCTTCCGGCATGTATGGTCGCTGGCGGTGTAGCCCTGTCCACAACAGGGATAGAGGAGCTAGGTCATGACTCAAGCGCAGTACAGCATCGCCATTGATCTGGACGATGACGGCGATTTTGCCGATCCGGGCGAAGACCTCACGGCGGATGTGCTGGGCGCAGACTGGACGTTCGGCTTTGCCGCGCCGCACGACAGCAGCGCCGCGCCGGGCAGCGCCGCAGTCACGGTGGACAACAGCACCGGCGCATATTCGCCGGAGAACAGCGCCGCCGCTCTGCTGCCGGGCAAAGCGCTGCGCGTGCAGGCGACCTATAACGGCAGCACGACCACGCTGTTCAGCGGGGTGGTGGCGCGGGTTGTGCCGCAGCCGGGCGACCTGGGCGGGCGCACCGCCGTGATCTACGCTGCCGGTCCGGAGCGCTGGCTGGACGAGGCAGAGGTGCAGCTCCCGCCGCTGCTTGCCGCCGCCGCCGATGACGCCATCGCCGCTGTGTTAGCCGCCGCGCCACTGCGCCGCCCGGCGCTGCAAGGACGCTGGCTGCTGGGCGTCAGCGGGCAGGGCGAACTGGGGCAGAACACGACTCTGCCCGCGCCGTATCCCATCACGCTTGAAGCGGGCATTTCGCAGTTTGCTTATGTGGATGCCGGGGCAGGCAGCGCGGCGGCGCTCATCCGCCAGTTTGTCGCGGCGGAGCGCGGGCGCTTTTTTGTCAACCGTGACGGGGCGTTTGTTTTTCACAATCGCCATCACCTGCTCAGCCAGACGGGCGTGCAGGCGACCTTTGCTGACAGCATGGACGGGCTGAGCTACGCCTACGGTGCTGGGGTGGTCAATACCGTGCGCGTGCGGCTGGAACCGCGCAGTGCCGGCGCGCCCGGCAGCACCCTGTGGACGCTGGCGAATGCGCAGCGTATCCCGGCGGGCGCAGTGCGTCTGTTCACCGCGCCTTACCGCGATACAGACGGCAATGCCCTCAGTGCGCTTGCCGTGCTCGCGCCGGTGGCGGGCGTGGATTACCAGATCAACACCCACGACGACGGCAGCGGCGAGGACTACACCGGGCGGGCAGTGCTGTGGCTGGTCAGCGCGGGGGCGGGCGCGGCAGAACTGCGGCTGGTCAACCAGACGGCGCGGACGCTGTACCTGCTGCCCGGCGCGACTCTGCGCGGCACCCCGCTGGAACGCGGCGATCCGGCGCTGGTCGAACAGACCGACCACGCCAGCGCGACTCTGTACGGCGCGGCGGGGCTGACACTGGACCTGCCGCTGTTGGACAGCATCGAAAGCGCCGACCAGCTCGCCCGCTATGAACTGGCACGGCGGGCGACGCCGCGCGGCACAGTGCGCACCCTCACGCTCGAAGCCCCCGCGCAGACCGCGCAGATGCTGGCGTGCACGCTGTTTGACCGTGTGCGGGTGACAGAAGGCAGCACCGGGCACGCGGCGGACTACTTCATCGCTGCCGAACAGCACCGCGTGGCGCACGGCGGGGCGCGCCACAGCGTGACCTGGCTGCTGGAACCGGCGGCTGCCAGCGCCTTCTGGATCGTCGGCACGAGCCGCATTGCCCAGGATACTGTGCTGGCGTACTGACGCCCGGCGCACCCCCTTGTTTTCCCAATCAATCACGATCAACGATCACAATCAGGAGGATACCCTTATGGCGTGGACACAACCGCGCACCTGGAATGTTGGCGAACTGGTCACCGCCGACCTGCTCAACACGCACCTGCGTGACAACCTGAATGCGCTGAAAGACCCGCCAACCGGCGCGGTCAGTGCCAGCGCGGATTATTCGACCACCTCGGCCAGCTTCGTCTATGTGGACGAGCCAACGCTGGCGCACACACTGGTAACGGGCGGCGGCGATGTGCTGGTGGTCTTTTTCGGGGCGGTGCTGCACAACAGCGCTGCCGCTGCCTATGTCGCCCTGGATGTCGAGGTCAATGGCTCACGGTTGGGCGGCGCAACAAATGGGCTGCTGTATCTGCGTGTGCCGCAGAATATCATCCTGCCGGTGGCGCTGACCTATCTGCATATGACCCTGCCCGCAGGCACACATACGTTCAAACTGATGTGGCGCACAACGGCGGCAACGGCGTCGCTGCTGCACAGCAGTTCCGATTATCGTCCGCAGTTCTGGGTGCGCGAGGTCTAGACCCCTGATGGATATTGTCATCGAACGTAAAATGGTCAATCTGGAAGCGTTGGACGACGGGCTGCGCGCGGCGCTGGGGGCGCTGGTGCAGGGCGTCAGTTGGCGGCGTGGGGCAGTGGTGCTGCATTTGCATCCCAACGTGACTCCGGCACAGGTGGCGCAGGCACGCGGCATCGCGCAGGCGCACGATCCGGCGGCGCTGACCCCGGCGCAGCAGCGGGCACAGGCACGCTTGACGAACATCAGCGATGTGCAGGGACGGTTTGCCGCCAGCCTGCTGCATGACAAAACCCCGGCGCAGATTTTCAGCGCGCTGGAAACGCAGATTGACGGTTGGGTGTCGCTGGCAGACGCCAAACGCGACCTGAAGCAGTGGCTGCCCCTGCTGGCGGCAGCGGTGGTCTGGCTGCTGGTCGAACCAGCAGGCTGACACCCATCTTCTTGACCAAGGGGATTATGCAGGTTAACAATTTAATCGGACAACGTTTTTGCAGGGTTGAAGCATGCTTCAACCCTACCGATAACCGATTATTTTCTTGAGGAGCATAATCCTCTTGTCCGGGTTTACGGCTGGATCCGCATTCGGGCGAGCAAATCCGGTCTGGCAAGGGCGGCGGGGGCATGGGGAACACCTGTGCCCCCGCGTTTTTGATTCCGGCAGCGGCGGACTTGACTGTTTTTGTGCTGGCTGACCCCGCTGCTGGCGTGTCTGAAAAGTCGGGATTCTCCTGAATGAGCGATCAATTTACGGTGCTTATGGATGGGTGGCTGCAAACGGCGCTCGGTGTGGTGTCGCCGCAGGTGGTAGCGATCCCGTAGAGGAAATTGTGCAAGATTGCTTCTGTATGTAGTTAGTGTTACTATTATCGGTAAAAAGTGGAAGCAAACATGACTGACGTATTCGTTTCCTATTCGCGGTTGGACAAGGAATTTGTAGGACAGCTTCGAGAGGCACTAATTGCCAAAGCGCAAGACGTGTGGATTGACTGGGAATCCATACCACCTTCGCAGGTGTGGTGGGGCGAGATCAGAAAAGGCATTGCCAGAGCTAACAATTTTGTCGTCGTGCTTTCCCCTAGCGCGATGGCATCGCCAATCTGCCAGATGGAGATTGAATATGCTCGGCAACTGAAGAAGCGCATCATACCCGTGCTGCACGCTGAATATGACCGAGAGGAATGTATCAGCAGCATTGCGACCCGACTGGCAAAGAAAGAGCAAAGCGCCACGCGCGAAATCTGGGGCATGCGCCAGCCGCACGACTTGTTTGACGCCAATGAAAGTGAACTAAAACGCATCAATTACTTCTTCTTCAAGGCGGATGACGATTTTGTCACGCGCTTCAATGAATTGTTGGTGATTGTCCGCACAGACTACGCACACAAGGAGCAGCATACTACGTTGCAGCTGCGCGCAATGGAATGGAAGCGGCGGGGGCGAGATGCCAGCTTTCTGCTCCTGGACACTGAACTCGTAGCAGCCCAGGCATGGCTGGACGCTGCCGTAGGCAAGAAGCCTTCCCCGACCGAGATGCACCGCGTCTATATTGCCGCTAGCGCTCGCCGCACGCGCCAACTGCGCAATATCCGTCATACTAGTATTATCGGTAGTATTGTGGCAGTGTTCGCGTTCGTGTTTGCGCTGGTGGCAACGTTGTTGGGGGTACAAGCGGGCAAACAGGCGAATGCTGCCCAAGCACAAGCGGCAAGCGCGGACACACAAGTCGCATTGGCGAATGGTGAATTGACGTTGATTCCGCAAACCTTGACCCCCATAGGAGGTACGCTGGTTGCAGGCGCAACACAACTCGCCGTTGCAAAT
>DAOTWP010000075.1:0-1588 GCA_034435675.1 Anaerolineae bacterium
TATCCCCGCGCACCTCGCGGCTTGCGATGCCCCCGGTCTTCCAATAAAATGTGGCACACCGTTAACCTGTGTGCTGCGAAATGATGACCCCAACCGAACGCCGTGAACAAATGATGGTCTGGCTGCGCGAAGATCATCTCATACGCATTGATGATCTGGCCCGGCGGCTGAATGTGTCGCAGATGACCGTGCATCGTGATCTGGATGCGCTGGTCGAGACCGGGCAGGTCGAAAAGGTGCATGGCGCGGCGCGGCTGCCCGACCCGAACCGGGTGACAGCGGAAACCTGCCGGCTGTGTGGGATGCCCACACCAACAAGATTTCACTTTGTCATTACCACCCTCGACAACCAGACCCTGACGGCCTGCTGCGCGCACTGCGGTTTCCTGCTGCTGGATACGCTGCCCAACGTGCTTTCGACCCTCCTGAAGGACTTCATCTATAGCAAGATTATCAATGCCAGGCAGGCTTATTTTGTGCTGGAAAGCCGCATTTCGATCTGCTGTGAGCCAAGCGTCCTGGCATTTGCCAGCGAAACCGATGCGCGCGACTTTCAGAAAGGCTTTGGCGGTCAGGTGATGGACTTTGAGAAAACCCGCGCTTACCTGCACAAAGCTCACCAGCATTCCCATCCTGCTTAAGTCCTCTTGCGCGTCCCCTGCATGTTGTTACAATATGTGAGAAATCACACAATATCACAGATGTGATTGGCTTATCTGGAGGAGTGAAAGTCATGCAAAATCGTTTTGTTCAGATTGCTGCGCTGTTGATCCTTGCTCTCCTTGTGGTTACGGTTCCCGCCCTGGCCCATGAACATCGTGAAGTTGGGGATTACACCCTCACGTTCGGCTGGCAGGAAGAACCCGCTTTTGCCGGTTTGCTGAATGGGCCGGAACTGTTCATCGAAATGGCGCATCATGACGAAGAACACACTGAAGAAGAAGGCGATCACGAACACAGCGACGAGGCCAGCGAACCGGAAATGGCCGCTGACATGAGCGCGGTGGAAGTCACCCTGCAAGCCGAAGTCAGGTTCGGGGACCAGACCATTACCCTCAACTTCCGGCCTGCCTGGGGCGAAACCGGACGCTACATCGCCGAATTGATCCCCGCGCTCCCCGGCGACTACAGCTTCCACATTACGGGCACAATCGGTGAAACCACCGTCGATGAAGTGTTTACTTCCGCCGATGGTGACTTTAGCTCGGTAGAACCGGCGACAGACATCATCTTCCCGGCGCTGCCGCTGGTGGATAACGCCCGTCTGGAAGCGCTGGAAGCCCGCATCGCTGAACTGGAAGCGCAGATCACCGAACTGCAAGGCAGCTAGATCACAACCATTACCTGATGATCCTCATGGGCGGTTCCCGAATCGCCCCTGCGACGTTATACTCTGTGCGTAGGCTGTGTTGACATTTTCCACCGCAGGCTGGAAGCCTACGGCTAAGTCTTCGGGGAAGGACGCTGAAGCGCCCTGTTGAGAGTCCCCTTGAGGGGACTTCAGACTGATGGTAGCCGGATGCTTTGAGCGTCCGGCAGCAAATTAAGTAAGAACTCTGACATCTGAAAAACCGAGCCGGAACAGGTC
>DAOTWP010000076.1:0-19854 GCA_034435675.1 Anaerolineae bacterium
AACAAGCGCCGGTCATGGTCAATAAAAAATGCATCGTAGGCATACTGTTCACTGTGCGGGTCGAGGGTGCTCAGGTATGCATCCATTTCCGCGAGCACGCGCTCGATTATGGCGACTGCCTGCTGCGCGAAAGTGGCAATCTCGGCGCTGCTGCGGCGGCTGTTGAACTTCAGCGCGAGCTTGAAGCCGAAGAAATCGGGATACAGCCCTTTGAACGCCTGCTCTTGCAGGCTGTCGAACACCTGCCGCCCGGCATCCGTGATGGCGTAGATCACCTTCGGCGGGTAATTGCCCTCCTGCGTGCGGCTGACCTCGCGGATGCTGCCATCCTCAAGCAGTTGTTTGATCGTGTAGTAAACCGACCCGGTTTTGACATCAACCCACTTCTGAATCATCTTGCTCGCCAGATGCTGCACGATGTCGTAGGCACTGCCGCCGCCAAGCTGCT
The DNA here is from genome assembly GCA_034435675.1 of Anaerolineae bacterium. Lineage (GTDB taxonomy): Bacteria > Chloroflexota > Anaerolineae > Aggregatilineales > Phototrophicaceae > DAOTWP01. The sequence goes on from DAOTWP010000076.1 coordinate 449, forward strand.
CCAGCGCCCCCAGGACAACGAGTTTGGTGACATTCATCAGCGTTCACGCATCTTTCGGATCAGACCTCAAATTTGAGTATACACAATAGAATACTCTAATTTGAATAGTTTGGCAAGTAGGTATTCAGGATTTGTCCGGCATTTCGCCGTACAGGCTGCACACGGCACAAGGCAGGCAGCGGGCATTTCGACACGATGATCCTGAACCGCCCATTTGTATTGTGCCGTTGCTGACTGCTGCTGGCGTGCGTTATACTTGTGCGACTTTGCACACGACGGAGCGTCCACCCCGGCAACCACGCCACGCGGCGCAGGCACATGGGGCAGGACCCCGGATGACGACCTATACAACCGATGGGGATACTGATGGCAACCAGTTCGCGCACATGGTTTTATACGACACCGGAAGAGCGCCCGTATCTGATTGAAGAACGGGTTAATCACACCCTGTGGAAGAACCGCCTTCAGGGTGTCTACATGCAGTGTGTGCAGTACAAAGCGCCGGTCAAAATGGTAGGCAACTGGAACGACATGCCCATCCAGTTTGAATGGCAGCCCGGCAAGTGGTTTATCCTGCGCAGCGGGCGCGAGGTCAAGGAACTGATCGGCGTGCTGCGCCAGATTCTGATGATTCGCCCGGCGCTGGCATATCAGGATCAGGAAGGCATGTACTGCGTCGAATGGCACACCGATGGCGGGGAAGAACGCTGGCAGCAGATTCAGGGCAACCCCGGTTTTCAGGGGCTGCGCCGCCTGCGCAAGTAGTGCTGCCCAGCGCACGCGCGCCGCGTCTGAATTGACACTTGCAGTTGCAAAGGGGTGCAGCGCCGTGCTGTGCCCTTGCTCTTTATTTGCCGACATCTGTTAATGGGCAACCCCCATAAAGCGCTGCGCGCAGGATTTGGCAGGCATCGGGGACTCTCGTTATACTTCTTCTGCTGCCAATTCTGGCGCGCCATCCATACCAAAAGTACACGTTAAAACAGCTTAAGGAAGGTACTATGCAACACAAAAAGCTTCTGATCTTTGTGCTTCTTTTATGTTTGAGCCTGCTCTCCAATGCTGCACTGGCACAGGAAGCGACGCCGGAAACAATGGAGCTGGTTTCGCCCATCCCCGGCGGCACCTGCACGCCCGATGTCCCGCCCAGTGGTGATCCGATTGTGATTGGCGGGTCGCTGTCGCTGACGGGTCCGTTTGGTCCGACCGGCAACATTCACCGCATCACCGGTGAGCTGTTTGTGAATTGGGTCAATGCATGCGGCGGGCTGCTGGGACGCCCGGTGGAATGGCTGCTGCTGGACGACGCGACCAACCCCGATCAGGTGACGGCAAATTACGAGCGCCTGATTACTGTGGATGGTGTTGATCTTGTAATCGGACCTTATGGGGCGGCAAATATTCTGGCGGGCGCGGCACCGGTACAGCGCGCAGGCAAAATCTATGTCACGCACACCTACGGCACACCCGACATTGAACTCGGCGCGTTCCACTTCCCCTCGTGGCAGATTGGCAACGGCGATCCGGACACCAACCCCTGGCTGGTCGGCGCAGAACTGACCTGGGATGCCGTGCTGTCGGTTGAAAACCCGCCGACCAACGCCTTCTACCTGACCAACAAATTCCCGACCACCGTCGGCGCAACACAGGGCGCAATCCAGGTGGGCGAGGCGCGCGGCATCACCACGCTGGACTACATCGAATATGACCTGGGCACGAATGACTTCAGCGCCATTGCCACGCGCATTCAGGCGGCAGACCCCGACTTCATCTATGTCGGCGGCATCGCGCTGGACGCCGTATACCTGTACGACGCTTTCGAAGCGCTCGGCTACGATCCCAAAGGCATCTTCGTCATTCTGCCGTCCCCCGGTCCGTTGATGGGTCTGGGCGCTGTTGCCGACGGCACGATGTCGCTGTCGATCTTCGAGGAGAATTCGCTGCTGGCGGATAACCCGCTGACCCAGGAGTTCATCACCCGCTACCGCGAAAGCGCCACAGCAGAGCAGTTGTTCCCGATTGTCGAAACGCAGGCGGCTGCCAGCTTCAGCGCGTGGCAGATTCTGACCGGCGCGGTAGTGGCTACCGGCAGTCTGGTGGATGCTGACCTGCAAACGTGGCTGAGCACGGCGGAATTTGATGTCGTTGCCGGGACGATCAGCTTTGGCGGCTTCAACGGCTACGGCACAGACTTCAACCGTATCGTGCAGATTCAGGGTGGCACACGCTATCTGGTCTGGCCCCCCGAAGTTGCGCCGGAAGGCATCAGCGTGATGTACCCGCTGGGCGGGTAATCGAACTTAAAAAATTAGCAAATGCCTGATGCTGGGGGCGGTCTCCGTGCCGCCCCACGCCGGGCGCACTCCTGTGTGCGCTCCTACGCCTGGGTGGCTTCTATTGATGCGATCCGTCAGCAGCGCTTCCTAAAATCAAATTTTCCTGTAGGGACGCGGCATGCCGCGTCCGGCTTGCTGAATTTACAGATAAATTCTGAGGTTTCAGTACAACCAATAATGCCTGCTTACGAGCTTTTTTGAGGGTCCCCTTTTGACTGAAATCCTGATTGCCCAATCGTTAATCAGTGGGATTTTGTTTGGCGGCATTTTTGGCATCATCGCTATGGGGCTGACGCTCACATGGGGGCTGCTGCGCATCGCCAACTTCGCCCACCTGTCCTTTACGCTGCTGGCGGCATACTGCACCTATTCCCTGATCGCCAGCGCGGGCATGGATCCGCTGCTGACCCTGCTGGTCACACTGCCCGCCTTTTTTCTGCTGGGTATGCTGGTGCAGTGGTTCTTCATGGCGTTCAAGGTCACCACGTTTACCTCGCTGCTGCTGACCTTTGGCATGTTCATTGTGCTGGAGAATATTGTCGCGCTGCTGTGGTCGGCAGACCAGATTTCCGCGCGGCAGTTGATCGCCCAGCATTACAAGAGCGCTATTCGCCTGCCGGAACCGCTGAACCGGCTGTCAGTTGCCCCGCCCGACCTGCTGGCGTTCATCGCGGCGGTGCTGCTGGCAGTGGCGATTACGCTGCTGCTGCGGCGCACACAGTGGGGGCGCGCGGTGCGGGCAATGGCGCAGGATCGCGTGGTAGCGGGCGCATTTGGCATTGACTACTGGCGCAACGCGCTGCTGCTTTCCGGCGTGGCAACGGCGACAGCGGCGGTAGCGGGCGTGTTCGTGGCGATGAAATTCCCGATTTACCCCTCCCTGCCGACGCTGTGGATTGGCAAGGTCGTCGCGGCGGTGATTCTGGGCGGGCTGGGCAACCCGGTCGGCGCAGTCATCGCGGCGTGCGGGCTGAACGCCGTCGAAGCACTCTGGTCTGCCTTTTTGCCGCCCAGCATGGCACCGCTGGTGTCGTTCTCTGTGCTGATTGCGGTCCTGTTCATCCAGCCGGGCGCGCTGTATCGCGGCTGGCAGCAGCGACGGCGGCTGGCGGCGCTGGCGGCAATGACCGATGCGCCGCTGCGGGCAAAGGAGGCAGCGTGATGACCACAACCCCTGCGCTGCGCCGTTTTGGAACCCCGCGTGCCCTGATTGGCTTTGCGCTGGCGGGGCTGCTGCTGGCGCTGCTGCCCACGCTCATCACGTCGCTGAGTCTGGGCAGTTACTTCATTACGCTGGTCTTCCAGATGTTCGTCTGGGGCACGCTGGCATCAAGCTGGAATTTCTTCTGCGGTTACAGCGGCTATTCCAGTTTCGGGCACGGCGCGTTTTTTGGCATCGGCATGTACAGCACCTCAACGCTGATGGTGCGCCTGCAACTGCCCTTTCTGCTCACGCTGCCGCTGGCGGGGCTGGTCGCGGCGCTGGTGGCGCTGGGCATCGGCAGTGTCGTCTTTCGGCTGCGCCGGTTTCGCGGGGAGCTGTTCTCGCTGCTGACGCTGGCGATTACGTTTATCTGCGCCACGCTGGTCAACAACATTGACGAGGTTGATGGCGGCACGGGTGTCTATTTGCGCGGGTCGGATGTCAGCGGTTTCGCCCAGCAGAACACTACCGGGCTGTATTATGTCAGTCTGGCGATCCTGCTGCTGACCGTGTACCTGTCCTACTATATCTACCATTCGCGCTGGGGGCAGGCGCTGTTCGCCATCCGCGATGACGAAGACGCTGCCGACGGGGTGGGCATCCCGACTTACCGCTACAAACTGGTGACGTTCGCCCTGAGTTCGTTCATGGTCGGCATGATCGGCGGCACACAGGCGATTTTTCTGGGCTATATCGACTCGGTGACTGCCTTCGCCGTGCTGACACCGCTGCTGGCGCTGATGATGAGCATCTTCGGCGGGGCGAGTCTGTGGTGGGGTCCGCTGGTGGGCGCGGTGCTGATTACGCTGCTGCGCCAGACATTAACCAGCGCGGACACTGCCGTGATCAACCAGATCATCATCGGCATGGCGCTGATCCTGACGGTGCTGTTCATGCCCGAAGGCGTCGGTGGGCGCGCGGCAAAACTGGCAAAACGCCTGAGTCCTGCCCGCGAGAGCGCCCCTGCCGCGCCGCCAGCGGGGAAAGGGGCGGGTAATGACTGATGTGCTGCTCGACTGTCAGGCAGTCTCCAAGACCTTTGGCGGGGTGCGCGCCCTGAACAACGCGACGCTGCAAGTGCTGCGCGGCGAAATTGTGGGGCTGGTCGGTCCAAACGGCAGCGGCAAGACCACGCTGATTAACGTCGTCAGCGGGCAGTTCCACGCGGAGCAGGGGCGCATTCTGCTCAACGGCGTGGACATCACCCGCGCCAAACCGCACCGGCTGGCGCATCTGGGGCTGGCACGCACTTACCAGATTCCACGCCCGTTTATGTCGCTGCGGGTGCTGGACAATGTCGCGCTGGCAGGCATGTTCGGGCGGCACGCCCACGAACGCCGCGAGGCGGAACGGCTGGCGCTGGAACATCTCGATTTTGTTGGGCTGGCACACCGGGCGCACCTGCCGCTGCCCCTGCTGACCCTGCACGAACGTAAATTTCTGGAAATCGCGCGGGCGCTGGCGCTGGAACCGCTGCTGCTGCTGCTCGATGAAGTGCTGGCGGGGCTGAACCCGACCGAAGTCGAGCAGGGTATGGATTTGATTCGGCGTATTCACGCACGCGGCATCACGCTGGTGTTTGTCGAACACAATGTGCGCGCCGTGACCAGCCTGTCCGACCGCATGGTCGTGCTCAATTATGGCACGCCGATTGCCGCTGGCGCGCCGGGCACGGTCATCCGCGATCCGAAAGTGATTGGCGCGTATCTGGGCGAAGAATATGCCGGGAGTCACCCGGAAGGGCGAAACGGAGGGCGTGAGGATGCGGGCTACAACGCAGCGGGCTACAACGCAGCAGGCTACAACGCAGCAGACGACAGCGCAGACAACACTGCTGGAAGTTAAGGGGCTGGTCGTGGCCTATGGTGAGGCAGTCGCGCTCAGTGATGTCGGCATGACCGTCGAAGCGGGCAGCATCGTCACGGTGGTGGGCACCAACGGCGCGGGCAAAACCACGCTGGTCAACACGCTGGCGGGCATGCTGCGCCCCCGCGCCGGGGAAATCGTCTTCAAAGGGCGTAATCTGGCGCAGGCAGCGGCACACCGCGTCTGTGAACACGGCATCGCCATTTCGCCGGAAGGACGGCGACTGTTCACCGGGATGAGCGTGTACGATAACCTGATGCTCGGCGCATACCCTGCCCATGCCCGCCGGTCTGCGCGGCAGACGCTGGACTGGGTGCTGTCGATCTTCCCGCGTCTGCATGAGCGCCGCCAGCAGTTCGCCGGGACGCTCAGCGGGGGCGAACAGCAGATGGTCGCGATCGGGCGGGCGCTGATGGCAAAACCGGATCTGCTGCTGCTCGATGAGCCATCGCTGGGGCTGGCACCGATCATCGTCGCGAACATCTTTCAGGTGATCCGCGACATCAACGCCGCCGGCGTGACGATCCTGCTGGTGGAGCAGAATGTCAACAAGGCGCTGGGCGTGGCGCAGAAGAGTTATGTGCTCGATCAGGGGCGCGTGGTCATGGCAGGCACGCCGGGCGAGCTGCTGGCAGACGATGCCCTGCGCGCGGCATATCTGGGCACCCTGTAGTGCGGCGGCGCGGGCGGGACGCAGCGCAAGCGATGGAGTCTGGTTTGTCTTTGGATAGGATTGTTAACTCATTGCCCCGATCCTAGTTGCGCCATTATAATTGATGGTAGAATTGAAACAGCGTAATTGCGAACTAGTCACGGTGGGGCGACCAGTGGACGAAAAAAACAAGCTAGACGATGATGCTGCACGTTACGCAGAGACGCGCGCCCTCGGCGATACTGACTTTGAAGAAGGTGTGCCTAAGTGGGGCAATGCGCGTTTTAATGCGCGGATGAATCTGGTGGTAACAGTGCGGCATACCAAGACTCGCTTCGTGTTTGATGCGAATCAAATCGAAGAGATCATGATTGGGCGTCACAACCCTGACACCAACGAAACACCACAGATTGATCTGGAAAACGACGACGGGCTGGACAAGGGCGTTTCCCGCCGTCACGCAGCGATTGTGCGCCGGGATGGCGCGCTGCAGGTCGTGGATCTGGGCAGTCCAAACGGCACTTATCTTAACGGACAAAAGCTGGTGCCCAACCAGCCGCGTGTGCTGCGCGATGGCGATGACCTGCGTTTGGCGTATCTGGTGCTGCATGTCAAATTTGACCGCCTGACGGACAACTGAGCCGTTCCCCGGCGGTAAGCCCTGTATGATGGATCGCACGAATGAACAGTGGCTGGCAGACCTGAGCATCCCCGGAGAGGCACAGTCAGCAGCGTTAGAGGAACTGCGCGAGCGTATGCAGCGCAGTATTTATTATTATCTGCGCAACGAACGCAGCGATCTGGCTGGGCTGTCGAATCAGGAGCTTGAGCAGATGGCGCAGGATCTGGCACAGGATGCGACCCTGCGCGTCATGGACAATCTGGCGACCTTCAAGGGCAACAGCCGCTTTCTAACGTGGGCGACCAAAATCGCCGTGCGCCTGGCAATCAGCGATCTGCGCCGCGCCCGCTACCGCGACTTCAGCCTTGACGACATTACTGCTGCTGGCGAGCTTCAACTGGTGTCGGTTGAAGGTGTGACCGGCGCCGCGCCGCCCAACCCCGAAAAAGCAACCGAACGTGCCGAAGTGCTCATGCTGGTCAACGCTGCGCTGGACGAAGCGCTGACCGAACGCCAGCGGCAGGCGCTGGTGGCGGTGGCACTGCAAAATGTGCCGCTGGATGTCGTCGCGGAACAGATGGGCAGCAACCGCAACGCGCTGTACAAGCTGCTGCACGACGCGCGCCGCAAGCTGCGGGGGCATCTGGAAGCGCAGGGGCTGCCCACAGATTATATGCTCAACCTGTTCGGTGGGTCATAAGCCAGGAGCGCCGTATTCTCAGGTTGCCCCGGCATGGAAGTGGTTTTCCCTGCGCACCAGTAAACCCACGCATCGAAGCTGATCGGTCAAATCCCCCATACCCAAGAAGCAGGGGCTTGCAGTTCAGGCGTGAACAAGGGGTTATGCAGACTCAGCGGATCATGTTGATTGCAGGGTTGGGGCATGCCCCAACCCTACCAATAACCAATCGTTGTCCTGAAGTACAAAACCCCTTGCCAGGCGGGCAGCCTGATCTTGTCCGCGATACTTATGGATAGACCAGTTTGAGCGCTAACGATTTTGACCCTCCCCTGCTTCGCAGACGCTCAGCTTCCCCTCGCCATTGCGCTGGCTAAGAACCTGGCTATAAACCGGTTTTCCTGAACAAGGGGCTTGTGCGCTTTAACGATTAAATCCGGAAAACAAGGGCGGACATGCGCTGCGCTTAGTATCTATCCGAGAAACCAGATTTTCTTGTAGGGGCGAGGCATGCCTCGCCCGGCTTGATGAATTTACGGATAGACTCTTAGTCCTCCCCTACAAACCGTAGGTGCGCACTAAGGGCACCTGCGCCCGCTGAGCGAAGCCGTCCGCCCAAACGCCGTATTATTTTGGAAAACTGCATCATCCCCTTGTTTGCGTTTACGGATAGCTGCTAAGGGGATTGAGGGGTGGGGTTATTCGCCGCTATTCTGGTTGATCCGTTAGTCGCTGCCCGGCGTGCTTTCCAGCGCGCCTTCATGCAGCCCATCGACCACTGCCTCTGCCTGCTCGATCACGCGCGGCTGCGCCGTGACATAGCTGCCGTACAAGCGCCATTCGTCCATACGGCAGGAATGCACCAGTTTGCCATCCCACACCGTCATATCCGGGCAGCTTTCGCACATATCCACGCGCCCGTCGTCCAGCATGTCCGGCGCCTGAATGATGCCGATGGTCTGCACGTACATCGGCTTGACCAGCAGGCGCGGGTCGCGCACCAGCGCACGCCAGAAGCTGCCGTGGGCTTTGCGCACACCCTTGTCGAGTACACTCAGCGCCCACACCAGTTTGGTCAGCTTGTGGTTGGGTTTGTAGATCATGTACGTGCCGTGCCGCATGTGGTGGAAGGTCTGCACCAGTTCCATCACATTTTTGCCCAGCGACCCGTACATGTGCCCTTCCGAGCCGATGATCGCGCCGGAGAGCCAGGTCATCTTGTCGTGCGTGGCAGTGCCGCCCATGTACGCGCCAGCCTCGTAGAACGGGAAGTTCTCCTTGATCTTGCTGTAGACATCGCTGGAAGTCACGTGGGCGTCCTGTTCGCTGTCCGCCATGTAGGTGACTTTGGGGTCAACCTTCTGCCCCTCGACATAATAGTCGAAGCGCTGGTCGAGCGCGGCATTGCGGAAGGTGATAAAAACCAGCCCGTGGACCAGATCAATGTGGTCGGTCGCCCACCGCACCATGCGCGGCACAAAGTCGAGGTTGCCAGGGTAAACGGTCATGCCAAAGCTCGAATACAGCCCGCCGACCTCCGCGACCATGCGCGCCAGTTTCAGCCGCAGCTCGAACAGTTCTTCCTCTGTTTTGCCGCGCCAGTGCGGGCGCTGCTGGAAGCTGTCCACATGGAACGTAAAGCCGGTTGCCCCCGCGCGCTTGAGTTCTTCCAGCAGCGAACGATTGTCTTCCAGCTTGACCCCGTTGGTCAGAATCAGCGGTTTCATGCCGCGCTGGCGGATATAGGCGACGATGTCCAGAATTTCCGGGTGCACCAGCGGTTCGCCACCTGCGATGGAAATATTGTCGCAGTTGCGCCAGCGCTGGAGCAGATCAACTTCTTCTTTGACCTGAGCAAGGGGTTTATGCCCTGCCATGCCGTTGATGCGGTAGCAGCCCTGACAGTAGATGTTGCAGCGGTCGGTGACTTCCAGCCAGCCAATCGGGTTGTCATTCAGCGACCACGGATAGCGGTAGAGATCCTTTTTTTGCGGAGTAACCATAGTAACAGCCTCGCATTCAAGAGGAGATAAAAACGCAGCAGGCAACGCCGGGTAGGTGTGGTGAGGTCAGCAGCAGCCGGCAGTCAAATAAGCGGTGATACCGTCGAGCATCACGCCTCGCCATAGTCCTGCGGGGCGGATGTCCTGCATGGTGGAGGCAGCCCATGAACCTGCTGCCTTCGTAAAATAATTTGCTTAGCTAAGCAAATTCCGTGACTAATTTCTCACGAAGTGTGCCTGCTGTGTAGTGATATTCGTCTACAGTTTCGGTGACTAACTGTACTTGTGGCTTTTTTTGAGGGAGAAATGGCGAACAGCGAGCGCATCGAATGCGCTGCCCTCGCCCGTGTTCAGCCGCGGTCCGCCGGTAATTGTGAAGGATTGCCGAGGAAATTGGCAATGGTGTTGAGCAGTTCGGTGCGCGACACCGGCTTCGCCAGATAGCCGTCACACCCCGCCGCGATATAGCGCTCACGGTCGCCGTACATGCAGTTGGCAGTCAGGGCGACCACGGGAATATCTGCCAGTTCAGGCGCTGCCTTCAGGCGGCTGACGGCTTCCATGCCTTCAATATCCGGCAGGTTGATATCCATCAGGATCAGCGCGGGTTGTTCGCGTGCCGCCAGCGCCACGCCCGTCAACCCGTTATACGCTTCGAGCATTTCGTAGCCAGCGCTGGTCAGAATACGTCTTACAAGGCGCATATTTTGTGGATTGTCTTCGACGTAGAGGATGCGCTGTCCACTCATGCGGTCATATCTCCATGAAAAGCGACTGTTTATTACAAAGCACGTTGCTGCATACCTGCATTATACCGTAATCACCGCTCGCAAACGATAAATGTGCTGGTGATCGGGCGAAATTCAGAAAATTTTTGCCCGCATCACGGCTGGCAGCCTGAACAGTGTTGTCTTCGCATATGTTCACATTATACAAGAAGCTTTGCCCTTATTTATGGTTAAGTTTTTAATCAAGGCTGTTGGCAGCAGGAAACGGCTGGGGACGGCACCGCGGCGCGGGGAGATGACACAAACGGCAGACAGGTGCTTGCTGCCGGGGACGTCCCGGCAGCGCGATTCCCTGCCATTTATGGGGCGGGATCGCCGCGTTTGAGCGTTTCCGGCACAAGGAACGCGAACATCGCCGCGGCGGCAGCGCCCGCCCCTGCCATTGCCAGCGCCGCTACCGGCAGCGTCACGGCGTCGGCAATCGCGCCGACCAGCAGCGGTGCCCCCGTGAAGCCGCCATCGCCGATCAAACGCCAGATGCCCAGAAACTCACCGCGTGACTCCGGCGGGGCAAAATCCGAGCCGACAGTCATCATCGTGCCCGCGCCCAGCCCATTGCCAAAGCCCATCAGCAGCAGCACCGCCAGCAGTCCCCAGAAGCCGGTGGTCAGCGGCAGGCACAGCATAGCAAGCGTCTGGATCGTAAAACTGGGCACAATCGCCCATTTGCGCCCCCAGTGATCCATCAGCCAGCCCGCCGCGTAAAACAGCAGCATATCCAGCCCGGAGGACAGGCTCATCACCACGCCGATCGCGTCGGCATCCAGCCCCAGCACATTGTCGCCATACAGCGGCACGACCACATTGCGCCCCGTGCGGATCATCTGCGCCAGAAGCTGCCCGATGCCCGCCGTCAGAAAGATGCCCGCGTTGAGCTTGAGCAGCGTCAGCACGCCCTGTCTTGAACCGCCGGTGTGTGCGCCGCTGGCGTGGGCGTTGTGCTGTTCAAGGCGCACATTGGGCATGTACAGCACCACAAACAACGCCCCCAGCGCCGAGACTGCGGCATAGACAACGAACGGCGCGCGGATGTCCGCCAGGGTAATCAGCCAGCCCGCCACCGCCGGACCGAGAAAGGCACCAATGCGGAAGATGCCGCCCAACAGCGACAGCGCCCGCCCGCGCTGGAGAATCGGCACGGTGGAAGCGATATACGTATGCTGCGCCACGCCAAACATCGCCTTGCCAAAACCCGCCGCCAGCCGCAGCAGAATAATCAGCACCACCGGCGGCGAGAATGCCAGCGCCAGCACGGTTAGCGCGGAGAGCAGAAACCCGAACAGCATCGCCCGTTTGGTGCCCAGCCGGTGCAGCAGCACCCCCGCCGGAACATCGCCCAGCAGCGTACCCAGCGCTTCTGCTGCCAGCACCACGCCGATCAGCGTGTAGGGCAGGTTCAGCGCGTTGGCGTACAGCGGCAGCGCCACCAGCAGCAGCCCCTGCGCGGAGTAATACAGGACAGCAGGCAGATAGAAAGCCAGCGCCAGCGGATTGCGGGCGGCGGCGCGCAAACGATTTGTGATCAACATGGGTTGTGTTCTTGCGTTTGTGCCTGCCCGGACAGATTCCGAGGTGCGATTAGCGCCGGACAGGGTAGGACGAATACCAGCCAGTGTAGCCGACTCTTGCGGCGTTGAATAGTGACACCGGGAATGGTCAGGCAGCCGCAGGAGAGGCTGCTGTCCAGTCGCCTCCCCTCTGCTCGCATCCGCATCATTTATGACGCCCGCACCCGTTGCCGTGCCGTGTGTTCGCCCGCGATATGTTCGCTCGCCAGCAGTGCGCGGTAAGTGCCATTGTAGACGCTGAGCTGCCCGGCATGCAGGGACCAGATTTGTGTTGCCAGCCGGTCTACCAGATAGCGGTCATGGGTTACCAGCAGAATGGTGCCCTCATAGGCGTCCAGCACGGCTTGCAGCGCTTCCTGCGCGGGAATATCCAGATGGTTGGTCGGCTCGTCCAGCAGCAGCAGATTCGCGCCGTCCAGCGTCAGCATTGCCAGCGCCAGTTTGGCACGCTCGCCACCGCTGAGCATGCCTACCTGCTTGAAGACATCATCTTCGCGGAACAGATAACGCGCCAGCAGCGAACGCGCCTCGCTGACCGGCATCCGTTTGTGGCGCAGCAGTTCATCCAGCACGGTGTTCGCGCTGTGCAGCGTGTTGTGCGCCTGCGCGAAGTAGCCAATTTTGACGCCGCTGCCCAACCGCAGCGTGCCGTCCAGCGGCGGCAGTTCGCCCAGCAGCGTGCGCAGAAATGTGGTTTTGCCGGTGCCGTTGCCGCCGATCAGCGCCGCGCATGCGCCGCGTTCGAGCAGGATATCGTCCGCCAGAAACAGCGGCTTGCCCGGATACCCAACACACAGATCGCGTGTGCGCAGCACCACCGCCCCGCTTGCCCCGGCGCTGCGCAGGGTCAGGTTCAGGCGGGGGGCACGCTGCACCGGGTTTTCCAGCGCCTTGAGCGCCTGTTCGGCTTCCTGCACGGTGTACATGCGCGGGCTGGGGAGATTCAGCGCCATCCAGTTGGTGCGGTCGATATAGTGCAGCAGCCCAACCTGCTCAATGGCGTAGAGGTCGCGGCTGAGGCGGCGCAGCCTGCCTACCGCCATGCCGTTGGTTGAGGCGCGGGCGATATTGCGTTTGATATACTCCAGTTCGCCCGCCAGCCGTTCGCGCTCCTGCTGGAAGGCTTTCTCGGCGTGGTCGCGGCGCTGTTCGCGCTGGCGCACGTAGGCGCTGTAATTCCCGCGATACTCGTCAAGCCCATCACGGCGCAGTTCCCAGACCGTATCAACCACAGTATCCAGAAAATAGCGGTCATGGCTGACGACCAGCAGCGCGCCCTGCCAGTTGCGCAGGGTCGTTTCCAGCCAGCGCAGCGCGTGAATATCGAGATGGTTGGTCGGCTCGTCCAGAATCAGCAGGTCGGGACGTTCCAGCAGCAGCCGTGCCAGCAGCGCGCGCGTTTTTTGCCCGCCGCTCAGGTGCGCCAGCGGCAGGTCATCGTGCGCCGGGTCGAAGCCCAGCCCTGCCAGCGTCTGGCGGATGCGCAGCTCGTAATCATAGCCCCCTGCTGCCTCGAACGCTTCCAGCAGGTCGCCATACTGCGCCAGCGCCGCCGGGTCGTCTGCCAGGCGGGTTTCCAGCGCACGCAGTTCTGCCTCCATGCCGTGCACGGAGTCAAAGACGCGCAGCATTTCCGCATAGAGCGTGCCGGGCTGCTCGCCAAATGCCTGCATCGCTTCCTGCCGCAGATAGCCAACGCGCGTGCCGCGTGCCAGATGGACACTGCCGCCGGTCGCGTCTGCCAGCCCGGCAGTGATCAGCAGCAGCGAGGTTTTGCCGACCCCGTTCGCGCCGACCAGCCCAACCCTGCCACCGTGCGGCAGCCGGGCTGAAACGTTGTAAAACACATCAAACGCGCCGAAGGACTGGCGCAGATTGTCCAGTGTGAGCAAAGTCATGAGGGGGGTTCCTTTCGCCAACAACCCGCACGGGAAACAATGCGCTGCCGTGCGCAGTCTGCCTGTTTGCCTGTTATCTGTCTGTGTGTGTGGAATACGAAACAACGCCCCCGCTTTTGCCTGAAGCGGGCAGCAGAACACCAGATGGTTCAGGAGCCGCAGCGCTGCCTGGTGTCCAGCGGATGCGTCCCTGCCGGGTGTTCGTCCTATGCGGTTAGGGCGTGTTCGTACAGACGGTTAACATGGCATTCTGCTCGTGTTGACGAAATCCGGGGGGAACCTGCGGGGAGTCGCACTTCCGCCGGGACAATACCAGTGTAGTAGAGGTCAGGACGGTTGTCAACCGACTAAAGGCGGAGATGGTGGGGAGTCAGCGGGCAGCTCCCCCCTGCAAGACTGGCGACGCCCCTGCTGCACCACGCCTATTCCAGCGCGCAGGCGGTCAGCAGCGTTCGCAGCGCAAAGTCAGCCGCGAACATCTCCTCCAGTTCCGCGTCATAGAGATACCAGTTGGGGTCAGGCGCAGTGGCATCGCCCACGGGCACATTTGCGCGGCGCAGGACGAAACAACCGGTGAACCACTGCGGATCGCCGCTGATCCGGGTCACATTGAGCAGCGCGGGCACGGTGGCGTAGCTCGACCCTGCCGCGCCTTCGACCAACCCCGCAAGGCGCACATACAGCTTGACCGCCGCGACATTGGCAAAGCCGCTGGCGAAGTCTTCGAGGCTTTGCCCGTTGGGCGGGGTTTCCCAGTAGGCATAGGCGCGGGCATACTCGCCGCCCTGGATCATCGCGTAATAGGACACCAGCGCGAACTCCGGGCTGAGCTGGCTGGGCGCAAAGCCCGCACCGGGCGCGCACACATTATCCACCAGCTCAAGGTTAGTAATCGCCACGCTGTAGACCTCGGCGCTGTGGAGGTACCAGTTCGGGTCGGGCTGGTTGGCGTTCCCGCTGGCGACATTCGATTTCCACGCGGTGAAGCAGGCAATATAATGCGGCGGCGTGGCGTTGTCGCTGGCTTCGACGAACAGCATGACGGGAATGGACGCATACAGGCTGCCCGCTGTCGCCCCGACAATGACGGGCAGGCGGGCGACAACCTCGACATGCTCGGTGCTGGCAAAGCCCGCCGCGAACTGCTCGAAGGTCTGCTCATAAGGCGGGTTGCGCCAGTAGGCATAGGCGCGGGCATAGTCTTGCAGGTTGATGGCGTTGTAGTAGGAGGTCAGCAGCGCGATAGGGTCGGACTGGCTGGCATACGGAACCGCGTCCTCACTTTGTACGGCGGCTTGGGCGGCAGCAGGCGCGACGGTGAAACCGATCAGCATGACGGCGGCAAAAACGATGCACAGGCGGGTTAAATAGAGGAACATCACGGAAACCCTTTCCAGATCAACCAGGACACAGGGCAGTTCTGTCTGTGAGTATACCCGCGACATGCAAGCGAATGGTCAACGAACTGTAACTTTTGTGCTGCATGCGCCGATGCCCGCTCGCCGGATGGCGTGTGAACGCCGTTCACGGCGCTACCGGGACGACCTTCACGGGCGCACCCGACCGCCAGCGCGTCGGGTGTGCCGATGAGGGTGAGGCATCGGCGTTACAACGCGAGATCATACACTGGCGCCTCGATGACTCGTGCAGGTTCGGCATTTGACCAGATGAGCGCTTGCAGCTTTTCGACAATCTCCGGTGCGAAATAGGTTTCGCCGCATTGTTCACAGACCCATGCTGGCACATTTTCCACCACCACCAGGCGGTTATCGAGCCATTGGGTGTAGCGGGTGGTCGTTTGGTTTACCTGCCCATGACAGACGTTACAGACGTTGGACATCAGGGTTTCCTCCTGCGGTTATCTTCCCATTCATCCGGGTCGGGTTCGTATACTGTTATGATTTTAACAGACGCTGGCGGACAGCTTACCTGGATGTGCAGCGCTCGTCCTAAATCCGTCTTCCCATAGAGTAGACAACTTGGACCGTACTTATCTTGCGGGTACTCTTCGATGACCTCAGCACGGTTCACTGCTTGTTCGATTTCCGCACGGCTAACTTTGCGGATCGTCGTTCGTTCGACAGCATGCAGGGTGTATTGATATTCACCTTGCTCAAATGCCGCCCGAATAGCCGCAAGATCAGCCATTGCTCTTGCTCCTACGCCAAAAAGGAATGTTTGATGCCACCACCACTTCCAGCGCCGTGAACGGCGCTACCGGGACGACCTTCACGGGCACACCCGACCGCCACATGAAATCCGCGCACAGTTCCTACGTCAGCGGAAACGGCGGTGAGTCTGCCACGGCGAGGTACATGACAATGTCCGCCAGCAGGTCAATATTTTCGGCGGGTCCAAACCCAGCGGTAACGAAGCAGTTTTCCGCCCAATCAACGCATGGTGCCAGTGTGATTTCCTGATTGAGCTACGCCCGCAGCTTTGCCCTGACCACAGCGCGCGTAACCATTCTTCACTCCCCGGCTGGCGCAGGCGGCGGAGTATCGGCGCGCAGGTCGCGTTCGACGCTCTCCATGCTGTCGCCTTTGAGCAGGCGTTCGGTCGCTTCGTGGTAGACCGGCGGCGCATCCGGCACGCCCGCGCCCACCTGGCGGAACAGCTCGCCCACCTGGCGCGGATCGCCCGCCTCCATCACCGAGAGCATCTCCTGTGACGACATATTAGCATAATCGCGCGCGGGCTTCTGGATAGCGACACTGCGAATCAGGCGCGTAAGCTGCTCGCTGCCGCAGTGCGGGCAGACTCTGGCGGTGGCGTCGTACTCGGCATAGGTTTTGTAGGACAGCGTCACGGCGCGTCCACAGGTTTTGCAGCGATAATCGTAACTGGGCATGGGCTGGGTCTCCGGACAACTTGCTTCCATTATAAAAAATTCACCGCGCAGCCACCTGTTAGAAATGTATCAACAATTGCCCGGCGGTTCCAGCCAGCAATCGCCGCTGCGCCGCAGTTCCGCTACAATGAAACCAGTGTTACAGACCGTGAAGGCAACCGCTATGCTCAACGATCCACCTCCGCAGTCCGCACCACACACCAGTCGCCCCCCGGCGACTCCCCCTGCTGACGACAGCGCAGGTGCGCAGACATCCGGCGCGGCGGGCGGCGCGGCAAAACGCACGCGGGTCACGCTGCATATCCCGGCAGTGCGCCCCGTGGTGACTTATGCCCTGCTGCTGCTGCTGACCGGCGTCTACGCCTTGACCAACCTGAACGACAGCGCGCGGCAGACAGTGTTTGAGTTCGCGGCGCTCAACCGCCCGCTGATCGTGCTGCAAGGCGAATATCACCGCCTGCTGACGGCGGTCTTGCTGCACAGCAACCTCGTCCACCTGCTGTTTAACCTGCTGACGCTGTACCTGTTTGGCAGCAGCATGGAGCGCATCTTCGGGCATCTGCGCTTCGGGTTGATCTTCCTGCTCGGCGGCATGGCGGGATCGGTGGTCAGCGCGATTGTCTCGCCGCCGGAAATGCTGGCATCCAGCGCGAGCGCGGCGCTGTGCGCAGTGCTGGCGGCAGAGTTCGTCTACCTGCTCAAGCACCGCACGCTGCTGGGCAGGCAGGGCTGGCGGCGGCGCTGGTGGGTGGTCATTTTCACCACGCTGACACTCGCTGTCGCGCTGGTCAGCAGCCTGAACACCCCCCTGGCGCCCGAAAACTGGGCGAACCTGGGCGGGCTTGCCGGCGGCATGATTCTGGCACGCTACATCGCGCCGGTGTTCAACCTCAAACGCCACCCGGTCTATGCCGACGCGCTGACCACCGAGGACATCAACCCGCTGCGGGCACGCTGGGAGCCAGTGTCCGCCTATATCGCCGCTTTGATCGGCATCCTGATCGTCGCCACGGCCATTTTACGTCCCTATGGATAATCACCCGATGAACCCAGCTTCGCCGGAACCGACCCGGCGCAAACACCCGCTCGAACGCACTGCCGAAGAACACGCCGCGCAGAACCCCACCCTGCATCCCAGCGCCGGGTTCCAGCACAAAGCGCCGCGTCCCTATATCACCTACCTGCTGCTGCTGGTCAATATCGCCGTGTTCACGCTGGGCACGGTGCTCGGTCTGGAGGATGAATTCTTTCAGGTGGGCGCGAACAATCATGATCTGGTGCTGTGCCAGCAGTATTACGTCTATCGCGGCGGCTGCGTGCCAGCGGATGTCGGTGAGCGCCTGACCCGTTCACAGCAGCGTTTTGTCGCCCCCGGCGGCGAATTCTACCGCCTGTTCACGGCGATGTTCCTGCATGCGGGCATCGCGCATATCGCCTTCAACATGCTGGCGCTGTTCAGCTTCGGTCCGCTGATCGAACGGCTCTATGGCAGGGGCTTGTATCTGCTGCTGTACCTGCTGGGCGGGCTGGGCGGCTCGGCACTCAGCGCCGTGCTGGGCAGTGCCGAGGCGGGGTCGGTCGGGGCGTCCGGCGCGCTGTTTGCGCTGTTCGGCGCGGAGATCGTCTTCTTCTACCGCCAGCGGCAAATCTTCGGCGCGGCAGGCAATGCGCAGTTACGCATGCTGCTGTTCTTCGCTGCTGCTAACCTGCTGCTGGGCTTCACGCCCGGTTCGAGCATTGACAACTGGGGGCATATCGGCGGGCTGGTCAGCGGTGTGCTGCTGGCATGGACGATCAACCCCACGCCGCAGGTGCGCCAGGTCTATGTGCAAGCGGGCGAGGGCGTGCGCCCCTATAACCTGATCACCGGGATTCAGCGCTCACGCCGGACGTTCGTCATCCTGCTGGTGTTCGCGCTGGGGCTGACCGCTTTCCTCGCGCTTGCCTATGTGCTGGTCAACCCGTGAGGCAGACTGCTGCGCCCGCGCCTGTTCCAGTTCAAACCGCAGCAGCGCGATCTGCTGGGCGATGTCTTTGTTTTCCTGCGCCAGCCGGGTCAGCACGGTAGAGAAGTGCAGCAGGATGAACAGCATGAAGCCCAGCGCCACCAGAAACAGCGCGCTCGGCGGGTAAAAGATGCCGATCGCCGTTGCCAGCGCATCCAGCAGCGGGCGCGAGGCGCTCAACACAATCAGCACGACTGCCGTCGCCAGCCACAGCAGCGAGTATTCTTCGCGCAGGCGGCGGCGGCGCACCAGCTCCAGCACAAACAACAGCATTGCCGCCGACCCGGCAACGCCAAACAACACCGCGCGATCAATCATGATAACACCTCCGGCGAACCCGTTATGCACCTGTGCCGCGTCATTTAACCAGACTTGCGGCGTCTGCGCCAGCCAGCGCTGCCAGCCGGGTGCATGCGGATTTTGGGGCAAATGCCCACAGGACTCGCAAAGCAAACCGCAAAGCCGCTGTAGCTGCAAGCGGGCACAGGGCACTGCGCCCGCCCGGCGCAAGGCTGATTTCACTCCCAGAGACACAGAGGGCACGGAGAACCTGGTGTCAAGTTCTCTGTGTGCTCCGTGACTCTGTGGTTTTGAATGCAGCGCGCAGGCTTATCTGCTTTGCCTCAGTGCCGAATTCACCGCTGCCAGCCAGCGCCGCCAGCCCATACGTGGCAGGCTCACAGCCCCGTGACAGGCTCTGCCGCCGGGAAGGTCATGTTCACCCGCGACAGCCGCACCGCGAGGGTCTGCCGGAACTGGCTGCAATCGGGCAGCGCATCGCCCTGCACGGTCAGGCGCAGCAGCCGCGCAAACTGCACCCATGACCCGGCATGCGGGCGCGTGATGTACGTGCGCCCTTCGTGCGGCTGCGCCAGCGAAAACAGATCCGACGGCTGCGTTTTGGGCAGCGGCACGGCAAGCCAGCCGCTCCAC
>DAOTWP010000077.1:0-2618 GCA_034435675.1 Anaerolineae bacterium
TGGTAGCCCAGGTTCGACAGCCCAATTAACACCAATTCAGCCGGCGTCCTGTCGGATAGTTTGCAGCACCAGATGATCGGAGCCATCAGGAAGCAGCAGGCGCGTGCCGTCCCACGACTGGTAAACGATCAGCACAAGCTGATAGTCTCCGGTGGGGAAATGGGGCGGCAGCGTGATCGAGCGGGCATCTATATAAACTCTCTCTGGCATAAGCTGAGAGGTTTGCAGCGGCTGCTGCGAATACCAGTCCGCAATCGGGCCATCCGTCTGCGCGACCAGACTGCCGGCGCTGTCCAGCAGTTGCAGGCCAATGGAATAATCCACCGGCAGCGTTTCACTTACGCCCCACCACAGGCGCACAAACAGGGTTTCAGGCGTGATGGCAGCCTCATCGCTGCCCTGAAAGTTCAGCACGCCGCCGAATGAGACTGGCTCCGGCTGTGGTGGCGCTTCCAGCAGTTGCAGCAGATAGCACCAGTCGCGGTCACACTGGCCGATGATCTCCTGAAGCGGGTGATCGCGTTCAATCTGCGCAAAGCGTTCACGAGTGTAATCAAAGCGCCACTCCTCATCGGTCACGTACCACACCCGGCGATGCTGGCGGGCTTCCTCAATACTGCTGACACGCCGCGCCCACAGGTCCGGGTCCAGGTAGCGGCGCACCTGACCGCGCACGAATCCGTCCCCCAGCCCGCCGCTGTCAAAATAGATGACATCTTCCGGCAGCGCGGCAGCCGATACCTCCCGGTACAGGTCACGCAGGGGCACGCGCACCGGCAGTTGATCGGGCAGGGCTATCAGGCTGATGATGACTGCCAGTAGCGCGCCCGGCCAGCGCGCTCGTGTTGGCAGCACTGCCAGCCCGGCCCCGGCCACCAGCCCGACCCCCAGCACCATGTACACGACATAACGAGGCACGTACACCGCGACAGCCAGATTGACCAGCATGGACATGGCCGGAACCCCGAATGCCCACACCAGCGCCAGCCGGTAATTCGCTTTGCGCCACAGAAGCGCCACGCCCACGATCAGCAGCGCGCCGTACAGCAGTAGTTGGCCGTTGGTCGCCAGCCGTGCCAGCCGCAGCGCCGCTTCGATGGAGGTCGGTTCGGTGGTGGAACCCGCGCCGAAAAAGCCGCGTGCGTTGCCGCCGGTCACTTCGGCCTGCTGGACATGGATCACCTGATAAATGGCGAATGGCAGCCAGGGCAGCCAGATCAGCACCGTCATGATGACAACATGGATCGCCTGCCGGAACAACCGCCAGCCGGGGCGGGTCAGCAGGAAATAGACCGACTGAACCAGCATGAACACGAACAGGAAATAATGCACATACAGCATGATGCCCAGCGTGAACGCATACCAGAAGGCGGCGCGCCCGGTGCGGCGGGTCAGCCAGCGCTGGAACGTCCACATAGATGTGGCGACCAGCAGCAGAATCAATCCATAGGGGCGAATTTCCAGCGAGTGAATAAAGAAGAACGTATTCACCCCCAGCAGCGCAGCCGCCAGAACCCCGTAACGCGCCGCGCCAAACCAGCGCTTCCCGATCCGGTAGATCACGGCCAGCGCCAGCAGGCTGTAAAACGCGGCCAGCAAACGCCCGGCAAATTCGCTTTCCCCGACCATCTGACGCCACAGCCAGAACGAGGAAAACCACAGCGGCGGGTGCGAATCCTGCGCGGCGAGGTACGTCACCAGATAGCTCAGATTGCTGCGGGTGAAATCATAGACCAGGGATTCATCCGCCCGCATGTGTACAGAATCGATCCCGATGACGAGGATAACCGCGCTGAAAAATATAACTGCCAGTGCGATCAGCCAGGGGCGCACAGTAGTTTGCTTCATCCTGAATGTCCTGCTGATACCCGATTCCGCCCGTATTATATGCTGCCCATTACCGCTGCACAGGGCTGTCCAACCCCCACTTTACGGATCGGCTTTTGTAGGGTAAAGTCCCGCAGGGTGTTGGCGGTTGTTATCAACGCGTGCACAATAAACAATCCAATGACCAGGGAGTAAACCACATGGGGAGCCAACTGCTCTCTATCGTCATCCCCATTCACAATGAAGAAGCCATTCTGCCCAGTCTGGTGACCGGGATCATCAGCGGCCTGCAAGATTTTGAAGGGCAGTATGAACTGATCCTGGCGGAAAACGGCAGTCATGACAAAACCCTTCCTGTCGCGTGCCAGCTTGAACAGACTTACGCGCAGGTCGTTGTGCTGACCAACCCGCAGGCCGGTTATGGCAAGGCCATTCGCGACGGCATCCTGCACAGCAAAGGCGAATATGTCGTCATCTTCAACGCGGACCTGTGGGACCTGGATTTTCTGCGCACGGCGGTACAGCTTCTGACGCAGTATGACATCGTGATCGCCTCCAAGCGCCACCCGGAATCCCACGATCAGCGCCCCTTCAACCGGCGCTTCATCACCTGGGGTTTTAACCTGCTCCTACGTATCATGTTCCGTTTTTCCGGTTCGGATACACACGGGATGAAAGCCTTCCGCCGGGTGGGGATTGTGCCGGTGGTGCTGCGCTGCATTACGGATCGTGAAATCTTCGATACCGAGGTCATCCTGCGCGGCCAGCAGATCGGGCTGACAACGGTAGAA
>DAOTWP010000078.1:0-13195 GCA_034435675.1 Anaerolineae bacterium
GGAATGTGGGCGGGTTTGCCTTTTTCCAGCCGCAGCCGCGCCCGCACATACAGAATCGATGTGCTGCTGCGCACTGCCAGCAGCGCCCACAGCACCAGCGCCGCCGCGAGTGTCCAGCCTGCCAGCAGTGCCAGCGCGATAACCGCCGCGCCGAGTGCCAGCGCCCCGGCAGTTTCGGGCAGCAGGTCGCGCCCGCGATTGCGCAGTTCATAACCCAACTGCACGCCCGCCAGCGGCAGCGCCAGCAGCAGGGAAGGCAGCAGCGCAGGCAGGAATGTCCCGCCGGCAAGCCCCAGCGCCAGCAGCCCGCCCGCCAGCGTCACGCCGCCGTAGAACAGGGCGAAGCGCTCCGCCCAGCGTGTGCGCAGGTAGCGTTTGCCCTTGCGGCGGTCCTTCAGCGCCACCTTCAGCGGCTGGTGCAGCAAAAACACGCCGCAGACCGCCAGCGCCAGCGCCGCACCTGCCGGAGTCGGCACCGCCAGCAGCCCCAGCAGCAGTGGTTCGATCAGGAAGCCCCAACCGCCATGTTCGGCAGGCAGCGCCACGCCTTTGATCGGGATGCCGCCTGTGGGTGTGCCTGCGGGTGTAGTTGTTTGTGCCGACTCCGGCGGTGGTGTGCCTTTGATGGTCATTACCTTCTCACTCATGTGGGGGCGCACACAGTGGCGGGTGTGCCCCTGCAATAGTCCCTCGCGCTGCTGCGCTACCATTATTCCCCGGCAGCGGTTGCGGCGGCAGTTGCTTCGGCGGTTGCAGTTGCTTCGGCGGTTGCGTCCGGCGCTGCCTGCTGCACGGACTCCGGCGGCGCTCCCAGCATGGCAGGCTCAGGAATCGGCACGCTGACCACATGCAGCACAACGACTTCCAGCAGCACCGGCTCGCCCAGCGTTTCGCGCAGCAGTTCCTGCTCCTGGGCAACGATGGCTGCATTGATTGGCGTTGTACTGCGCACAGTTGCCACTACCCGCAGCGGTGTCTCGCGGTAGATTTCCAGATCAACCAGTTCTGCGGCGGGCGTCTCCAGTTCCAGCACCGCGCGGATTTGCTGTTCCAGCGTCGTGTCCACGCCGGGATTCACGCCGCGCAGCAGCAGCAGCACCAGCAGCAGCGCCAGCACAATGCCGCCGCTGATGGCAATTAACTGCCGGCGTGGAGACTGGTGCACAAGCTGCGGGCGCATGCCCAACCAGACGAACACCCCGGCGGCGGCAAGCACGATCGACGTGATGTTGGTGGCAAACAGCAGCGCTGCGCCGCGTGCCAGTGTCATGTTGCCAAATGCCAGCCCCAGCCCGATGGTGCAGACCGGCGGCATCAGCGCGGCGGCAATCGCCACACCCGCCAGCGCGGCGGGAATATCCTTGCGGGCGGTTGCATAAGCGCCGATCACCCCCGACGCCAGCGCCACGCCCATATCGAACAGCGTGGGACTGCCGCGTCCAGCCATCTCCGGCGTAATCAGGCGGCTGGGACTCAGGGCGCCAATCAATATCGCGAGCGTGATTGCCAGCGCAAAGCCCTGTACCAGCGTGAAGATGGCGCGGCGCATCAAGCCCGAATACCCCGTCACCAGCCCGGTAGCCAGCCCAATCAGCGGCGACATCAGCGGCGCGACCAGCATCGCCCCGATAATCACGGCGGCGCTGTTGGTCAGCAGCCCAAAGGTCGCCAGCAGCGCGGCGATGCTCGCCAGCACAAAATAATCCACACTGGGTGCAGCCAGCCGGCGCGCCTGCCGCACCATGTCGTCCTGTTCCAGCGGCGTCAGCGTGGGCGTCAGCCAGCGGCGCAGGCGGTTGAGCGCATTTTCCGGCTCGCGCTGCTCATCGGAGCGCGCCACCAGCAGCACGGGTCCCTTCGCGCGGTCCAGCACCGTGCGCGAGGTGTCGCCATACAGCCAGCGCTGCCATTCGCTGCGCCGTGTGAACCCGATCACCAGCAGCGTGCTTTCGTCGGCGCGTGTCACAATCGCGTCGGCGGGTTCGCTGCTGTTTGCCGTGACCACAGTGCGTTTGGCGCTGCCGGCGCGGGGGATGGCGCGCAGCGATGCCTCAATGCGCTCCATGCTCATCCAGTGGCTTTCGTCAAACGAACGCACGTACAGCGCCTCGACAGGCTTGCCGAACACCGCGCCCAGCAGCACACCCACGCGGGAGGCAACCCGCGCATCAGCAGTGCCGTCCACTGGCAGCAGCACACGGTCAAAGTCTTTCGCCTGGGTACTGCGCAAGAGCAGCACATCGCAGGGGGCAGTCGAAGCAACGCTTTCGGAAATCGCGCCGATATGCACCCTGCTGCCGCGCCGTTTGTCCAGCCCCAGCACCAGCAGGTCGGCGGCTTCTTCGCGCGCTGCGTCCAGGATGCCGCGTGCCACGCTGCTGGCGATCTGCGTTTGCAGGCGCACCGGCTTGCCTGCTGCCACCAAGCGTTCGATCACCGGCTCGATACCATCCAGCGACCGGGCTTCTTCTTCAGGATCGCCCACCGTGACCACCAGCGCAATGACTTCGCCGCCTTCGGGGTCTGCCAGCGCCAGCGCCAGTGACAGCAGGTCGGGCGCGGTGGCGGGATTGGCAACCGGCACAAGCACCCGGCGGGCATAATCCAGCGGATGTTCAGAATCAAGAGGTGTTGCGGTGTTGGGTGTCGGCATTCACAGTGCTCCACGAACATGCTGCCGGTCAGTCTGCATGGCAGTCTGCGCCGTTTGAGGGGTACTAAGTACAACCAAATTGAAAATGTCGGATGTAGGGGCAGGTCTGAGACCTGCCCCTACGGAAAATAATCCCGCGAGATTTCTGTGGTTGTACTTAGTAGCTCAACAAAATGAGTGTGCTGGCTGAACAAGGGATTAATCCCCTTGTCCGGTAGGCAAATTAATCCTGTCAGCGTGCTAGCCGCGCGCCTCGACAAACTGCACTTCAAACAGGCGATCCCACAGCTTGCCGGTGATGAAAAAGACCTCATTTTCGGCATCATAGGCGATGCCATTGAGCACATCCGCGCCGATCTGCTGGCGTTCCTCAAACGGGAACAGCCGCGTGGCGTCAATCACCGCCACCACCTGCCCACTGCGCTTATCAATCTGCACGATGGCGTCGGTCTGCCACACGTTGGCATAGACAAAATCGCCGACACATTCCAGTTCATTAAGGCGATCCACCGGCGCGCCGTCCAGCGTCACCGGGGTTTCGTCCAGCAGTTCAAAACTCTCCGGGTCGCGCTGGAACAGGCTGGCGCTGCCGTCGCTCATCCACAACACCGCGCCATCATAACACAGCCCCCAGCCCTCGCCGTCATACGTGAACGTGCCGGTCTGTTCAAAGCTTGCCAGATCGTAAACAAAGGCGACGCCTTCGCGCCAGGTCAGTTGAATCAGCCTGCCGCCGGTGCCCTCTGCGTCGGGGATCAGCGCCAGCCCTTCGGCGAAGTATTCGTCTGCAACGGGCACAGAACGCAGCACTTCACCTGTGGCGGGGTCTACCTCGCGCAGATCAGAGCTGCCGTACAGCCCGGCGCTCTCGTAGAACAAGCCGTTATACAGCAGCAGCCCCTGGGTCCAACTATCCGGGTCATGCGGATACTGGTTCAGCGGCAGCGGATAAAGTGTCGGGATCGGGTCAGGCAGCGGGGTAGCGGTCTGCTGCACGCGCAGGGGCGTCCGCCCGGCAGCAGCAGAGTCGTCAGCAGACGCGGCGGTGTGCGGCAGCAGCGGCAGCAGCCCCAGCCCGCACAACAGCGCGGTCAGCGTCGCAAGCAGGGTCGATTTGTGGTTCATGATGATCTTCTCAACTGTCAAATCTTGTTCGACAACTGCGGGCTATTGTAGCAGAAGGTCAGTTATGAGGGATGGGGCAGGCTGCCAGCAGGCGAGCAGCGTAGGGTAACTGTAGGGCGGGGCGGGACATCCGCGTCCCGCCCCTATGGATGGCAGCTTACGCGGCGCGTTCTTCTGGCGCTGCCAGTGCGCGCAGCAGGTCGAGGTTGCCCAGCAGCCAGTCGCCCAGTTCGGGCGTGCGCAGCTCCAGCGCGGCGATGGCGGCGGCATCCAGCGGCACGGCATAGGGCAGGAATGCGCCGCGTGCCGGGTCGTCAAATTCGGGACCGCTGCGCAGCGCCAGGTCAAAATCTACCAAGCGGCAGATGAAGAAATGTTCTTCCAGGTTTTTGCCCGCTTTTTCATGGCGCAGCACGAATGCCGTCTCCAGCACTTCGACCGTCGCGCCAAGTTCTTCGCACAGTTCGCGGTGCAGCGCGTCCAGCAGGGATGCATCCAGCTCGTCTTCGACCCCGCCTCCGGGTGCGACCCAGTACGGCGCGGCGTGCGGTTTCTGGCGTTTGATGAACAGCACCTGACCGTCGTCTGTCAGCACAATCGCGCGGACACGGCGGTTGATCGGGCGTTCCGTTTGCTGCCAGGGCGCAGGCACAGCGCTATACAGTTCCCCTTGAGACTGCATCAGGGTCATAGAGTCAATATTCCCTTCAGGTTGGTTGTGTATGGAATTTGAGGCTGAAGCCAAACCTTTAGCAGTGTAGCAGCGTTCTGTCAAAGAGTCCAGCGAATCCGGTTATCGCGCAATTAAATCTGTGTTAAGTGGTGACACACTGACGTTGTAGCGCTCTTTGAGCATAACGCCGGAGTCGCGCCGGGAAGCGTTAAGAAGGGCAGACAGGCGTGAAGTGAGTGAATACCTACCGCTGAAAAGCGGGTGGGCATCCCGGTGAGATGCCCACGGCAATGCTGGCGCTGCCTACAGCGCGTCGGGGTCCGCTGGAAGCCGCCGCAGACGCACGCCGGTCGCGTTGTAAATGGCGTTAAACAGCGCCGGAGCAACCGGCGGCACCCCCATTTCGCCAATGCCCATCGGTTGGCTGCTGCCCGTGTTGAGGATGTGGACTTCGATTGCGGGCATTTCCGGCATGGTCAGCAGCGGATAATCGCGGAAGCTGTTGGTTTGCACGCGCCCGCCTTCAAACGCCACTGCGCGTTTCAGCGCCGCCGTCAGCCCAAAGACAATGCCGCCTTCCATCTGCGCGGCGATGCCATCCGGGTTGACGGGCAGCCCGCAGTCAATCGCGCAGACCACCCGGCGCACCTGCACCGCACCGCGCCGGCTTAGCTCAACATCCACGACATGCGCGACATGTGTAACGCCAAAGGTGGTATGCCCGGCGATGCCGCGTCCCCAGCCGTCCGGCAGGGCAGCACCCCACCCGGCGCGCGTCGCTGCCAGTTCCAACACGGGCTTGATGCCAGCCGATTCGTCAAGCAGGCGCATACGGTAGGCGTAAGGATCCTGCCCGGCGGCTGCCGCCAGTTCGTCAACAAAGCACTCGTTGGCAAAGGCATTCTGATGATTAAACACCGAGCGCCATGCGCCAATCGGAATCGGCACGGTGTATTCTGGTCTGCCGGAGAAGCGCTGCGACTGCGCGGCATAGGGAACGCGATCCCCATAGCCAAAATCGCCCGGACCGCTGCCCTGCGCCACGACATAATGCTCCCAAGAGAGGATCGCGCCGTCCGCGTCCAGCGCCGCGCGCATCTGGTGGGCACTGCCGCTGTGGTAATAGTCGTGCTGGAAGTCGTCGTCACGGGTCCAGACAACCTGCACCGGCGCGCCCAGTGCCACCGAAAGCCGCACGGCTTCCTCGACATAATCAACCTGCAAGCGCCGCCCAAACCCGCCGCCAATCATCGTCACATGGATGTTGACAGCGCTGCGGGGCAGCCGTGTGACTGACCGGGCGACGCTCAGCGCTGCCTGGCGATCCTGCGTCGGCACCCAGATATCGCAGCCATCCGCGCGCACATCCGCCGTGCAGTTCATTGGTTCCAGCGTCGCATGGGCAAAATAGGGCGTTTCATAAAGCGCTTCGACCCACGTCTGCGCGCCTGCAATTTCCGGTTGGGCGGGCAGCAGCCCGGCGGCACCCTGCGCAAACAACGCCTGAAGCCCGCCGGTGCTCAGCTCACCGCCGCGCCCGGGATCCCAGGTGATGTTGAGCAGATCGCGCGCCCGGATCGCCGCCCATGTGCTGCTGGCGACCACCGCGACCTGGTCTTCGCGCACTATGACGCGCTCGACACCCGGCGCTGCCTCTGCCGCGCTGGAGTCTACACTGGCGACACGCCCGCCAAACACCGGGCAGCGTGCAAGCGCCGCGTAACGCATTTCCGGCAGCCGCACATCCATGCCATACACCGCGCTGCCGGTCAAAAAACCGGCTTCATCCAACTGACCTTTGGGCGTGCCAATTATGCTGTAGTCTTCAACCGCTTTCGGCACAAAGGCTGTTGAGGCGCTGCCGACTGCCTGCGCCGCATCCACCAATTCCCCATAACCGAGCGACTGCCCGCTGGCATCATGATAAACCCGGCTGTTTTCGGCACGGCAGGTATCCGCTGCCACGCCCCAGCGCTGTGCCGCCGCCTCAACCAGCAGCAGACGCGCCGCGCCGCCCGCCCGCAGCAGCGTGGCGAACGACCCCTGCAAACTATAACTGCCGCCCGTGATCTGGTCGCCATAAACGGGATCTGCCGGAGCCTGCTCAATACGAATGCTCGCCCAGTCAGCCGCCAGTTCTTCGGCGATGATCATCGGCACGGCGGTCTGCACGCCCTGTCCCATCTCGGAGCGGTGCACACGGATCGTCACCAGCCCATCTCTGCCGACAATCAGGTAGGCATTCGGTTCAAAGTCTGCTGTGCTGTCGTCAGCGGAGTCCTGCGCGCTGACCGGCAGATCAGCACCCCACCGAAAGCCAATTACCAGCCCGGCTCCGGCTCCTGCGATGACCTTGAACAATTCCCGGCGCGTCAGGGCAGTCATGAGACACCGCCTTCAGCAACCGCGCGGTGAATGGCACGGCGAATGCGCTGGTAGGTGCCGCAGCGGCACAGGTTATATTCAAGTGCTGCGTCAATGTCGTCATCGCTGGGGTTGGGGCTGCGCGCCAGCAGCGCCGCCGCCGACATGATCTGTCCCGGTTGGCAGTAGCCGCACTGCGACACATGTTCCGCAAGCCACGCCTGCACCAGCGGATGCTCGCCCGCCCGCGCCAGCCCTTCAATCGTCACGACGGCAGCAGCGCCAACGTCGCCGATGCGCGTCTGGCACGACTGGACAACCTCACCGTCCAGATGCACATTGCACGCGCCGCAGTCGCCCTCGCCACAGCCAAACTTTGTTCCGGTCAGCCCCAGTGTATCGCGCAGCACCCACAGCAGCGGGGTGTCCTCGTCAGGGACATCAACGGTATAGTCTGCTCCGTTGACGTTCAGGGTTAGAACTGTCATACATGTTTCTCCTGGTACGCTGCCAATGCCGTATTCTGCGAGTCGTGGGTGGGGCGTGGGCAAAGTGGCATGTGCTGAGGTCGTGAGCCAGCGAAATACGGCAGAGCAGGAAACTGTTCCTTCACTAGAGTCTACTTGAATCGCAGGGGGCAGTCGATGACATTTGGAGGCTCAGACGGGTAACAAAAGGCGCTGGATGCCCGCAGCACTGTGCGCTGCGCAGGCGGTCAGCGCGCCCGCGCCGCCCCAACTGCGCTATAATGACAGCACCTGTCAACAGTAGGGAACCCCTGCGATGACCGATCCTGTCGTTTTTGATCCACTCGAACAGACCGAACCCATGCCCGACCCCTTCCGCAATGAGACGATCATCGCGGAAAACGTGCCCTGGGAGGAATTTCTCACGCGCTTCAGCGAAGTCCACGCAGAATGGCACGGGGGGAGGGTGATTCGCGTGTCAAACAATGCCGAACATAACATGCTGCTCGTTGTGCTGGGTACGCTGCTCAACCTGTTTCTGGGCTTGAAGCAGATGGGCGTGGTGCTTTCCGCAGGTGTGCCGATGCGCGTGCGCGAAGAACGTCCCCACCGCGAACCGGATCTGCTGGTCGTGCTCAACGCGCATCGGGAGCGCATTAAGCAGAATTATCTGGATGGCGCTGCCGATCTGGTGGTCGAAATTGTCAGCCCGGAAAGCGACATGCGTGATTACGGTGACAAGCGCGTGGAATACGAAGCGGCAGGGGTGCCGGAATACTGGCTGTTCGACCCGCTGCGCAGGGATATTCTCGTGTTCGCCCTGGGCGCGGATGGGCGCTACCAGCGGCTGCCGCGTGATGCGCAGGGGCGGGTGTACTCCGTGCTGCTGCCCGGCTTCGCCTTTGACCCCGCGCTGCTGTGGCGCGACGAACTGCCCGCCGGGGCAGAGCTGATCGCGCTGGTGCAGGCACTGGCAGGTGTCTAAGGCTGGAACTGGCACGCATGTGGACCGGCACAGGCAAACACCAGCCCCCGCCAGCCGCTATTCCCCGCGCCGTTCGCCAAGCTTGCGCGCAATCAGCGCCTTGATTTCCCCCGGCTCGGCATGCCGCCCCAGCGCCTTTTTGGAAAACAGCAGGTCGCCGTTGACAAAGACCTCGAATTTGCCACCGGTGGTGGGAATCATCTGCCACGAGCCGATGTATGCTTCCAGCTCACGATCGCTCAGCACTTCAGCCGTCAAACTGACGGCACGCGGGGTGTAGTTTCAAACCGCGCAGTATTCCAGCACCACGCTCAGCCAGTCGGTTTGCATGTTTCAGCTCCTTTTTATCGATCAGGCGCGCCTGTCCCCCGACTATACCCACAGAGCAGGGCATGTGCCAAGCGCCATGCCGTGAAAAGTGTATAAAAACAGGAGTACATATTTGATTTGCGCTGCACTTTGAGGCACACTTATTGATACGTGTAGCTAATCAGATGGCATGGTGCAGGTCAGGGGTTGCAGGTGGAAAAACTACAGGAGATTTACAGCGAATACGTCCGTATGCGCACCAACGGACTTGATCCGAAGGTGGTGCTGCATATCCTGCGCGGCTATATCGAACCACTGCCCAAAGAGCAGCGCGAAGACCTGATTCGGCGCATTCGCGGCTGGGAAAGCACCAGCGCTGCCGCCGTCACTGCGCCCCTCAAGCCCGTCATCAAAAAGCTGAAGACCGACGCCGACGAAGCGGTCACGCGCACCGGCGTTACGCCAGTCTCACCTGCCGCGCCGCCGCCGCTGCCCGCAACAGAACAGCCATCGGTGATCAAGAAGTTGATGACGCCGCCAGCGCAGACACCTCCACCGCCCGTAACCGCCAGCGCCTCGCCCGCCAGTGAACCAGCGCCCGCCAAACCCACCGAGCCAGATGAACTCACCGGACAGTTTGACACCCGGATGCTGGTGGACACCAGCCAGCGCGCTCACGAAGACCTCTTCTCAGCGGATGCTGCGCTGGTGCTGCGCGTGCGCGGGTCGGATCAGGTGATTTCGCTGCGCCCGCAGGACACCGACCACGAACTGATTATCGGGCGGCAGGTCAGCGGCAGTGTGATGACGCCGGATGTAGACCTTGCCGGGTTTGGCGCGGACGAGATGGGCGTTTCGCGGCTGCATCTGGCGCTGCGCTATGAACGCAGCCACGAGGCAGTGCATGTTTACGATCTGGGCAGCGCCAACGGCTCGTATATCAACGGGCAGCGGCTGCACCCGCAGGAAGTGCGCTTTCTGCGCGATGGCGATCAACTGCGGCTGGGGCGGTTGGTGATCAACGTGCGCTTCGTCTAGACTCCGCAGGTTGCCGCGCCAGCAGCGCCCGAAGCCCTGCGTCGCTGCCGGTTGCGTTCCCTTTGGTCATCCCCCCTGCTGCCGGGCGATGCCCCACGTGCGCTCAATCAGGTACAGCGGACGCGCTTTGACCTCGTCATAAATGCGCAAGCCCGTTGCCTTATTAGCCCCCGCTGGCTATACTCCCCCCGATAGTACCCCTCACCGTCGGAGCAGGGCATGACGCGGATATTCATCAGCTACCGCATAGCCGATACCGCCCCCATCGCCGGGCGCATTTATGACCGCCTCAAGGATGCCTTTGGCGAAGCTAACGTCTTTAAGGATTCCCATAACATTCATCCCGGTGATGATTTCCGCGGGAAGATTTATGAGGCAGTGGCAGCGTGCGATGTTGTGCTAGTGTTGATTGGCACCCAGTGGTTGACGGTCAAGGACAAGCACGGCAATCGCCGTCTGGATGATCCTAAAGACTGGGTGCGCACTGAGGTCGAAATCGGCTTGCAGCGCGACAGGGTGCGCGTAATCCCGGCGATCATCGGCGCAGCAGCAATGCCCGCGCCTGAGGACTTGCCCGATAGCCTCAAGGAACTGGCGTACAAACAGGCTGAGTTTGTGCGCGCTGATTCTCTGTTTGACCGCGATATTAGGGCGTTAATTCATGCCATTCAAAGTGATAAGCCTGCGCCTAGAAGAAGATCTCGCAGCGCTGATTTCATTATTGTGGCGACTGTCTTACTTATAGCGGTGCTGGCAGTTGTAATGCACATGATCCGTAACATAGACCCTCCCCCGCCAACACCTGTTTCGGTTGACCTTGCGCTCGGTTTTGCTGTGGATGTCTCTGGGGGAATGGCGCTGCCTGTAAGTGATAGCGAAGAAGAGACACGCTACCAGGTGACGCGAGACGTTATCTTCCGTATTGTAAATACACCGGGGATGCACCGGGAGTGGTTAACTCTGCGCACAATCGGTGGCGGAATCGGAAACGAATGTAGAAGTACGAATAGGGTTCGCAGCGGGCGGCAATGGTATCCTCTGGATTTCTTAAATCCCCTTGATCGCCTGGTACCACAGGGCAATACTGCTTACGGTGCGGGGTTAAGTGCTGCTTTCGACGATATGTCACTTGCTACAGCGCAGGAACATATTCTGTTCGTTTTTCTGAGTTCACTTGATCCTTCTGACGCATGTCCGGATGATCGCTTCAATGTTGAATTGATGCTCGACCGCTTTCAATCTGCCGATATTTCCATCGTATTGTGTGCGTTCACTTTTTTTGACGACGCGGATTTTGTGGAGTACCGGGCAAGGCTGGAAGAAGCGGGTGTGGACTGTGTGCATAACGCCACAACTGAAGATGACGCGAATGCATGGGTGGATATTGCAGTTGCAGAGATTAACCGTGCCCGCGAAAGTCTGCCGGAGCAAATCGTTGGCGTTGCAACCCCGCCGCCAACGGGCGAAGCGCTTGAAACGATTTTTGCTCCCCAAACATTTACGCCAACTGTTATCGCTGCACCAACTATGACACTAACATTAGCGCTTGCACCCACCAGCACGCCGACTTTCCTGCCTTTAGATGCAGAAATCGAAGCACGCAGCGGTCCCGGATTACAGTATCCGGTGGCAGCGACGTTTACTGTGGAGACCCTCTACCGGGTTCTTGGAAACCCCGACAATGTTCTCGGTGTCAGTGAAGACAGAAGCTGGTTGCAAATTCGGCTGGAAGATGGCGCGTTAGTCTGGGTATCCATTGCTGGTGAAGGGCAGCGATTGATCGAAGGCTTGCCGAATGTACCCATTATCAGTTACGCAACAGAAACGAATACGCCAACGGCCACTGCAACCGCGAGCGCGACGGCAACCCCGACCATTGATCTGGCGAGTACGCAGCGCGCCTTTGCACTGGCGACGGCAGCAGCAGGGCAGACCGAGGCAGCGCTGGCGACCCCGACGCCGACACCCTACCCGCAGTATGCCGGTTATGACGCATGGTTTGCCGATGTGCAGCTGGTGGCAAGCAGTCGTAGCAGCTTTAACTGCGCGCTGTTCATCCACCTGTACGATTTTCTGGATGCCAACAGCGCCAGCCCTGAATACCGCGATGCGCTGGAACTGCTTGACCTGGCAGACCCGTTGTACAGAGTGTGCGAAGATTCGCCGGACAGCACCAGCGTTGCGCTGCCGCCGATGGTGTTCCCGGCATATGTGGAACTTCAGGGCTTCGTGCGCGTGCGCCAAATGGATGAAAGCTCAATGCTAGTGGTTTACAACGAAAATAACCTCTATATCATCCTCCCCGAAACGCGAGAAATCGCCCTGGATGGGATGCGGATTGAGTCGTTCCGCGACGGGCAGTGGACTGGACGTGACCTCATAAGTTATCCCAGGCTGGCGGGCTTTATTCCGCCCAACGGAACGCTCACTGCCCCGACTTGTCTGCGCCTGGAAAGCGCCGGAGGATCAATTCCCCAGGTATGTCAGGATGCGAACAACCCACTGGTCCAAAACCTCAATGCTGCCGATGTGTTCTGGTATAACAGCAATAGAAATGAAGTGCTGCCCGTTCGGATTGTTCAGTATGGAGTAGTTGTAGCTAACTGCCCAACCCCCGGTGTAGTTTGCGCCTTTGAATACCCACAATCGCAGGAATCGTTGGTTACACGCACGCCATAATGTTTGGGTACAAACCTCACGTCAAGGCAATTTGAAGTGAGTACATATGTCCGGTACAGCACGCAGTTTCTTCTTGCGCTGCCGGGGGTGGTGGGGCAAAAGCTGCGCCGTGCTCGTTGTGGCATTGCTGATCATGTCGATCATGGGGGCGTCACTCCACATCGTTAAAGGTCCAGTAGCGGTTGGCGGAGAAGTTCCACAGCACGACCACACCGGTCGCGACGACTTTGGCGGGCAGGTAGCCCCACGCCGCGCCGAACAGCGCGTTCAGCGGCGTTTCCAGCAGCAGCACGATGCTGGTGTTCAGCAGCAGCCCGATCACGCTGACCAGTGCGAACTGCCCGAGCTGTGCCAGCGGGTGCTTGCCGCGCGAATCGGCATAAGTCCACAGGCGGTTGAAGGTGAAGTTGTTCAGGATGCCCGCGCTGAACGACACGAGGTTGGCGGGCAGGGTGGGCAGCCCGATGACCGACTTCAGCAGTGTCAGAATGCCGAAGTCCACCAGCGTGCCGCCCGCGCCCACCATCAGGAAGCGCAGCAGGCGACCCGTTTCGGTGCGTTTTGGTTGAACCAGTGTGAGATTTGCCACAGCATGCTCCTCTGTCGGCGTTCGATCAATACGCCTTCAGCATGGCAAATCCGTGTTCAGAAGTGATGCAGAGCTTGTGCAAAAATCAGGCAGAATGGACTGAAGCAGCACAGGCGGGCGCAAAGCACGCGGCGCAAATATGGCTACAATGGAAAGCTAACTGGAGGTGATCATGCTGGAGGTATTCCCATGCAGCGATTTCTTGCGGTTGCTCTATTGTGCGTCCTCGCTGTGCTGTTCTTGCCGCTGCCTGCGCCCGCCGCGCAGCCGCCCATGCTCGCCGCGCAGCCGCCCACGCCCACCGTGAGCGTGC
>DAOTWP010000079.1:0-10980 GCA_034435675.1 Anaerolineae bacterium
CGTTGACATAGACCTGCACGCTGCCTGCCGGATCGCGTGTGTAGACCAGGTGCGTCAGCGCGGGGACTGCCGTCCCGTCGGCGCTCTGCAAGCCCGGACGCCCCTGCTCGTTCGTGCTGCTGGTGCGCAGCCGCAGCGTGTAAATGTCATCCGCTAGCCCTAAATCCTGCCCCTGCCCGACGACCAGATTGCCGAAGCTGGTGTCCTGCGAGATGGCGACGATGCGCGCGGGACCGGTGGGCAGCGGCTGGACGGCGTAGGACGGCGTAATCCACAGTTCGACGCTGAGGGCATTGCTGCCGCGCACGGCGTCAATGATCTTGCTGGCGGGAGCGGGCGAGCTGATCAGCGTGGCGCTGTCAATGCGCAGCGTGCCCGCGCCCCAGGTGACGCGCGACGGGTCGGGGATGTTCAGGTTGAGCGGCGCGCCGACGCCAGAGGTATCCTGCACGCTGCTGCCGCTGCCCTCGTCGAAGGTGTACAGCGCGAGGAGCGAGTCGGTGATGCGGGGGGAGGTAGGAGCCTCACTCCACCCGGTGAAGAATGCCGCATTGCTGCTCGGCAGCAGGAACACTTCCCCCGTTTGCCGGCTGAAGATCACGGGAAAGCCATAGCCCGTGAACACCCAGTAACCAAAATACTGATCGTCCGGTGACCAGAAGGTATACAGATAGTGTGGGCTGCGGGGAATCTCCGCTTCATTACAGACTGCCCGAATCTCGTCTGTGGTCAGGTTGTAGAAGATGATGTAGTTCTTGCCCTGGGTCGTGCCTGTGATTTCAAAGGCGATGCTGTCTCCTGCGGTAGACAGCGTGGGCGGGAGCGGTCCTATAATCGTGAAATTGACCCCAAAGGTGGCTTCGAGGGCTGAATTGAGAGTGGGAACAATTGTCGCAGGAGACCCCAGTGAAACCTCTATCAGTCTGCGGACATGTCCAGCAGCGGTAATCACCTCGCTGTCAATGAACGCGGTGCTTTCATCCGAAGTCCATATCAGAACACTGGTCACATAGTTGGTCTCTGTAGGCGGATAATCAAACACGCGATGGTGAGTGCTGTCGTAAATCCGGATACGTAGTCTATCGGCCGTTCCGGGAACTGGATAACCTGTCAAAAGTGCAGTGTAGTTTCCAGCAGGCGAACGAAGGAAAACGGGATGGTCTTCACCAGAGGGCACCGAAATAGGCGGGTTATTAATTGCTTGGTGAGCATATACTAATTGGAGTGGATTCTCAGTAACTGTGATGGTCGTCTCAGCAATGATCTGCCCGCGCTCAGTGGTGAAGGGAATCACCAGCTGACATGCCGTGCGCCATTGGAAGCGAAAACGGTAGGCAAGATAGGGTGTGAAGTCACTGGTGATGTAGTCCGCTTCATCTTGCGGAAGACTCAGGGATGCGGTCTCATTCGTCACGGTATTCCAGACAGTCAGGGGTGCACCCATCCAGGGAACGAACGCCATCAGCAGTCCATCTGGCGAGATGATGGGTGTCTGCAGGTTCTGATTGATGGTTGGGGGAATGGGCGATTGCAGCAGCTCGGTTCCGGAATTGGTGATGCGCTGAAAGTCGATGGGGATGACCGACACGTTGGGATCAGCTGAAACCAGATAGTAGGCACCCGGAAACGGCGACGGCAGGCTTTCCTGGGAGAGATCGAAGGTCGGATCGCAGAGAATCGTGACTCCTGTTTGCGCTGCCGTGATGTTGGTCAACAGAGACAACCCGCCCGTGCTCAGCATCACCGCCAGAACCACGCAAACACAAATGGAGCGTTTAGGTATACAGAACATCGCGTTTACTCCTTTTTGTTAATACATTTCATGGAGCACAATAATCAGTTTGACCGAAGCCATGCCGGTGTGGTGTGATGGCGAACACATACAGGCAGTTGATCCTTGTACCTTCATATACGAAGGTGGCAGTCCATGTTCCCTGCGCAAAAAACAACCCACCCTCAGGATTCCCATTTATCCCTACGGAAAAGGTCACAATGGTGCCGGGGGAAGGGCTGCCAAGCCGATCATTAATTGTCATGAAGCCTTCTTCGCTGCCACCGTGCAGGGCTGGACGCGCCCAGTTGCCCCAGGTGACGCGCGACGGATCGGGGATGTTCAGGTTGAGCGGCGCGCCGACGCCGGAGGTATCCTGCACTGTGCTGCCTGATCCCTCGTCGAAGGTGTACAGCGCCAGGAGGGAGTCGGTGATGCGGGGGGAGGGGTTCAGTGCCTGAAGTGCCCGCGCCACCGCCAGCAGGTCAGCAGCACAGCCGGGTGGAAGCTGCTCAGGCGGTAAAGCCTGCACCTGCGCGATGTAGGCGTCCAACCCTGCCGGACCCTGTGGCGCGACCAACCCAAGCTCCGGCGGCACGCAGGCAGCCTGGACAGATGTCAGGCGTTCGAAAGATGGCGCAGGAACAATGATTTGTACCGCACCGTTCGCGAGTGTCTGTGCTCCTGTCAACCACCGCCTGCCCTGCGCTCAGCGGGGGGCAGGCAGCAGCACGCCCCTGCCCCCGGCACAAAACAGGTGCTATGCTGCCTGGCTGCGGCGGCGCTGGCTGAGGGCGATGAACGCGCCAATCGCGCCGAGAATCAGCACCGGCAGGATGATTGCAGCGGCGTTGACGATGCCCGCGTTCAGCGCTGCCAGCGCCTCGAACACGGCGGTATCGAACGGGCGCACGTAGATCCCCAGCACTGCCCAGACGATCACCAGCGCATAGGCGATGTCATTGCGCGTGAACAGCATTGCCAGCGCCAGCCCGGTAGCGATCAGCATCAGGATCACCGCCCACACATCCGCCGTGATGCCGGCGAACGAGGTCACACTGCCGCTGACATACAGCGCGGCGGCGATGTTGGCAACGGTGGCGACGCTGACCCAGCCCAGGTAAATGCTGAACGGAATGTGTACCGACCAGCGCACCGTGCTGTTGACGGCAGTGCGCCCAATGCCCACCCGCAGGTAGATTGCCAGCAGCGACACGAACAGCAGTAGAATGGCGGCGGTGCTGGCGACCACCTGGTTGTTGAGGAACAGGATCAGCCAGACGCTGTTGCCGACACAGCTCAGCACAAACCACCAGCCAACGCGGGCGATCAGCGGGTTTTCGCGCTGAGAAGGACGCCCCTGATAGACGATGAATGCCGCCATGCCGAGGTAGATAATGCCCCAGATGGCGAAGACATACCCGGCAGGCAAAAAGAAGATCGCGCGGCTTTCGCCCAGTTCCGCGACGGTGTTCGGGAACAATTCCAGCCCGAAGGCGGACGCGCTTTGGGAAAAGAAGTTGATCACCAGCGTGACGATAAACGCGCCGATATTGGCGAGTTGCAGTGTAGAGAAGCGGTTCATCAATGCAAGTCCTTTTCTGATGGGTTGCGCTTACAGCGGGGCACATAGTCAGGCAGGCTCCACTGGTTACCCACTCATTATAGACCCTCTCGTTCAGCACGGGGTTAGCCACTTCCCCTGCACAGCTTACGTCTCGTCCTGCCCGGAGCGCTGCATGAGTACCGCGGCTGTACGCAGCAGGTCGAAGCGCACGGGAAAACGCGGCGCACCCCAGTACAGCCGGGGCGCGCCAACCTGTTCGACCTCGAAACCCACCGCGTGATAACGCTCGACCATATCCTGTGTCAGGATAGCGCAGATGTCGCTGTAGCCCTGCCGCGTGACTTCCTGCCAGCTCTGCGCGATCACGCCCTGCAGCAGCAGATGCTGGCGGGCATCACGATAGGACCGCGCGATAATCGTTCGCCCCACATCCACGACACGTCCTGCCGGTTCGATCGTCAGCTCGAACACCGCTTCAGTGGGCAGTGGGCGCTCTGCTGCGGGGAAGACCAATCGCGTAGTGGCGGCAAGCACGGCACCATCCCAGACCGCAAGCTGCACGGCGCTGTCATCGTAGTCGTCTCGTTCCAACCCGTCGGGCATCGCGTCTGGCGTTTTCCAGCCTTTTTCGACCACGACTTCGTAGCGCAGCCGGTAGACTGCTTCGCGTTCGGGCGGAGTCTCTGCCCGCGCAAAGCGCAGCGGCGCATTCAACGCGATGAGCTGCGCGGCAGTGTGGTTCAGGAAATCGAGCACTTCCATGTGGTTCTTACTGCCCCGCTGCCGGGTAGAATGGCGCGATGATGTTGCCGACGATGACGTACTGCGCCGCCAGCGGGTCTGCCGAGGCGCGTGTCCCCTGCCCAAAGTTTTCGCTGCGTCCAACCCAGCCCGCCTGCCCGAACTGGTAGACCTGTCCCGCCAGCGTGAACGGTTCAGCACTCAACTGTTCAACAGTGCCATACATCATGAATACGCCGACATTTGGCTCCTGCACGTTAATGATGTTCTGGAAACGGGCGTCGTGGCTGGCAATTGCAGCGCCCCCGGCAAAGGTGGTCAGGTCTTCAAAGCTTGCGCCCAGCGGCGTTTCGTTGAAGTACCATGTAATGCTGACATTCGCGGCAGTAGTGGTCAGGTTGTCCAGCACTGAGCGAATGGTTGCCGCGCCGATACCCTGAAATGTGAACAGTGCGGTGGCTTCGCCGCGCGCAAACGGCGATGTGCCTTCGGCGAAGAGCCGTTCGTCTGGCACGCCGTCTATGTGGGTGGCATAGCCCGCAAAGACGACGTCAAAACCCTGCTGGGTGATTTTGCCGATGATCTCAACACTGTTTTGTCCGCTGGTGGCAGCGCCGACGAGGGTAGGACTGTTTTGTGCTGCGGCGACCAACCCGGCGAGAATGCCTGCCGCAAGCAGAGACAGCACGACGACACCTAATGCAATTCGTTGGCGAAACATGAATGTATTCTCCTGAGTGGAACATAGCCCTGCGAGCAGTTTAGCACAGGTTATATTCTTACGCTGCCATGTAACAACGAGGTTCAGTCCGCTGCGGCAAAGTAATCGCTGTCGAGTTTCTTGACCACGTAAGTCTGTACCTCAGTGACGCCAACATTGTAATCAAACATCAATTCCGTGAGTCTTTCGCCGTCAATCAGCACAATCTTCTTTTCGATGCGGTCAACATACTGGTGTGCTTCTGCGGAGAACTGCGATGTCGTGATGAGAATGCCGCGCCGCGCCCGGTGCATATCCAGACTGCCCGCGAATGCCTGTACAATCGGGCGTCCAACGGTGGTATCCCAGCGTTTTGCCTGAATATAGACGACATCCAGTCCTAACCGATCCTGATTGATGATTCCATCGATGCCGCCATCATGGCTTTTGCCGACCAGCATACCTGCGTCTTTGCGCGAACCGCCGTAGCCCATCGCCAGAAGCAGGTCAATCACCAGCAGCTCAAAGAAGCGAGGGGAAGCTCGCTTGACAGTATCCAGTAACTGCTGCCCAAGATCATGTTTTAGCGACTGGTAGCCAATATCCAGCATTTCCTCGGGGGTTTGCGTACCAGGGGAGTCATCTGCGCGGATGTCGTCTACGGGTTGTTTGTCGTGCGATCTGTTTCGGAAGGCAAGGAATTCTGGGAATTGTTCCAGATATTTCTGATCAATGCGGGATGGATTAGCTTGTAAGACTTCCAGACCACGCTGCGTAATCCGGAATTTTGCTCTGCCTGCACTTTCCAGCAATCCGGCTTGAACCAGGTAGGTTCGCGCCCAATGAACACGATTGTCAAATCGAAACTGCTTGCCGCTTGGCAGCAGGTCATGACGTTCATCGTCAGTTAGTTGGAAGTAGTCCGCGAGCGTTTCAATGACTGCACCGATGATGTGATCCTGTGCATCCGCAGCGATTTGCAAAACCGGGAGCATGAGAGTCTGGTAATCAGGGATTGGCATAAATCGTTCCTGCAAGCATGTCTTGTCTGTTCAGATTAACTAATAATAACAGCAAAGACCGCCGCGAATCCTCAAGGTCGCGTTACGCCGGTCCCATAATCGCCCGCAGCGCTGCATACAGCGCGTCCGCCCCGAAGCGCAGCGCCGCTACCGGAATGCGCTCGTCTGCCGCGTGCAGCAGGCTGGCAAAGCTGAATTCCGGCGGCAGATTCATCGGCAGGAAGCCATAGGTCTGGATGCCGAGCCGGTTGAAAAAGCGCGCATCTGTCACACCCGAAAGCATATACGGCAGCGGAATGCCCTGCGGATCGGCGGCGCGCAGCACATCCGCCAGGGGTTCGAACAGCGTCAAATCCGGTTCGCGCACGCCTGCCGTCAGACCCTCCCGCGCGCCGCCCGGCGCAGCGTCCAGTATGCTGAATTCGACCTGTGCCGCCAGTTCCGCGCCCAGCAGCCCGCGCAGGTCGGCGAACAGGTCGTCCGGCGTGCAGCCCGGCAGCAGCCGCCCATCCAGCAGCAGCTCAATCTGCGCCGGAATCACGTTGAGCGCATCGCCCCCGCGCAGCACCGTTGCGCTTGCCGTGTTGCGCAGCAGCGCCGCGAACAGCCGCCCGTCCGCGCCAAGGGCATCCAGCGCCGCGTCACTGGCTGCCGGGTCGAGCAGGTCACGCAGCAGCCCGGCAGACGGTTCGGGCAGCGCCGCCGCCGCCGTTTCGATCATCCGGCGCACAAACGGCACCACCCGCACGGGCGTGCGTGCTTCATCCAGCCGCGCCAGCACCCGCCCGGCGATGCCCGGTCCACTGCCGCGCAGGGGGCGCGCGCCGTGTCCGCCCAGCCCGCGCACCAGCATACGCACCGGGCAGGGCTGTTTTTCCGCCACGCCAATCGCATAAAAGCGCTGCCCGCCAACATAAATCGGGAACCCGCCGAACTCGCTCAGCGCGTAACGCACTCCGGCGA
This sequence comes from Anaerolineae bacterium, assembly GCA_034435675.1. GTDB lineage: Bacteria > Chloroflexota > Anaerolineae > Aggregatilineales > Phototrophicaceae > DAOTWP01. Next base: position 6,765 of record DAOTWP010000079.1, read on the forward strand.
ACAGGTCGGCATGCTGCTCGACCAGAAAACGCGCGCCCATGTCCCCGCCGTGCTCCTCGTCGCAAACCAGCGCCAGCAGCACATCGCCCGCGAACGACTCGCCCTGCGCCCGTGCCCGCAGCAGCGCGCTGACCAGCATGGCGACCCCGCCTTTCATGTCCAGCGCGCCGCGCCCCCACACACAGCCGTCAGCAATCACCCCGCTGAACGGCGGGTGCGTCCACTGCTGGTGTGCCGTCGTGACCACATCCACATGCCCGTAAAGCAGCAGCGGCGGCGCTGCCCCGCGTCCGGGCAGCCGCGCGATCAGGTTCGGGCGTTCCGGTGTTATGCCCAGCAGCGCCGTGTGCAGCCCGGCAGCGTCCAGAAGCTGCGCCAGATAGTGGATGCACGCCGCTTCTGCGCCGGGCGGGTTGGTCGTGTCGAAACGGATCAGGGTTTGCAGCAGCGGCACAGGGTCAAACATGGACATGGCACAGCCTCACACAATCGGAACAGGTGCGCAGCATTGTACCGCGCTGCGCCCGCGCCTGCCGCTGGCGGCAATTGCTGACACAGGATGTCAGGATTTGCGGCGTATCCTAGCAATAAGTGTCGTCAATGATGCAGCCATAGGAAAAATCCATGTCACGTCCAACCTCAAAAGCTCAACTGCTAGTCCAGATGAAAGACGAGCACGCAGCGCTGGTCGCCGATCTCGACAACCTGACCCCGCAGTAGATGACCCAGCCCGGCATTGTCGGGGAATGGGCAGTCAAGGATGTCCTGGCGCACCTGACCGCGTGGGAGCAGATGTTTCTGGGCTGGTACAGCACTGGCAGGCGCGGTGATGACCCGATCACCCCGGCGGCGGGCTTCAACTGGCAGCAGATTCCCGCGCTCAACGAACAGATTTACCAGCAGCACCGCGCGCTGCCGCTTGAGGATGTGCTGGCACAATTCCACCGTTCGTATGCACAGATTGCCGCAGCGCTGACGGGCATGAGCCATGAAGAATTGTTCACGCCAAAGGTCTATCGCTGGACGAAGACGACGACGCTTGGCTCGTATGCTGTTTCGGCAACGTGCAGCCATTATGCATGGGCGCGCAAGGAAATCCGCAAAGGAATCAAGCAGGTGACCCATGAAAATGCCGGATGAACTTACAGAGCTGCTGCTTGCCCCGTGCGGTATGAACTGCCTGCACTGCTATGCGCATCTGCGCGCAAAGAATGTCTGTCCTGGCTGCCGTATGGAGGTGGAGAATAAGCCGCGCCACTGCCAGACGTGCGCGATCAAGCAGTGTGCCGGGGAGCACGCCGTCACCTACTGCGTGGACTGCCCGCAGTTCCCCTGTGCGCGCATCAAGCGCATGGACAAACGCTACCGTGAGCGCTATCACATCAGCCTGATTGCCAATGCGCGCCGCCTGCGGGCAGATGGCGCAGCAGCGTATTTGCAGGCAGAAAAGCAGCGCTGGACGTGCGCGCAGTGCGGCGGTGTCATCTCTGTGCATCACCGCGTCTGTTCAGCGTGCGCCGCGCCGGATGCACCGCCATAACTGGCGCCGCGTCATTTTCGCCGGGACTTCCCCACAACGAATCGCTGGCTATCGCGTATAATGGGTAGGGTGCGCCTGTGCTTCCCGCGCGCTGCCCTATGAACCGGCTGTTCGCTCTTGTGGAAGGAACTCCCTGTGCGGCGATATCTGCGACCTGTTCTAGCGCTGCCTCTCTTGCTGGCGCTGCTGCTGATGTTGAACGCCTGCAATGGCACGACTACAACGCCGACGCCTGAAGCGACCCCTGAACCCGAAACGCTGCTGCGGACTGCTGTCGAAATCGTGCAGGCGGCAGAAACCTTCCGCATGGATATTCTGCAAACCGGCGCGCCGTTCAGCTTTAGCATTCCGCTGCCTGCGATTGGCTCCGTCGGCGCCGTGCTGGAAAGCGCCCGCGCGCAGTATGTCGCGCCGGACACGATGCAGGCAAGCGCCCGGATTGTCGTTGGCAGTCTGCCCTATGAACTGCTGCTGTTTTCGCGCGGGGATAACCAGTGGCTCAGCCTGGACCAGACGACCTGGGTGAACCTGATCTTTGCGCAGGGCTTCAACCCGGCGCTGCTCACGCAGGACGGCGGCGGTTTCGAGTCGGCGCTGGCGCATGTGAGCGAGATTGTCTACGAAGGGCAGACAACATATGAAATTGGCAACGTGCCCGTGCATCATATCAGCGGCAGGGCACGCGGCGAGGCGGTTTCCGCGCTGCTGGTCAACCTGCTGCAACTGCCCGAAGTGCTGATTGATGTCTATATCGAAACGGCAACCGGACGCCCGCTGCGCATTGTGCTGACCCTGCCGGAAGGTGCGGAAGCGCAGGAGACAGCGCCGACGACATGGCGGATTGATATTTATGACTACAATGCTCCTGCCGAACTGGATGACCCGGAAGCCTGACCATGACCACAAGCTCAACGACCTCTGCCCTTAACCGGCGCGCCGCTGTTCACCCCTGGGTGGTGATCGCCTTCATCTGCATTCCGGTCTTTATCGGGTCACTCGACCTTACGGTGGTGTCCGCCTTTTTGCCTGACCTGCTGGTGGATTTGGGGCTGCCTGTGCCGGGCGCGCTGGATGATGCTTCGTGGGTGGTCGGCGCATATCTGCTGGCGTATGCTATCAGCCTGACGTTTATGGGGCGTGTCAGCGACCTGCTGGGCAGGCGCGCAGTGTACGTATTCTGCCTGGTGGTGTTCATTGCCGGGTCGGTGCTGGTCGCAATCGCCGATGGTGCGCCCACAGACCTGCTCGTCTCGATTTATAACAGTCAGGGCATTCGCACTGATCCCAAAACGCTCACGCTGGTGGCGATCATCTTCGGGCGGGTGGTGCAGGCGCTGGGGGCGGGCGCACTGGTGCCGGTCAGCCTGGCGCTGGTGGCAGACCTGTTCCCGCCGGAGCGCCGCGCGCAGCCGCTGGGGCTGATCGGCGCGGTGGACACCCTGGGACTGGTGCTGGGGCATCTGTATGGCGGCATCTTTGTGCAGTTTTTCCACTGGCACTGGTTGTTCTGGATCAATGTGCCGGTTACGCTGGTGACGATTGGGCTGGTGCTGTGGGCAATGCGCAATGTGCCCACCACACGGCACACCGGGCGCTTTGACTTTCTTGGCACGGCGCTGATCGTCGGCGCGATTTCCTGCCTGAATATCGGGCTAGGGGCGAATATTGACGTTTCCGGCAGCACGCGCTTGCAGGATTTCAACGCGCTGCCGCCCTACGCCGGTCCGCTGCTGCTGACCGGGGCGCTGTTTCTGCTCGGTTTTGTGCTGGTCGAAAACCGCGTGCGCTATCCGCTGATTAACCTGCGCCTGTTCCGCCAGCGCAATTTCTCCGCCGGGGTGCTAACGAACCTGTTCGTGGGCTTCTGTCTGATGATCGGGCTGGTCAGCGTGCCAATTCTGGTCAACGTGCGCGAGGCGGTGCGTGCGGTCAGCGACACAGCGGTCACAGCAGACGCCGCGATTCAGGTCGCCGCGCTGCAAACCGGGCTGCTGCTTGCCACGCTGACGATTCCAATGGCAATTGCCGCGCTGCCCGGCGGCTGGCTGAGCATGCGCATCGGCATGCAGCGCACCGCGCTGTTAGGGCTGGGAACTGCTGCCGTCGGCTTTCTGCTGATCTGGCAGACGTGGTATCTGGCGATCCCGGATTTGATCGTCGCGGCGGAGATGACGCTGGTCGGCGTTGGCTTAGGGCTGACGTTTTCACCAATTACGGCGTCGGTGATTAATGCTGCCGGGGACGAGGAGCGCGGGGTGGCGTCGGCGCTGGTCATTGTCATGCGGCTGCTGGGCATGACGATCAGCGTGTCGCTGTTGACCAACCTTACGCTCCAGCGGGTGACGAGCCTGGCGGCAGGCGCTGGCGTGATGATTACCGACCCGCAGTACGGCGAACTGGCGGCACGGGCGCTGGCAGAGCTGGGGCTGGTGGGCGCAGTCGCCTGCCTGATCGCGCTGCTCCCGGCGGCGCTGCTGCAGGGCAGGGGGCGGGCTGCTGTGCACGGTGGCGCAGGGGGCGCCAGTGAGTCGCGCGCCACCGACTCGCGCGTAACGGGAGACTAAGTGCAACCAAATTGAAAATGTCGGATGTAGGGGCAGGTCTCAGACCTGCCCCTACGGAAAATAATCCCGCGAGATTTCTGTGGTTGTACTTAGTAGTCCAACAAGATGAGCA
>DAOTWP010000080.1:0-11473 GCA_034435675.1 Anaerolineae bacterium
TCCCGACCGTGCCTTCGGCACCAGGAGCGGGGCGCAACCCAATTGCCGGGGATTTTCCCTCCCCCTCGCTCAGCCGCGCAGCGGCGTTAGGGAGAGGGGGACTGAGGGGGTGAGGGCTGTATCTGAGTAGTCAACTTAACCTTGTTGGTGTACTTTGGGACACAGCGAGAGGCAGCGATGATGACGACGTATTCTTCACTGGAACTGGCAAACGCATTCATTCTGGCAGGTGAACTGCCGGACGCGCTGGAAACGCTGGACGCTTATCTGAACGGGTTTCCTGCTGATGACGCCGCGCGCCGCCTGCGGGCAGATGTGCTGCTGCGGCTGGCGGGCAGCGCTAGTGCCGGGCTGCACCGTGCGCTGGCAGACCTCGACGCGCTTGCGACCCCACAGCCGGAAGATCACTACCGCCGTTCGGTGCTGCTGGAACGCCTGCACGATGCCGACGCGGCGCTGGCGGCTATCCGCACTGCACGCAGTGCCGCCCCGCAGAATGAACGGCTGGCAGAACGCGAGGTAACGCTGCTGGTGGCTGTGGGCAGATTTGACGCCGCCCGCGCCGCAGTGCTGGCACGGCTGGCGGCACTGCCAGAGCAAGCCCCGGCGCGCTGGCGCTGGCTGCAATGGGCGGGCGATCTGGCGGTACAGCAGAACGATGACAGCACCGCCGAAGGTCTTTATCACGCAGCGCTGGATGGGCTGACCGGAGCGTGGAGCACCGCGCCGAACAACGTCTACACCGCCGGGGTGCGCGCGCACATGCAGGTCGCGCTGGGGCATATCGCCCGCCGTGCCGGGCAGTTCGCTGCCGCCGCCGGGCTGTATGCAGCGGCAGGCGCGGTGCTGCACGCTGACCCGGTAATCCGCTTTTGTCAGGGGCTGGTACAGGTGGGCAGCGGTGAAACTGACGCCGGAACGCAAACCTGCCAGTCTGCCTATACCGATGCCAGTGCCGTGCTGCGTGCCGAAATGCGCAAAATCCTTGAGGAAGACCCGCGCTATGCGCCAATCGGCGCCGCGCTGCCCCCGACGCCGGAGCAGGGCTGAGATGCAGCACGCGGAACTGCTGGGACTGATTCGTGCGGGCATTCCGGCTGCGCCCGGCAGCGTATGGGCAGACTTCGGCGCGGGCAGCGGCAGTTTTACCCGCGCACTGCGTGAGCTGGTCGGCACAGCGGTGACGCTTTATGCGATTGACCACGATGCCCGCCATGCAGCAGCACACAACGCGCCCAACACACACTTCCTCGCCGCCGATTTCACCCAACCGCTGAAGCTGCCGCCGCTGGACGGCGCGCTGGTCGCCAACGCCCTGCACTGGACGGCTGACCCGCTGCTCGCCGTGCAGCGCATCGCCACCCTGCTCAAACCCGGCGGCGTGCTGCTGGTGGTCGAATACGCGGTCGAAACGCGCCTGCCCTATGTGCCCATTCCGCTGCCATTCCCCCGCCTGCGAGAACTCTTCGCTGCTGCCGGGCTGACCGGTGCGCGGCAGATTGGGTGGCGCACGTCGCCGCGCACGGGCGTGAGTATGGTTGCCGCCGCGGCTGAGAAACCCGCCGCCGCATCCCCGACCACCTGACGCCCACCCTGCGCCCGGCATCCGCACTTGCCCCGCGGCGCTGACGCCTGCTCGCCGCCCACCCCGCCAGCCTGACGCCCACCCTACCGTCCCGATACACAGTGGGCGCTCGCTGCACGCACAGCGGGCAATCGCCCGACTGCTGGCATACATGGGTGTACGCTTGACTCAAAGCGCAGGACTGTGTGAAAGGAAGTTAATCATGGTGCGCCTTTACCGCCGGGTGTGTGTTGTAGTGACATGGCTGCCGCTGCTGCTGACGCTGGTCGTGATGCTGGTGATTGTGCTGGCACAGCAGGGCATCATCCTCTAGGCATACAAACAATCCCAGCTTATGCAGCACCCAGCAGAGTGCGAATGACGGTGACCAGGCTGTCTATCATCTGCTGATAATCTGCACCGGGGATGAACCACTGGATCTCGTTCAAGACCGCCAGATTGCGCGATGTGGCAAAAGAATCGCGGATTTGTGCCTTTACCGCGTTGTCGTTGCCCAAGTCCTCCGCCAGAATGGGGATAAAGTGGGCATTCTGCTTGGTGCGTGTCACCAGCACTTCAAGCTGGATATATTCACTCTGCACCACATCAGGCGAGAGAATAACAATATGTACCTGCGCCCGGAGCATGGCACTCCACGCTGCACGCCGCCAATCAGCTCCGGCATCAATTGCGCGAGTACCGATAAAGGTGTTGATGCCCGCACGGTTGAGGTCATCGGCAATGCGCGTGGCATACACAGAATACTGCCTTCGGTACGAGACAAAGACATCGTAGTCAATATCCGTCATTGTGGGGTTCGTAATCGCCTGAATTAATCGCCGGGTGAGGGCGCTGCCATCTTCGGGCAAGCCCAGAACTGCCTGGCTGTGGAAATTGAGAAAGTTGTAGAGGTCAATCCCCCGCGTTTCTTCAAACTGTGGCACAAGCTGAAAAACCGATTCCGGGCGATCATACGGAACAATGAGGGGCAGCAGCTTCTTGCCGTAACCGCGTGCGATATAACATTCGAAACGACATGTCTCACTCTCAAAGTATTCGGGCGACAGGCAGAGGACAACGTAATCACTGCCGATAATGCCCTTAAAGATCTCATCTTCCCAGCGAGAAAGCGGCGGAATATTCTTAACGTCCATCCAGGTTTCGATACCAGCGTTCGCTAGCTCACGCTCCAGGTTGGCAGCGAATTCCCGCTGCCCGTTAACGTTGCGGTAGGAAATCATCACTCTTGGCATAGCTGCCTCCGTCATTGCTGGTCACAGATGCTGCGGCGCGCATGCTATTGTAACGAGTCGACTCACCACATCAAAGGAAGCTACCCTGAACCCGGCAGACCTACAGGTAGAACACAGTTGCCGCCCGCTCCCCTTTGCGGCATACTGAACATGCGTCCAACGAAGGGTGGCGGCTATGGCACACGAACTGCGGCAAAACATCCTCACCGGGCAGTGGGTCATTTTTGCACCGGCGCGCTCGCAGCGCCCATCCGATTTCAACCGGGGCGCTGGCGCAGCGCATGACCTGCCGGAACACGACCCCAACTGCCCCTTCTGCGCGGGTAATGACCACCTGCTGCCGCGGGTGCTGTTTGAAACCATGCAGGGAACGCACTGGCAGACGCGCGTGGTGCCCAACAAGTTTCCTATGCTTGAAGAAGGCGCCAGCAGCGAACGCCAGCGGCAGGGGCTGTATGTGTCGATGCCGGGGCGCGGCAAACACGAGGTGATTGTCGAGCATCCACGCCACAATATCCACATGGCGGACATGCAGCCGCAGGAAATGTTCCGGCTGATCGACACTTACTACTGGCGTTATATCAGCCTGCTGGCAGAAGACAGCAGCATGAACGTCATCATCTTCCGCAATTACGGCGAACGTGCCGGGGCATCGCTGGTACACCCGCATTCGCAGTTGGTCGTGACGCCCATCGTCCCGCGAGAGGTGCGCCTGCTGGAGCAGCGTTCGCAGGAGTATTACGACACGTGGGGACGCGGTCTGATGAGCGACATCATCCGCCAGGAACTGGACGACCAGCGCCGCATCGTGGCGGCAAACGAACTGTTCGTCGCCTTCGTGCCCTATGCCGCCGAAGTGCCGTTCGAGATGTGGGTGGTGCCACGCCGCCAGCAGTCGGACTTCGGCGCGATCAGCGATCAGGAAAAGCACGCGCTGGCACGGCTGCTGCCCGATATTCTGGGGCGGCTGCGCACAGTGCTGAACGATCCGCATTATAACTACGTGATCCGCTCTGCCTCGCGTTACCGTGCCGACGAGCCGCAGTTGCAGTGGTATCTGGAGATTCGCCCGCGCCTGTCCACCCGCGCCGGGTTCGAACTGGGCACGGGCATGCGCGTCAACCCTGCGCTGCCGGAGGACAACGCGGCGGCACTGCGCGGCGAAACGGGCTGACCAACAGCCCAACCAGACGATTGTCCCCGTCGTATTCCGCCGTTTGGTGGATGCCGCTGCCCCTGATTTGCGCTTATACTGCCTGGTGTAATGTTCGTTGTTGTGCCGCACATCTGCGCTGCACAGCAGGGGAAAAACAGGGAGCAGCCGCATGGGCTACATTGAGGTGAGCAGCACAATTCACGCGCCCGTTGACGCCGTTTGGAATACACTCAACGATATTGCGCATACGCCTGATTGGGTCACCGGGCTGGAAAACGCCGAACTGACCACACCCGCGCCGATGGGCATCGGATCCGTGTATATCGACTACAACCGCCTCGGTCCGTTTTTGCAGACCACCGCGTGGCAGGTCAGGGCGTTTGAGCCGCTGCGCCACCAGATTCACGAGTCCGTTTCCGCTGTGCTGCCCTCTAGAATAACGCTGAATACCGCGCCCGTGCCGGATGGCACACGGCTGCAAATGATTGTTGAGTATCGCTTCCTGCCGCGTCTGGGGATTCTCAGCCGTGCGTTTGAGGCTGCCCTGATGAACCGCATGTTGAAGCAGGTGCTGCGCCAGAATCAGGCAGGGCTGAACCGCTATCTGGCGCAGAAATCGTTCTGACGCGCGGAACACCGGGTGAGCAGACGGCATCAGCCCGGCGCTCAACCCCGCCGCGTGTTGACCAGTTCGCGCAGCGGCTCTAACTGCCCGGCGTGATAGGCATCGTGCGCGGTAAAACGCCCGAAGCGGTGCAGCTTGCTGAGCAGGTCGGGGCGTTCCGGGTTGAACAGTGCCGCCAGATCGTCAGCAGACATCTGTGGCAGGCGCTCCGCGATGCCCCGCTGCGCCGTGTGGATGATGTCCAGCAGGCGTTCCAGCGGCAGGTGCGGGGCGTCGGCGCTGGTGATCGGGGCGGAACCGAATTCGTAGCGCTTACGCTCCTCCGGCGTCATCAGCGGGTCAGCACCGGTCATTTGCAGCATGGCATCGCGGTAGACTGCCATGTGCCCCAGATTCCAGTTCATACAGTTGACCGGAAAATCCAGTTGCAGCAGCGTGTCGGCGGTGGTCAGTCCGTCTGTGTGGCGCGTGATGTAGGTCATGTTGTATTCAAGCTGGTAGACGATCATTTCGGCAGGGGTCATGCTGATTTCATTCCCTCATTAACGAACGAATTTGAACCGCGAAGGCGCTAATGGCGCAAAGAATCTTGCGACAACGCCACAGAATTATTGCCGCAAAACCCACCCATTCGCCAGCAGCGGTCACTACGCTCAGGGCGAACACATCTGCTGGCGTGGGCGCTTTAGAGGGGTTTATGCGCAGCGAAAACGCATTCCTGTTTTGATACGTTTGCCCTGTCACTACGTTCCAGCAGCCTAATCCAGCCGCCGGGCATCTACCGCGCCGGCGTGTGTGCCGTGCAGCAGGTGATCCACCGCGCGCGCAGTCGTGCCTGCTGCCAGCGCCAGCCCGTGCCCCGTGAAACCGGCAGCAAAGCCCACGCGCGGCTTGCCCGGCAGCGTGCCCACCAGCGGCAGCCCATCCACCGAAAAGCCCATGATCCCCGCCCAGCGCCGCTCCACCGGGGCGGTCACATCGGGGAACTTCGCCCGCAGATAGGCGTCCAGCACGCCCTGCACCGGGTCGGTGATGCGGTCGTCGGTGGTGTCGTTTTCCAGCGCTTTGTGCTGCTTGCGCCCGCCGCCAATCAGCAGGCGGTTGTCAAAGGTCATGCGGTAGTACATATAGCCGTAATCGCTGTAGCCGCAGCCGCGCAGCACCGCTTCTGGCAGCGGCGCGGTGACAAGGCACTGCGCGCGCGTGGGGATGACCTTGCCCGCGAAGTACGGTTCCAGCAGCGCAGAATAGGCATTGGTACACAGCAGCACATGCCGCGCTACAAAGCGGTACAGGCGTGTGTAAACCGTCACCGTCTCCGGCGTGGTCTGCTCAATGCGGTAGACCTCGTTATTGGCAACCAGTTCCGCGCCGCTCTGCGCCAGCACCGCGCGCACCAGTTCGACGGGCTGAACGGCGGCATCCCAGGGCTGCTCAAGCGCCGCGTGATAACCGCGCTTCAGCGGGTCACTGCTGTGATAGATCACGTCGATACCGTCCGCCGCCAGCGCGCGCGCCGCCGCTTCCAGTTCGCGCGCTTCTTCCGCGCTTTCCGCCAGCAGCAGCGATCCGGACGGGTCAAAGCGCACCGCACCGCCCGCCGCCGCGATAAACTGCCGCCAATAGCCGTGCGTCTGCTCCGAAAGCGCCCACGTTTCCCGCGTGACAGCGTGCCCGTAGCGCTCAATGGCGCGGTGGTAGTAGGTATCCAGCCCGGTAATCATGAACCCGGCATTGCGCCCGCTGGCACCCAGCGCCGCATCGCGCATCTCGGTAAGCACCACGCTGGCGCCGTGCGGCAGCGCCTGCCGCGCAAAATAGGCGCTGGACGTGCCCGCCAGCCCCGCGCCCACAATCAGGAAATCCACCTCGCGGACAGGCTGTGTGTCTTCTGCGTGCCAGATCGAAACGGTCATGCTGCCCCTTTGTCCTGTAAGATATCACGCCTGTGCTGCCGGTAAGGGTCTGTGACGCGCCCCTACGGAACGACTTGACCCTAACCGCTTGGATACAGCGCATACGCTCATTGCATGTCGCGCGCAGAGCATAGCGCAAAGCCCGCGCGCGCGGTAGCACCATCGCGGGGCTGTCAATCCCCAATATCTGAAGGACTGCGCCCCCCGGTTTTAGGGTAAGCTGAGATTAACAGTCTGGATTGGGGTGGCATCATGGACAAAACGAAATCGTATTCGGCGCGCTGGCTTAATCCCCCGCCGACGCTCGCGCTGTCGGTGCCGTTCGAGGTTTATGTGCCGCTGCACATCAGCGAGTGTGAACACCGCCTGCGCGGGGTACGGCGCGGCGGCGCGGCAAGCTGGTTCGGCTTTCGCTCCTTCCTGACCGGCAACGTGCGCACCCATTACAACACCGCCGAATTCTACGTTCGCGCCACACAGTCCAAAGTCGTGCCGGTGTGGGCGGTGGGGCAGCTTGTCGCGCTCAACGACAACACCACGCTGTGCCGGGGTGCAGTCGGGGCATCGCAGCAGTACTGGCTGATGCTGGCGCTCTTCCCCGTGCTGGGGCTGTTGATCGCCCTGTTCATGCTGCCGAGTGTGGGCACGCTGGGCATTGGCATGAGCCTGCTGTTCCTACTGGTGTTTGCCTTTGCCGCCGCTGTGCAGTACGCCTATGTTCGCGCCAACCGCGACGAATTGCTGCGGCTGGTCGAACGCGAGCTGTGGCGCTGAGCGCGCGGCTTGCGGCACCCGTGTGTTAGAATGGAGCAGAGCGAGCGGGAGAAAGGGCACACAGCAGTACACCATGTCTGGACTACGCCTTGCGCCATGCCATACAGAATCGTAGTTTTGCGCTTTTTCCTTTGCCCTTTAACCTTCCTCCCCCAACCGCCAGAGGAGTTCTGAGTGATGGAACGAACAAAAACACAGATCACGCTGGACGATGTACTGCAATTCCCGGAAGACGAATGGCTCGAAGTCGTAAATGGCGCAATTGTGAGGCAGGATATGGCTGCTGCGGGATTTGTGCATGTGTTTTACATCGGCAACCTGTTTCGGATTCTCGACCCCTTCACCCGGCAGCGCAAACTTGGCTATGTCCTGACCGACGGACTCAGCTATGTGCTCGATGTGGACGAACACGGCGTGCCGCACACGCGCCTGCCCGACCTGTCGTTCATCCGGCGAGGGCGTTTCCCGCGCGGGTTTGACTACAGCCGTCCGTTTCCCGGCGCGCCCGACCTTGCCGTTGAGGTCGTCTCACCCAGCGAGCAAGCCGGCGACATCGAAGCAAAAGTGCATGATTACCTCAACTACGGCAGCGAACAGGTCTGGGTGCTGTATCCTGGTGTGCGCGTGCTCTACCAGCACTTCAACAGCAGTCCCGGCAGTCCCCGGCGCTACAGCGATCAGGAACTGATTGATGCGTCGGCGCTGTTTCCCGGCTTGAGCCTGCCGCTGGCGGACCTGCTGCGGCTGCCGGATGAAGACGAATAGGTTGCCCTTCTCGGCGCAGGCTGCGGCGCTCAGACCAGTACGGGACGGTTATTTCGCCATGTGCACAGCCATGCTATGCTTAAGACAGCGCAGTAGAACATCCTATCGAATGCCGACAAGGTTCAAAGGCACTGAATAGATGAATAAAGCCTATTTCATTCAACTGTACGATTACACCTTCTGGGCGGATTACAAACTGCTGGAATGCGTCATGGCGCTCACGGAGGAGCAGTATCGCCAGCCCATTGATTTTTCGATTGGTCCGGTTTTCGCCCACACGGTGCATATCATGGCGGTGGAACACTGGTGGCTGCATTTCCTCAAGACCGGCGAAATCCACTTTTACGATGATGATGTCTTTATGCTCCCGCGTGAGGCAGTGCGCGAGAAGTGGCAGCAGGAGGTCGAGCCGGAGGTCTTTGCCTATCTCGACAGTCTGACCCCGGCAGAACTGCGCCGTACAGTCAAACCGCCCTTCTGGAGCGAGGATGAACCGCCTGTCACAGTGTGGCAGGCGCTGATTCAAGTGGCGAACCACAGCACCGACCACCGCGCGCAGGCGATGGCGATGATGCACACCCGCTATGGCGCGCCGACGTTCGGGCAGGACTTTTTGACGTATCTGGAGGAAAACAAGGGCAAACTGCGGCGCAAAAAGCCGCGCAGCAAACGCACAGCCGCCACGTCGTAAGCTGGCAGGGCGGCTGCACAGGCAGACGAGCAAGCAGCGTGCCCTGCAATCGGTTGTATTCCGGCAAATCTTACGTTTTCCTGCGCATGCTGTGTGGTACGCTCATGGTAAGATTGCCGGGTTTCTGCGGAAATTGGGGGCATAGGTGACGCTAACACAGCTACGGACGCCGGTTGAGAGTATTGTTTGCTGCGCAGATGCCCTGATCAAAGGGGAGTATGGCGCGCTCGACCCGCGTTTGACAGACGATGTAACCATTATCCGCGAAAACGCGCAGATGCTGCTGAACCGGCTGCAAACCCTGCCGGAAGATTGGCTGCGGCAGGCGGACGCGCGGCAGATCAAGCACGACCTGATTAACCCGATCAGCAACATCCTCGGCTGGGTCTATGTACTGGTTACCGGCATTGATGGTGAACTCACCCCCACGCAGCACGACCAACTGCGCGCGATCCAGACCAACAGCGACGGCGTCAAACGCCAGATCGAAGCCGAATTTATGCTCCAACGCCCGCTCTAACCAGATGCCGGGGGACGCGGCGGCAGTTCACCGACCAGCAGCAGCGTATAACCGCCGGTGGTGCTGCCGCGAAAGCTGCCGAACTGCACTTCCAGCGGGTCAGGGCTGCCGGGGGTCAGCATCAGCCCGGCGTCAAAGCGCCCGCCAGTCACCTGCCAGCCATCGTCCGCGTTAATGAAAGCGCTGAAGCCGTCAATCACCGGCGTGGTTTCACAGCCGCGTCTGCCCGCGTCATCGCAGGAAATACCGCTGTCCTCTGGCAAAAGCTGCATAAACGGATCAAGCCGCGAGGTTGGATCGGCAAGCATGTAAACATACAGCGCCGTATCGCGCGCCAGCGGACCCAGCCGCAGTTCCAGCGTATCGAGATCTTCAACGCCAATCGTGAAGCCCTGAATCAGCGCGACATACCGCCCGGCTGCCCCATCGCGGCTGCCCAGCGTCAGCACAAGGCTGCCCAACTGCGCAGCGCTGTTGATGCGCAGTTGCGCGGCGCGCCCTTCGGCGGGGGTGTCGGCGGGCAGGGTCAGGCTGTCGCCGCCCAGACCGGCGGGCAGGGTCACGCTGTCACCGGGCATCACGGCGGCATCCTGCGAACAGTCGGTAAGTCCGGCATCCTCAATCACCAGATGAATGACGGGGTTGAAGCCATCCAGCCCGTAAATGCTGATGCGGAAATAATCGACCTGATTGCCATCATCGGTCAGCCGAAGCTGCACGGCAGTGGTCATTTCGTAATCGCCGCAGGGCAGCACAACCGGGGTATAGGGATTTTCGGGCGTGGGCGCAGCCGCGCCGCCCACCCGGCTGACGATCAGCGCATAGGTGCCGGTGGTCGTGCCCGTGTCACGCCCGGCGCGCGTGGCGACAATCGTGTATTCGCCGCTTTCCGACGCGGTATACTCCATGGACACAATGCCGTCGGGTTCGCCTTCGTCGCTGCGGGCGACCAGTTCCAGCGCGGGGTCAAGCAGCCCGATCAGCGGTGCCAGCCCGTCCGCCGCCTGCATCTCGATAAAGATGATGTCCCCGGCAGTCGCCTGCAAGCGGTACCAGTCAAAAAATTCGTCGTTCGTAATGCCCTGCGCGACCGTCTGGTCATACTGAATCGGGGCATCCACAAAGCCCCGGTCATCCTGTGCCATCACGGGCAGCGCGACGAACAACAGCAGCAGCATTATGATTACCGGTTTCATAGAGCAGCACCCCCTTGCCGTGCCGGGCAGTTATGCTGATTGTAGGGGCATTCGCAGCATCAGGACAATGTGCGGATTGTCAGGATCGTTCAACAAAAAACACCGCCCCCAGCGGGACGGTGTTCTGATCAGCGTGTGGGCAGCGGCTGCCCACGCCACGAATGCAGCAGCAGGCTTACGCCGGCTTGATATCGACCTTTGCGCCAGCGGCTTCCAGCTTGCCCTTGGCGTCGTTGACTGAGTCCTTGCTGACGGCTTCCAGCACAGTTGCCGGGGCGCTTTCGACCAGATCCTTCGCCTCTTTCAGACCAAGGTTGGTGATCGTGCGGATCACCTTGATGACTTCGATCTTCTTGGCACCCACATCCGCCAGAATCAGGTTGAATTCGGTCGGCTCTTCTTCGGGTTCTGCCGCAGCCGCAGCGGCTGCGGGCATCGCGCCCATCGCCATCATCGGCATGCCAGCAGCGGCGGTCACGCCCCATTTTTCTTCCAGCATTTTCTTCAGTTCGGCGGCTTCCAGAATGGTCAGCGCGCTCAGTTGGTCCACAATTGCGTTCAAATCAGCCATTGCTCAGTTCCTTTCACAGGTTGTGTGTTTGTTTGCGTTCAGTTCTGATCGGCGGGCGCATGCGCAGGTGTGCGGCATGCCCAGGTGTCCGGCGCGGGCGTTTACGCCGCTTCGCCGTCTTCGTGTTTCTTGACCAGCGCCTGCAGGACGTTGACGATGTCTGCCGTCGCCGCGTTGATGACGCCAACCAACCCGCTGGCAGGCATGACGATTAGCCCGGCAAGCTGAGCGCGCATCTCCGGCAGTGTGGGCAGATTCGACACTGCTTCCACCTGATCCGCAGACAGGACGGTCTTGCCCATCACCCCGCCGGTGATTTTGAGCAAATCCGGCACAGTGTTGACATAGGCGAGCACTTCTTTGGCGACGCCGGGGAAATTGCCTCTGCCGAATGCCACCGAGGTCGTGCCCTTGAGCAGCGACTCAGGCACGGGCCAGCCGT
>DAOTWP010000081.1:0-5527 GCA_034435675.1 Anaerolineae bacterium
TGATGCTCGGCGCGCTGGCGCAGGGGCGCGCGGTGATCGTCAGCCGGGGGCAGTTGGTCGAAATCGGCGGCGGCTTCCGCGTGCCGGACATCATGGCGCAAAGCGGCGCGGCGCTGGTCGAAGTGGGCACCACCAACCGCACCCGCGCGGCGGATTACGAGCGCGCTATCACCGCAGACACAGCGCTGTTGATGCGTGTGCATTCGTCGAATTTTAAGCAGGTCGGTTTTGTCGAAAGCACGCCGCTGGACGCGCTGGCGCAGATTGCCCACCGGCACAGCCTGTACGCCGTAGACGATCTGGGCAGCGGCGCGCTGGTCGATACCGCGCCGTTCGGGCTGGAACATGAACCCACCGTGCAGGAGAGCCTGGCGGCGGGCGCTGATCTGGTCAGCTTCAGCGGCGACAAGCTGCTGGGCGGACCGCAGGCGGGCATCCTCATCGGGCGGCGCGAACTGGTCGAGCGCCTCAAGCATCACCCGCTGGCACGTGCCATCCGCGCGGACAAGCTGTGTCTTGCCGCGCTGGTCGCCACACTGGATCACTACCGCCGAGGCGAACATTTCGCCCAAATCCCCGTGCTGCGCATGATCGCGCGCCCAGTGGCGGATATTCAGGCAGCGGCGGAAGCCTGGGCGGCGCAGGTGGGCGGCGTGGTCATTGCGGGGGAGTCAACTGTGGGCGGCGGCAGTCTGCCTGGTGCGGCGCTGCCTACTGCGCTGCTGGCGCTGGACGTGCCGCGTCCGCAGGAGTTCGCGGCGGCGCTGCGGGCGCAAAATCCGCCGGTGATTGCGCGGGTGGCGGAGGGGCGGGTGCTGTTCGACCCACGCACAGTGCTGGCGGGGCAGGACGCGGCGCTGCTGGCGGGGATTCGGGCGGCGCAGGGGGAATGATGCTGGTCTCGTTCGCCTGCTCAAACTGGTTAATTGCTGCCATACAAGCGGTATGCCTCGTCGAGTTCTGCCTGATACGCCGCTTCCTGCGCGTCAATCAGTGCTCTGTGTTCGTTGTAGTACAGCAGTGCGGCAAGCACCTCGGATTCCGATAGCGTGAATTCGTAGGTGAGGCGCAGCACATCCTAGCGCTGCTTGAAATATCCGTTCGCGATGGTTGCTACAGGGATACGTCGTCCGCGAATATGTGGGCGTTCGCCAAAGATGCGCACCTCAATGTACTTGCTCAGGTCGAGCGCAGGGGGCGCAGGGGATTGCGTGACTATAGGAGCTGTTCCTCATGCTTAGCCATTCGGACGTTACAGACTGATTGTACCATGCAGCCCAGTACCCCGATGAGTTAGTCGGTTGATTGCAGGAAGAGGGCTTTTGCTGCCAGCACCTGCGCCGCCGGGTGATTCAGTCACGCCCTGGTGCAGCGCAGTAGCGGGCTGATGCTATAATGCTGAGCAGTTGGCGCAGACCCATTGTCGAAGGCAATTGAACCATCTACCGGGGGGCATATGCCGGGCAAACCACGCTCCAAAAATCTGAACCTGCGTCCGCAACTGGTGACGAGAGGCACTATGAACATTCGAATACTGGGCAGTCAGGCGCTTTCTTTGAAGCCGACCGCGGGTGATCTTCCAGCGCTGCTTAAGGACGCCAGTGACGACCTGGAGCGCTTTATCTGGGTTGATCTGCGCGGTCCGGGGCATGAAGAAGTGAAGGTCATGCGCGAGGTGTTCCAGTTTCATCCGCTGGCAGTTGAAGACACGCTGAACGAGTACCAGCGCCCCAAAGTGGAGTCTTACGACGACTATGTTTTTGTGATTATGAATCCGGTCAGCGTGGATACTCTGCACCATCCGGTCTTCCGCGAACTGGATATTTTTGTGGGCACGCACTATGTCGTCACGGTTCACAGCGCCGCTGAACTGCTGATGGACGAGGTGCAGCGCCGTCTTGAGCGTGCCACCAGCACCGGGGTGCATGTGACCCCCAGCTATCTGCTGTACACACTGGTGGATACGGTCGTGGACAGCTATTTTCCGGTGCTGGATCAGCTTGAGGCAGATATTGAGCGCCTTGAAGAGACGATCCCGCGCCACCCGACCAGCGCCGGGCTGGAAAACATCTTCCTGCACAAACGCGCGCTGACAGAAATCTGGCGCGTGCTGATCCCGCAGCGTGATCTGGTCACGGCGCTGAGCAGCCGCCATTTTCGCTGTGTTGACCAGAACCAACTGCAATACTACCTGCGCGATGTTGCCGACCATCTGGCGTTTGCGTCCGACATGGTCAGCGTGTTTCGCGAAACCCTGCACAGCCTGACCGACCTGTATATGTCCGCTGTGTCGAACCGCGTCAACTTCGTGGTCAACCGCCTGACCGTGCTAACACTGGTCATCGGCGTGCTGACGGTCATCAGCGGGTTTTATGGCATGAACTTTGAACGCACGTGGCCCCCCTTTGGCGTGGAATGGGGTGTGCCCTTTGTACTGCTGCTGATGCTCAGCATTACGGTTGGGCTGGTCTGGTATCTGCGCCGCCGGGATATGCTCAACTGACCGGCTGCCACCCTGTTAAGCCAGCCAGACTGTCACCCTTTTTCTGTGACACCCTACGTGGTCGAATGTGACATCCTGTACTGAATGCACAAAGGCTTTTGCATTTAAGCTATGTGCAAGATTGGAATGATTGGCCAAATAGATTAAGGGAAGGGGGTCAAATGGCACAGGGAACTGTATTTATTGATGAAGAACGCTGCAAAGGCTGTACTCTGTGTACCACCGTTTGCCCGCAGGGGGTGCTGGTGATGGATGACAGCATGCTCAACGCAAAGGGTTATCACCCGGCGCTGCTGGTTGATCCTGAAGGTAAGTGTACCGGCTGCGCCATCTGCGCGGTAATCTGCCCGGATGTCTGCATCACGGTACAGCGTGCTCCGGTGAAGGCGCGTGAGCGTGTGAGTGTGCGGTAGGAAGCAAAGGGGGGTATGATGGTCCGTGAAATGCTCAAAGGCAATGTCGCCATTGCCGAGGCAGCAGTGCGCGCGGGGGTACAGGCTTATTTTGGCTATCCGATCACCCCGCAGACCGAACTGCTGGAACACATGTCGCGCCGCATGATCGAAGAAGGGCGCGCTTTTTTACAGGCAGAAAGTGAAGTTGCCGCAATTAACATGGTCTACGGTGCGGCATGCACCGGCGTCCGCGTAATGACCTCCTCATCCAGTCCCGGTTTCAGCTTAATGCAAGAAGGGTTGTCGTATATCGCCGCATCGGATGTCCCGGTGGTGGTGGTGGACGTGATGCGCGGCGGTCCGGGCTTGGGCAATATCCTGCCCGCCCAGAGTGACTATTTTCAGGTGACGCGCTCGGCAGGGCACGGTGATTACCGCCCGATTGTGCTGGCGCCCGCGTCTGTGCAGGAAGCGATTGACTTTACCGTGCTGGCGTTTGAGCTGGCAGACCAGTATCGCCATATCGTGATGGTGGTGGCGGATGGACAGGTGGGGCAGATGATGGAACCCGCCGAACTGCCGCCGATGCAGGCTTTGCGCCCGCGCCCGGCATGGGCACTGACCGGCGCGAAGGATCGCCCGCCGAACGCGATTACGTCGTTCCACCTGCGCGGCGAAGAAGAAGAACGCTTCAACCAGCAGATTCAGGAACGGCTGGCGGAAATCCGCGCCAACGAACAGCGCTGGCTTGAATATGCAACCGAGGACGCCGAACTGCTCGTGGTGGCGTTTGGCACTGCCGGGCGGATCGCCCTGACTGCCGTGCAGGCAGCGCGCGCGAAAGGCATCAAGGTGGGCTTGTTCCGTCCGCAAACGCTGTTCCCCTTCCCGGAAGATCGCCTCTCTGAACTGGCGGATAACATTGACGCCTGCCTGGTGGTGGAGATGAACGCCGGGCAGATGATTGACGATGTGCGGCTGGCAGTGGGCTGCCAGATTCCGGTCGCTTTTTTCGGGCGGATGGGCGGCGTAGTGCCCATGCCGGACGAGATTCAGGCGGCAATCGAAACGCATTACGCGCAAATGCTGGCGCTGGCATAAAGGAGGCTGCTGATGGTCACAATCCTTGAGACACCCGCGCCGGTGGCGATGGACACAGTCTATGAACGTCCTGAGACGCTGGCGGCGGCGAACACCAACTACTGCCCCGGCTGCACACACGGCATTGCGCACCGCCTGGTGGCGGAAGCGCTGGACGAACTGGGACTGCGCGAACGCACGATCCTTGTGGCACCGGTCGGCTGTTCCGTGTTTGCCTACCAGTATTTTACTGTGGATGGCTGTGTGGCGGCGCATGGGCGCGCCCCGGCGATGGCAACGGGCATCAAGCGGTCGCTGCCGGACAGCATTGTCCTGACTTATCAGGGCGACGGCGATCTTGCCTCGATTGGCATGGCAGAAATTGTCCACGCGGCGTCACGCGGGGAAAAAATAACGACGGTCTTTGTCAACAACGCCATTTACGGCATGACCGGCGGGCAGATGGCACCGACCTCGCTGCCGGGACAAAAGACGACGTCTTCGCCTTTTGGACGCAGTGTTGATTTGTCCGGTATGCCGCTCAAAATGAGTGAACTGCTGGCGCAAACCAGCGGCGCGGCGTATATCGTGCGCCGTTCGCTGCATGACGTCGCCAACATCCGCAAGGCGAAAAAGGCGCTTGTCACGGCGCTTAAAGTGCAGATGGCAGGGCTGGGCTTCAGCATGGTTGAACTGCTGTCAAGCTGCCCGACCAACTGGGGAATTACCCCTGTGGAAGCGCTCAACTGGATTGAAACGGAGATGATCCCGTACTTCCCGCTGGGTGACTATAAAGTGCTGGATGCAGTGAAGGAATTGTGAGAGGGTGCTCATGACGATGCTACAGGCAGAATTCCTGTTTTCCGGTTTTGGCGGGCAGGGCGTCATGTTCGCCGGGCAATTGCTCGCCTATGCCGCGATGGATGCGGGTAAAGAGGTGACGTGGATTCCGTCGTATGGTCCGGAAATGCGCGGCGGTACGGCACACTGCTTCGTGGTGATCAGCGAACAGCCGATTGGCTCGCCGGTGGTGCGCCACCCGCAGGTGATTATCGCGTTCAATAATCCGTCCTTTGACAAATACGAAGCGCAGGTTGCCGCCGGTGGGTTGCTGGTAGTCAACGAGTCGCTGGTCAAGCGCGAGACTTCACGCAGCGACATTCAATACCTGCATGTGCCCGCCTCGGAGATTGCCGAGGGCGCGGGAGAGCTAAAGCTGACGAACGTGGTGCTGCTGGGCGCTGCGCTGACCGCCCGCCCGATTGTGCCGCTGATGACGGTGCATCATGCGATGGCAGGGCACATCCCGGCACACCGGCGTTACCTGCTGGAAAAGAATTACGCGGCGTTTGATCGCGGGGCGGCATTCGCCGGTAAGGCGCTGCAATTGAGCGTGCCGTATCTCTAGACCGCTGCTGCGGTGCTATAGCCGATCATCAGCGGGCAGTCCATCATGCCGGGCTGCCCGCTGCGTTTGCCTGCCTGGTTCAGCCGCCCATTGCCCCGGCGAAGAATTCCGCCAGCCGGGGATAGAGCCGGCGCTGGTTGT
>DAOTWP010000082.1:0-3634 GCA_034435675.1 Anaerolineae bacterium
TCATCGCGGTCTGTCCATCAATCACAAAGTCGTAGAAGGTATGCGGGTAGACCTGCTCGCCGGTGTTAGTCGTGTACACATCGCCGGACGCTGCCGGGAAGCTGCCCGCGCCGATCACCAGCGACACGCTGCCGTTATCGCCCACAATCGTCTCCTGAATGACACCTGAGCCGCCATCGGGACGCCGCCACTGGATTGTCAGCGGCGCGCCGGCATACTGTGGCTGAAACTGCATCACAGCGCAGTCGGTGCTGCCTTCCATCGGCTGTATCACGCTGCGTTCGACTACAAGGTGATCCCCTTCAGTGACGCAGGCAGGTGTTTCACTACCCACAGCCGAAGCTGCCGCCGCGCTGTAAATGTGCGCTGTCTGGTCATAAAAATGAACTTCTACTGCATCGTAAACGGTGTAGATATATTCGCTGTTGGAACCTCCATTAACCGGGGCAGCCACAATAAAGTCCCCGCTGCGACTGGTCACAACGACTTCCTTGCTGGTTGCAGTGTAGGACAGACTGTAGACATACAAGCCTCCCGGTGCATTGGGCGCATCCAGCCAGCGGCAGTAGAAGCTGATTGATGCAGTGTGGATTTCTGGCGTAGGCACACCCGCATCCGCCGCCGCGAGCGTGCCGTTGCCAGCGAATACTGGCAGCAGCAGCAGGATGGAATAGTGAAGTAGGGTTAAGGTCAGTTGTTTTGCAGTGTAGAAAGCTGACCCGAAGACATCTGGCGCAAGAGTGTGGCGCAGGGGAACGCGCCGTTGAGAAGAGCAAAGCAGCATTGTTCGTAACCTTCTACAATGAATGTTACAACGGGTGTATTTATGCTTGGTGACACAAGCTTTATGATAATAGGGATTAACTAATACTAATAGTGAGGATTGTCACAGGTTGCGGGGTGACATTTTGCAGCGGCGGGGTCAACCGCCCCTTATCTCTGCGGCTCTGCCCGGCATCCCCCTCGCCCAGCCGCACAGCGGCGTTGGGGAGAGGGGGACCGAGGGGGTGAGGGTAACGCCAGGCAGACTGCCTGAGTAGTTACGCTACTCAATCTGGTGGCTCTGAGGTTGCCCTAGCCCGAAACGTCGAATGTCAGGGTGAAGATGCCACGTTCCGCCGCGTAATAGCCGCGCGCGATGATCGTGTACAGACCGTCGGCAGGCAGCGTGTATTGCAGCCGGGCGTTGCTGCCGTCGCCGCCGCTGTCGTCCTCCACCAGCACATTGTTGTCCTCATCCACCAGCACCAGGTAGCAGTCAAAAGCGGCGCTGTCCATCGTGACCGTGATCGTCTGCCCCGCCTGCCCCTCATAGAAGTACAGCGCCGGGATCGGTGAAATCTTCTCCATCTCCAGCTCTTCGCCGCCGGTCAGCGTCACAGCGCTGTGACTGCGCGCGTCGAAGAACAGGTTGTAGCGCCCGACCTGATTGTTATAGTAGCCGCGCGCGATCACCGTGAACGTGCCATCCCACGGCAGCCTGTAGCCGATAAAGGCGTTGCCGCTGCCCGCGCTGCTGTCATCTTCTGCCAGCACATTCCAGTCCTCATCCAGCAGCACGAGATAGGCATCAAACGCCTCAGTTTCCATAGCGATGTAAATCCAATCGCCCTCTTCACCTTCAAAGGTGTACAGCCGCGGGATGATGGTCTCTTTGCTGTCTTCCAGCACCGCGCCATACTCCAGCGGCTGCACGCTGTTGAAATACGAGTCAATGTTCAGCGTATAGCGCCCGACCTGATTGTTATAGTAGCCGCGTGCGATCACCGTAAAAGTGCCATCCCACGGCAGCATGTAGCTAATGTAAGCGTTGCCGTCGCCGCCGCTGCTGTCGTCCTCGTCCAGCACATTCCAGTCCTCATCCAGCAGCACCAGGTAGGCATCAAAGGCATCGGTTTCCAGCGTTACATAGACCACATCGCCTTCTTCGCCTTCAAAGGTGTACAAGTGCGGGATGATGCCCTCTTTATCCCCGCGCACCGCATCGCCAAATTTGAGCGCTTCGGCGCTGTTGTTGAACGTATCAATCGTCAGCGTATAGCGCCCGGCGGCATCGTCATAATAGCCGCGCGCCACAATGGTGAAGAGACCGCTCCACGGCAGGCGGTAGGTCAAAAAGGGATTGCCGTCGCCGCCGCTGCTGTCATCACGTGCCAGTTCGTTGCCATCTTCGTCCAGCAGCAGCAGGTAGGCGTCAAAGACTTCGCTGGTCATGGCAATATAGAGCATGTCGCCTTCTTCGCCATCCACAAGATACAGGTCATCTACGCCCGCTTCCTTGCGTCCGGAGATGGTCTCGCCCAGCGGCGCGAGTTCTTCTGCGGCGGCAGTGCCTGCCAGCAGCAGGGTCAGCAGCAAAACAATCAGCATTTTACGGGACTGCATCAATGATCCTTTCGTTCGCAGCATGAGGTTAGGTTTGTCGTGTTTCTCATCCGGGCGCGGGTGCTGCCCGGTTGTTTCTCTGTGCTCAAATATTCCCCAATTTAGCATACGCCGGAAGTGCGCGCGCGGTGGCTAAAGACTGGCGCAGGGAAGATTAAGGAAAAGGAGCAAGGCACAGGGGAAAAAGCGTGTTCATAAATGAACGCTCACCTGGAAGGTTGATAATTGATCGCGCTGCATTCGCGTTTCCGCTGTTAACACTTCACAGTTTTTCGGTGACATCCTGCACTTCTCCCCGGCTGCAAAATTATCTATGGTGTAGAAGGAAGTCAATGACGGTTTCATGGAGATCAACAGCATTATGGCAAAGCGCAACAACCAGCAACCTGATCAACAGCCGTACCAGCAGATGCCGCCGCAGTATGTCGTCCAGCAGATGCCGCCGCAGTATGTTATCTTGCAGCCTCAGAAACCATCCCTGCTTGCGCGCATCATCAGATTGTTGTTCGGCGTTGGGCTTGTACTGGCAGTCCTTGCGGCGTGTGGAGTCTTGTCTTCGCTTATATTGGGGAACAACACTACGCCGGCTACGCTATTCGGGAACAACAACATTACGAATCCGCGGGATTACAACTGCACACTGACAACGAATCCGGGCGTAACAATCACTTTGATGCGCAGTTGGCTTGCAAACGAGCAAGAACCCGCCGGGCAGTTCAGTGGAACAGCCGACATCGTTGATGCTTACAATACTGGTATTGTCATCTGGTATCAGTTGAGCGACGGACGCTGGTTTCGCTATGGCTCAAACTGGCAGAGTGTGACCATGAGCAGCGGTTGTGATGACCTGGTACGCGCGCGGGGTATGTCAATACCTGGTTCCTAGCCATGCCGGTGTGGTTCTGACCGAGCAACATCCTAAGACTTGTTCAATTTGAATGCCGCTTCGATGAACATATCCGGTATAAAGGCGGCATTCACCATTATATTCACAAACACTGCACAGCCTTCAGGGCTGAAGTTGTCACAGAGTGCCGGCTGGCTCCTTGTGCCTTTCACCTTCTGTGCAGGCATAAAAAATCCCCCTTGCGGGGGATCAGCGTGTTGGGTTGCTGCCATCGGAACAGAGAGGAACTAAGGAGTTTTCGTAGTTGTTGTTGGTTATGCCGCTTCGGGCAGGGCGCGCGGGGCTTCGAGGCTGTGCAGCGCTTGCTGCGCCTCAACCTTAACCCGGCTGCCCATGAATTCA
>DAOTWP010000083.1:0-1703 GCA_034435675.1 Anaerolineae bacterium
CGGGGTTGTACGCCTTGAGCATCACCGGCACGGGCGAGGACAGCGCGGCAGCGGGTGATCTGGACATCACCGCGGACATGACCATCACCGGCGCGGGGCGCGACAGCACAATCATTGACGCCAACGGCATTGACCGTGTGTTCCACATCACCGGGACGTATACAGTCAGCATCAGCGGGGTCACCATTAGCGGCGGCAGTCTGACCTCAACATCTGGAGTTTCCGGGCTGGATCACGGCGCCGGCATCAACAACTATGGCGGCTTACTGCTGTCGGACAGTATCGTATCCGGTAATTCTACATATGCGCTGGGAGGGGGGATTTTTGGCTTTGGCAGCACTACCATAACCAACACGATTGTCAGCGATAATCGCGCCTATTCGGGTGGAGGATTTAGCGGCGGATCACTGACGATCAACGATAGTGCCATTCTTAACAATACAGCCTCGCTCGGTGCTGGAATCAGCAATGCGGGTAGTCGAATAACGATCCATAACAGCCACATCTCGGGAAATACGGCGAGCCGGGAAGGCGGCGGAATATACAACCGAGGCATCGTAACAATAACGAATAGCAGCCTGTCAGACAACACATCGCTCTACAGCGATGCCGGGGGAATCTATGGTTATCTCAGTACCATCACGGTTGCTAACAGTACTCTATCTGGCAATAGTGCACACGGTTACGGCGGCGGTATTTATCATTATGGCGGTACGCTTACGCTGACCAATACGACAATATCCGCTAATTCAGTGCTGTTTAGGGGAGGTGGTCTTCAACTGCTGGCGGGAATTGTATCGATTACCCACGTGACAATTGCTGATAATGCTGCCTACGAAGGCGGCAATATTGCGATTGGCGGCGCAGCGGTAACGATTAACAATACCATCATTGCCAGGAGCAGCGATGGCGCAAACTGTAGCGGGAATATCAACATCTCCGGTGGGAACAACCTCACCGATGATGATACATGCGGCATTGGCTTCATCAATTCCCCCAGCATTCAACTGGGCTTGCCGAACAACTACGGCGGTCCCACGCCAACCATTCCCCTGCTTGCTAGCAGCAGTGCCATTGACGCTGCCGAAGCGAGCCTGTGCCCTGCCACCGACCAGCGCGGGGTTGCCCGCCCGCAGGGAGCAGGCTGCGACATCGGCGCGTTTGAACTGGTCTATGAGCCTTCTCCGCCCAACGCCATACCCGCGCGCAATGTCTACACGACCGCCACGCCGACACTGCGCTGGGGGGCGGTGACTTGGGCGGCAGGCTACGAGGTGCAGGTGGCGAGTGATGCGCGCTTCACGCAGATGGCATTCACGACGACGACCAGTGCCAGCACGCTCGAAGTCACGACGGGCGCGCTCAGCGAGGGCGCGTACTACTGGCGCGTGCGGGCGCAGCGCAGCGATGGACGCTGGGGCGTGTGGAGCGCCGCCGATACATTCGTGATTGATCTGCCGTGAACTGCGGCGGCTGCAAGCAGGCAGGTTAGTGAGTAGAAAGTGCTGGATGATGACACTGTTACGCAAAGCAGGTTTGCCCCTACTGGTGTGCCTGTTCGTGCTTTCCGGCGCGCTGCCGGTGCGCGCGCAGGGCAGCACGTTCACGGTGACCAAAACCGCCGACACGAACGACGGCGCGTGTACGGCACAGGACTGTTCGCTGCGCGAGGCGATCATCGCGGCGAACGCGGCGCCGGGCAG
>DAOTWP010000084.1:0-2185 GCA_034435675.1 Anaerolineae bacterium
AGCAGGGAGGCGAGGCCGAAGCTCAACAGGCCGATGATGAGCAGCGGGCGACAGATGAATGAGGTCATGCGCGTGTTCTCCTGTGTGTGTGCGTTCGGTCAGGTCGGCAGATCACTGCGGGCCTGGGCGCCCATCTTGGCGCGTGGCGGGCGGCGGCCTGGACGCGGCGGCTGCGGGCGCTGGGCAGGGCGGCCAGGTACACCAGAGCCGGGCCGCAATCGGCGGGCAGGGGGAGGGGCAGCAGGGCGGGCATGGGCGGCATTGTGCTTGTAAAGATCCCTTTACATGTGTTAATATTAACGTTAACACACTATTATTTATGTGTCAAGAGGGCTTCCCAAAACTATGATAGGCCCGCTATTACTGCCCACGCTCAGGTCGTCCACAAGCCGCTCTGCGGCGTTTCTGCGCGCTCCAGGCCTCCTCGTACAGCCGGCCCGGCACAACGCGCTGGCGAGTCGCTACGCGCGAACTTGACTGGGTATAACAGCCTGGCAAACGGAGTTCATCTTAGCCCCCGACGGCATCTATTACTTGTGCAGTATAATAAATGGCTGACAGATGAGCATCGGCCAGTGCCTGTTTGCGGCACACGGTACTGCCGTATGCCTTGAGGAGGTGCGAGCAACTGTGTCAGTGCAGATGTGTCTGCTGGGCAGTTTTGCTCTGGAAGATCACGGCGAGTCGATAGCAATACCATCACAGCGACTACAATCTCTTCTGGCGTATCTAGCGCTTAACCGTGCTTCTCCCCAATCCCGCCAGCACTTGGCTTTTACCCTATGGGCAGACTCCTCCGAGTCGCAGGCGCACACTAACCTCCGGACACTGCTGCATCGCCTGCAAACCGTGCTGCCAGATTCCAACAGCCTGCTTTACATTGACTCACAGGCTGTCGCCTGGCAACCCAACGTTACGCTCAGCCTGGACACAGATGATTTCCGGGCGCATATACAAGCGGCTGGCCTGGCACAGATGGCCGGAGATGACGTGGCAGTCCGAGAGAGTCTAGAACGGGCTGTTGCCTGCTATAAAGGTGAACTGCTGCCGGGATTCTATGACGAGTGGATTCTTGCCGAACGTGAACGGCTGCAGCAGGAATTTTACGCTGCGCTTGAGCAGCTGGCGACCCTGCTGGAGCGCCATCGCTGCTACGCTGAAGCCATTCCATACGCACGTCGACTCGTGCAGTTGGATTTGCTGAACGAAGCTGCGTGCATAACCCTTGTGCGCCTGCATCTAAGCAACGGCGAGCGCGCAAGCGCGCTGCGCGTTTATCACTCCTGTGCGTCTGCCCTCAGAACAGAACTGGGCATCGCGCCGGGGCCAGCGCTGCACGCTGTGTATGATCAGATACTTGCCAGCGAGACCCTGCAATTGGTGACGGTGGCTACCGATCTGCTTGTCGGGCGCAATCGCGAGTGGCAGCAGATGCAGACAGCCTGGCAAATTGTGAACACCGGACAGCCACGCCTGCTGGTGCTGGCTGGCGAAGCCGGAATCGGCAAGACTCGACTGGCTGAAGAGTTCGTCCGGTGGGCCAACCAGCAAGGATTCCTCACAGCGACAGCTCGCTGCTACGCTGCCGAAGGTGAGCTTACCTACAGCCCGGTAACGGCCTGGTTGCGATCCGATGCTTTGCGGCCCAGCCTGACATGTCTGAGCGCAGCAGAGCGCGCTGAGGTAGCCCGCCTTACCCCTGAACTGTTCGCCCCGGAAGTGAAACCTGCCAGTCGCCTCAATGAACAATGGCAGCGCCAACGGTTGTTTGAAGCGCTGGCGCGGGCGGTCGTTGGCGTTGGCAGGCCAATGGTAATGTGCATTGACGATATGCAGTGGTGCCCACGCGACTCACTGGAATGGCTACATTTTTTGCTGCGCCTGGAGACACGTCCGCGTGTATTGGTCGTAGGCACCGTTCGTGTCGAGGAGATTGGTGACGATCACCCGTTATGCGACCTGTACAACCTGCTGCGCCGCGAAGATCGCATCACAGAAATTGCGCTGACACCATTGACCAGGGCGGAAACCGGCGTTCTAGCGGAACACATTGCGGGCAGGCCACCGAGCGAAGAACAGGTTGGCTGGCTTTACGACGAAACCGAAGGAAACCCGCTGTTTATTGTCGAGACGATGCGCGCTGGCCTGACTGTGCCCGCTGCGGATGCTTCGAATCCGAGCGCTG
>DAOTWP010000085.1:0-55066 GCA_034435675.1 Anaerolineae bacterium
GAAAGATTTCGTATGCCTTGAGCCGTTCTTCGGTCATCCACGCGGGTTCGTTCTTCATCGCGCTGATCTGACGCACAATCTCTGCCGACAGACCCTTTTGACTCTTGAAGGAGTACTTGACATTTTCATCATGGAAGCCGTATGCCTCGTCATAGGAGGCACGCACATGCTTCAACGCCGATTCTTCAGCGGTTAGCTGCTTTTCGCTTTCAACCAGATCAAAATCACTCATGCTTTGGTTTCCCCAACTATAGACGGTCTATTCAGCAGCGTTGTGCTTTTCGCGCACCCAATCGTAGCCAGCCTGTTCCAGCTTCAGCGCAAGATCGGCACCGCCGCTTTCGACAATGCGCCCTTCAAACATGATATGCACATACTGCGGCTGGATGTAGTTCAGGATACGCTGGTAGTGGGTAATCACCAGCACCCCCAGATCGGGACCCCGCAGGCTATTGACACCTTCAGAAACTACGCGCAGCGCGTCAATATCAAGCCCAGAATCTGTTTCATCCAAAATCGCGATGCGCGGTTCAAGCACCGCCATTTGCAGAATTTCAGCACGCTTCTTTTCACCGCCGCTAAACCCGTCATTCAGGTAGCGCCCGGCGAAGCTGTGATCCATGCGCAGTTGATCCATTTTGGCGCGCATTAAACGGCGGAAATCGGGAATCGAAATCCCTTTGCTTTCCGGATTCTCTGCCTTCATCCGCGCATTGATGGCATGGCGGAGAAAATTCGCCAGCGTAACGCCAGGAATGGCGACCGGATACTGAAACGCCAGAAACATTCCTGCACGACTGCGTTCGTCAGCCTCAAGTTCAAGCATATCTGCACCGTCGAAGATAATCTGCCCGGCGGTGACTTCG
Organism: Anaerolineae bacterium; assembly: GCA_034435675.1. Classification (GTDB taxonomy): domain Bacteria; phylum Chloroflexota; class Anaerolineae; order Aggregatilineales; family Phototrophicaceae; genus DAOTWP01. The sequence goes on from DAOTWP010000085.1 coordinate 867, forward strand.
TATGCGGGGTGTCCCAGAAGCACATTCGCCAGCGTGCTTTTGCCAGAACCATTGGGTCCCATCAGAGCATGTACCTCGCCCTGTTTGACGATCAGGTTCACACCGCGCAAAATCGGCTTGTCTTCGACAGAAACATGCAAATTACGGATTTCCAGTGCAGCGCCCATTCGAGGGAGTTCCTCCTCAGTGTTTTAATGCGTGTTAAATTTGCTGTATACCCTCAGCGAAAATCAGCATCAGTATAACAGCCCTAAAGAAAAGGGTCAATAAAAACGACGCGCATCAGCAATATTCTCACTCAAACCTCATAGTCCCACCGTTTGCAACTTATCCTACACTCGCAATGAAGATCATTTTCACTGCGGTTAATTTCTCTTTTGATATGGATTTTTCTAACCATGATCACAGAAATTGACTCTATGCTGAGTGCTATGCTACTATCGCAGCATCCTGTTGATCCAGTGAGATGGATAAGGTTGCAAGCATGAGTGAGATTGTGAGCAGCAAAGAAGATGGACTGCGCGAAGCGCTGCGCAATGTCATTGACCCTGAAATCGGCATGAATGTGATTGAGCTGGGTTTAATCCGACATCTGGAAATCTACGGAGACCGTGCACATATCACGATGATTATGACGACACCGTTCTGCCCCTACGCACCGCAGCTCCTGGAGCAGACGCGGCGTACTGCGCAGGAATATCTGCACGTCCCGACGACTATTGAAATGGGACTGGAGATGTGGGACCCCAGTATGATGGAAGAAGGTGCAGCCGACGATTGGGGCTTGTTCTAACATACAGGGCACGCCACGTGCGCGTGCCCTGCCGTTTGGTACTATCGCCGTGCCGGGCGATTGGTCTGGATGAATATCTGCGGCTCGACATAGTGGCGGCGGATTTCATTTGCCACGCTTTCCAGCCAGACAGAGCGTTCTTGTTCAGTCATGGCAACCAGCGGTTTGGGCTTCTCGGCTGAGGGCCAGTGCTCTGGTGTGCGCTCCAGCGTGTTATCGATGCAGAGATCAAAGTGCAGATGGGGTGACCATGTCTTGTTGCTCATGCCACGACTGCTGCCAATGGTTCCAATCTGCTGCCCGCGCCGCACACGTTCTCCTGCTTTGACGAGTATTTGCCCCAGATGTGCGTAGCGACTGCTCATCACAATGCCGCTATTGGCAAGCGGATCATGTTTGATGACCACCATATTACCCCAACCGGGACGTTCCGCCGCGAACAGCACAACGCCGCTGCCTGCAGCATAAACCGGCATACCAAAATCGGCATTTGCTGTGCCGCCCAGCGTAAGATCAGCGCCAGTGTGAACGGCGATGCGATTAGAGTAGGGCTGGGCAAAGGGCGCAGCATCACGCCAGGTCGCGGGCCAGACGGCTGTACCGGAACGTTCAACCGCAGTGCCAATAGGCGCGTCAAAACCGTCAGCATAGTAGACACCGTCAATGATCAACTCACCATCACGCACAGGCGGCGGCGTTGTTGGGTTGACTTTGACCACACGCCGCCAGCGCACCGCGTCAAAAGTCACCTGTTCGCCAGTTTCGCCAGTAACGTCATTGAGGAATACACGCCCGACATTTGGCAGCGCTTTGTCCAGATCAAAAACGCCCAGTGGATACCACTGGTTGCCGATTTGCGACTGATTGATCGCTACAATCGCTTCTGAACCGGGCTGCCCTTTGACCCCATGTATCTTGTAGCGGGCATTCGCTGCCGTGGCATGCGGCTGGTGAATATAGACCTCGACCTGATACAAGCCGGACTGCGGAAGCTGCGGCACCCACATCGCCCAGACTTTGTTTCCGCCGGGTTTCGCGGTTGGGGTGTAATAGACAGTCCAACCCATCTGCCCGCGAAAACTGGTGAATTCCTCTCTGCCTGTGTAAGTGCCTTTAGCAAACGCAGGCATGTCCGGCGTCACAACGATTTCATCGCCATATTCGTAAGCAGATCCCGGGGCAGGCGCTGGGTTTTGTGGCTGCGGCGTTGGCGTGGTGCTACTGATCGGCAGATTGATCGCCTTGAATTCCACCGGACCAACCACCCCCCAGCGCCACCAGCTCAAGCCTTTGGCATTGTAGCGTTTGGTTGCCAGCGTGTGCGCCCCCAGAATTTCGCCTGCGGGCGCAGCCGCCTGAAGTGCCGGAATAACGGGTTTGCCGAATGGCAGCCATGTGTTGTAGACCTGATCTAATGCCTCTTCGGGGGTATAGCCAAAGGTTGCCCAGTAAGTTTGCGGGTGAACGCTGTCCACAAAAGGAAACCATTCCTCGGGAAACAGATCATTGTAATGCCAGGGGCGCGGGTCCGGGCAAAACCCGATGTGAAAGCGCGCTTTGGTGATGCCCTGACGAATACGTCGCATGTAGGGATTAATGCGATCTTTGCCGCCTGCCCAATAGTGAGCCGGATCGGGTTCAACATCGAGAATCAGCGATTTCACTGCCGGGTGATTAGCGGTCTGGATGATGATGTCTGTCTCACGCTGGAGATCTTGCCCGACAGGAATGCACCAGGCGTGAAGTTCGATCTGGTAAATGCTGAGCACCTGTGCCCAGCGATCCAGGCTTTTAGCGCTGTCAATTGCCAGCGCCTTCTTACTGTCATACTGCCCCTGCCATGCAGCGCCATCACTGGTTTTGACCCAGAGCTGGGTGACAGCAGGGACATTCTGCTTAATGGTCATCACGAGTTCTTCGATGCTGTCCTGTTCAACCGCATCGCCTTCCCAATGCCAGAGTGCCACATGCCCATCATAGGGTGTGGGACGATCTGTACCAGGGGGCGGTGTTGAAGGCTGCACAAAACCGACAAAATCAGTGCTGACCCACCCTGCACGCCCGTACTGCTCAACCCAGCGCCACGCCCCACGCTGGCTTGCCGGGTAGTGCTTAATAAAGGTGTAGTCGTAGACACGCCCGACGGTATCGTACTCCACGCCGGGTCCGCTGCGCAAATTCACCCAGGTTGTCTTAGTATCCGCAATTGCATCGCTTCCGGCACCTGCATTTGCGGGTTTGCTAACTGGCGCTGGCATAGACCACTTCCTCTCGGCAAACGCTAGCGGGGCGGACGATTCGCCCGCGTGAACTCCAACGGATCGAGATAATCCTTAATCAGGCGAGGCAAATCCTTACCGGGCCAATCGCCAGGGCTGATCGACAGCTTGTTTGTACCGCTGATATCGTAATGCAGGTGCGGAATATAACGCCCGCCAGCATCACCGATTTCGGCAATCTGGTCGCCACGCCGCACGCGGTCACCGACCTTCACGCGCATACTCTGCACATGCCCATAGCGCGTATAGACGACACGTCCCGTGGGGCTGCGCAGGGGGTCATGGCGGATAACGATCACATTACCCCACACTCGTAGTTCGGCAGCAAACACAACAACACCGCTGGCAGGCGCGGAGATAGGCAGCCCCTTGTCTTCATAGGGCGTGCCGAAATTTAAGTCTGCCCCGGTATGATAGGCTTCGCGCGGGGTACCGACCAGATAGAGCTTGGCATAAGGCGCGGCATCGCGCCATCCTGATGCCCAGAGTTTTTCGCCCAGGCGGTCCGTCAGCGAACCTACAGGAGCGTCGAATCCATCGGCAACATAGACGCCGTCAACAATCCAGTCGCCGGGCTGCCCCACTGGGGGATTGCTGGTGCTGGTGACACGACGCCAGCGTACGGCATCAAACGCAATGACACGGTCCACCTCGCCAGTCAAATCGGTGAGACTGACCATGCCTGCATTGTTGGCAGCTTTGTCGAGATCATAAACCCCCAGGACCGCCCATACATTGCGCTGTTTGGATTGGTCGAGGCTGACCAACACCTGCCCGCTGACACCCTTGACACCGCTGATACGATAGCGTGCATTACGGGTAGTGGCATTGCGTGCCGGGATAAACACGGCGACTTCGTATTCACCCGATTCACGAATGGTTGGCACCCACTGTGCCCACACCTTGCTGCGCGCTGGTTCCGTATTCTTATAGTGTACTGTCCAACCCCAGGTTCCCTGAAAAGACTGGAACTCTCGCTGCCCAGTGTACGAACCACTGCGAAACATGCGATCATCAGGATTCACAACCTGTTCATCGGCGAAACCGGGAGCAGGCGTCGGGGGGGTAATGGGTGTTGGAGTCGGTGTTGGTTGCTGAACAACAATCGGGCGGTTGATCGCCTGCCACTGGGCACTGCCGACCACCCCCAAACGCCACCAGCTTACCGCCTTTGCGCCGTACACCTGGGTTGCGAGTGCCTGTGCCTGCTGCATATCCGCTGCGCTGGCATCTCCCTGTAAGGCGGGAATAATCGGGCGACCATAGGCACCCCAGACGCGATAGGCATCTTCCAGCGTTGCAGCAGGCGTGCGGCGAAATGTTGACCAGTAGGATTGTGGGTGAACGCTGTCGACAAAGGGAAACCATTCGTCAGGGAAAATGGTTGCAAAATGCTGCTGCCGGGGATCCATAGACATCCCAATGTGGAACCCTGGGGATATTGCCTGGCGGACACGGGTCATATAGGGGCGCACCACACTGGCAGGCGCCCGCCAGAAACCCTCATAAGGTTCAACATCCAGAATCATCGACTTGACGCCGGGCACATTGCAGGTCTGAATAATCAAATCGGTTTCCGCCGTCAGGTTCTGCCCTTTGGGCACACACCAGGCATGAAATTCGATCCCAAAACGCTGCAAGGTCTGCACCCAGCGGGCGATGCTTTCGGGTCCGCTGATGGCGAGCGCTTCGCGGTTGTCAAAGCGGCTCATCCAATCGGAACCATCACTCGTTTTGACCCACAGCGCATTAACCGCAGGCGCTTTGGCTTTGATGTCTGCTGCGAGCTGTTCGATGCTGAGGTAAGGAAGGACGTTGCCACGCCAGTGCCACAGCGCGATTTTGCCATCAAATGGTGTTGGGCGGTCACTGCCGGGGGGGTGCGTCTGAGAAGAAATATCCTTAAGAACAACAAAGTCTGTATGCACCCAACCGGCTTGACTATTCTGTTCGACCCATACCCACTTTTCCGCACTGCGTGACTCTGGATAGTAAACAACAATGGTGTTGTCGAAGATATCGCCAATATCCTGATAATTTGTTCCCGGACCTGAACGCAGGTTGACCCACGCCGATACCGTATCTGCCAACGCCAGTTTGCCCGCGCCGCTGCTGGGTGGTTTTGCCACCGGTGGCGGGAACACGCTCATACCTGCCTCCTTAACCCATGGAAACGCAGCAATCACTCAAAGGACTCTGAACGATTTTCAAACCGCTGCATGACCTGCATGGTAGTACAGTTTTGGATTCCAGGCAAAAAACGCTGACCCAACGATGGATACAGCGCACAGGAAAAACAAAACCGTTCGACAAGAACACTGATTCCCAACAGGCAATCGGGATGTTTTACACGGATCAGCCCTGCCAACCTGTGGGATAAAGCGCGGTGTCCAGCAGCGCCCAGAAACGCTGTGCATCCATTGGACTCAAATCCGCCTGCCATGTGCTTTCACCTGCCCAGCCTGCAATACGGAAACTGCCATCATCGCGCTGCTTAACCAGCGTATGCGCGGTGACGGTCGGCAGGTTAGCGTCACGCATCGGGGCGGTGACAGCGATACTTTTTACTTTTTCTGCTTTCTCAGGGAAAAGGTGCTGAAGCAGTTGATGCCACAAGAGCTGTGCCGCGCGCGGGGTGAGCACCCGTGTCCATTGAGTATTATCCTGTGCAGTTCCACCAATCACGAATGATTCGCCCCCAACCTTGCGCGTTACAAATAACTCGTGTGTGGGTCCATACATCACATCAGACCGTTCTGACGCCATCGCATAAGCCCTTCTTTTACGGTCCTACCATAATTCGCCCATTACCAGCGCGCACTGTGCCAATCATCACGGCAGCGTCGCCAACAGCCTGCAAATCACGCAGCAGCGCGTCCGCCTGTGCCGGATCAACCGCCATCAACAATCCACCGGATGTCTGCGGATCAAAGAGCAGATACTGCTGCCAATCTTCAAGCGTGTCATAAAACGTAACCCACTGCGCGAAATACTCCCGGTTGCGCCACATGCCGCCGGCAAAAATGTCGGCACGAGCGTATTCTGCCGCCCCCGACAAATAGCGGATTGCGTTGTGTTCCAGGTGCAAATCTGCCCCACTCGCCTGTGCCAGTTCGTGCCCGTGCCCTAGCAGGCTGTAACCGGTGATATCGGTCATCGCGTGGACAGGGTAACGCCGTGCCAAGCGTGCCGCCTCGCGGTTCAGACGAATCATGCTGGTAATCGCCTCGTCCACGTGCGCCTGCTGCGCCTGCGCCTGCTTGAGCGCGGTGGTGATGACCCCACTTCCCAGCGGCTTCGTCAGTATCAGGCGATCTCCCGGTTGTGCCCCACCTTTTTTGAGGATACGATCCGGATGTACAATCCCCGTCACTGCCAGCCCATATTTCGGTTCGCGGTCAGTGACCGTGTGCCCACCTGCAATTACAGCGCCTGCTGAGCGGACGATTTCCGCACCCCCCCGAAGGATCTCGGTAAGAATGCCGGGGTCGAGATTATCGGGAAAAGCAACCAGATTAATCGCGAACAGCGGTTCGCCGCCCATCGCATAGATGTCGCTCAGCGCATTAGCCGCAGCAATCGCGCCAAAGGCATAGGGATCATCCACCACAGGCGGGAAGAAGTCCGTCGTAGCAATCACCGCCTGCTCCGCGTTCAGCCGGTAAACAGCCGAATCGTCTGGAGACGCCAAACCCACCAGCAGGTCAGGCGCGCTTTCCGGCGGAAATAAGTTGTTGAGCGGCTGCAACACGGCAGCCAGATCGCCGGGAGCGAGCTTAGACGCTCAGCCCGCGCAGGAGGCGAGCGTAGTCAGCCGCACCTTAGGTTCAATATGTGCCATGTAAACCCAGCAATTCGCGACATATACCATATACATTGAAGAAGAGTATAGAACGCTTGTTGTTCCGAAACAACCAATTTGGCGTATAAATCTACTAACCCTGCACAACACCTAAACAATTGGTAACGCCCCATGCCAGGCTGTGCGCCAAAAGCATTGGGGCTTGCAGCACGATTCTCTGTCCGTTATACTAAATACTGGAATTTGCATCATCTACGGGGTGTGGCGCAGCCTGGTAGCGCGCTTGCATGGGGTGCAAGAGGTCCCGGGTTCGAGTCCCGGCACCCCGACACAATTACAGGCAGTGAGTTGTGCACTTTGCAACAATTCACTGCCTGTTTTATTTGTTATAAAGTACAAAATAGCCTCCTGTCTGCCAACGAAGTATAAACACATTAACGCGAGATGCAGCGAAAACCTGCTGAAGCGTTGACGGTAATGTTGGTTCTTCTATGTTGAGGAGACAGAGGCATGAAGCAGTTATTGAAGTATCTGCTTGTCGCGGCACTCGTGCTGCTCATTGGCGCGCTGTTCGTCCCCGCAGCCGCCCAGGAGGGTGAAGGCGGCGGCACGATCATTACGGCTGACTTTGGCAGCGGCGCAGACACGCTCAGCCCGATCTACTGCACGGACACTGCCTGTACAGACATCATCCAGTTCATGTTCCCCGGTGTCGTCGGCGTGGACCCCGAAACCGCTACCTACGTGCGCGGCGCGCCGCTCGCTCTGGCGGTGGACTGGACCGTTTCCCCGGACAATCTGGTCTATACCATTACACTGCGTCAGGATTACTTCTGGAGCGATGGCACACCCATCACGGCATATGACATCGAATATGCGTGGGACATTCACGCCAATCCCGATGCCCAGTCGCCATCAGCATTTCTGATTGACGTGATAGCTGATGTGGTGGCGCTGGACGACTACACCATTCAGTTCACCTTCCTGACCCCCGACTGCACGGCACTGGGGCAGACCAATACCGTCGGCGTGGTGCCATCGCATTTGTATCGCGATGTGCCCATTACCGAATTGATTAATTCCCCCGAAAACACAGCACCAACCGTAACCGCAGGGATTTTCCGTTTCGGCGAATTCCGCCCCGGCGACCAGGTTACCCTGCTGCGTGATGACAACTACCCGGATGCCAGCCTCGGCTATGTCGCTCCCGATGCTTATATCGTGCGCGTCGTACCGGATCAGACAGTTGTCGTTGAACAGCTCCTCGCAGGCGAAATCAACTATGTTGATGCACCGCCGGTGAACCGCCGTCAAGAAATCCGTGACAGCAGCAGTGTTCAGACCTACGACTATCCCGGCTTCGCGTGGGATTACGTGGGGCTGAATCTGGCAGACCCGACCAACCCGCAGCCTGCGCTGGACGAAAACGGCAATCCGGTTGATCAGGGCGCTCACCCGCTGTTCAGCGATCTGCGCGTGCGCCAGGCGTTTGCCTACGCCATTGATGTCGAGTCGATCATTGATGGTGCAGTGTTTGGTGAAGGTCAGCGCCAGCCGTCATTCCTCGTGCCTGCAAACTGGGCATACAACAACGACTTTGGTGGCTATGACTATGACCCGGATCAGGCTGATGCGCTGCTGACCGAAGCTGGCTGGATTGACGAAGACGGTGACGGCGTGCGCGAGTGCGTGAGCTGCACCACCGCGGAAGTCGGCACCCCGCTCGCCTTTACACTCTACACCAACCAGGGCAATACGCGCCGTGAGGCAATCGGGACGATTGTTCAGGATCAACTCAGCGATATTCCCAACGGCGGCTTCAGTGTTGATTTCCAGACCATTGACTTCAACACGCTGCTGGACATCATGGACAACCAGACCTTCGACGCCTTCATTCTCGGCTGGCGTGGAACGGCAATCGGCGATCCGGGCACATCCCTGCGGCAGTTCTTCTCGGAAGAAGCCGATGTCCCCGGCTCCGGTTTCAACTTCGGTTCGTACAACAACGCGCGCGTCAACGAAATCATTGACGTCGCCAGCACGCTGCCCGGCTGCCAGCAAGCAGACCGCATCCCCTACTACCATGAAGCACAGGAAATCGTCGGTGAAGAACTGCCGTACATCTTCCTGTTTGCGCAGGGCGGTTTCTATGCGGCACGCGCCGAAGTCCAGGGCTTCAGCCCGTATCCCGGCTTCCCGGTGTGGAACGTTGACACCTGGTCAATCCAGCGCTAAGGGGTGACCCAAGCGCCCTAACAGAGGTAGGGGTGGATGATACCGCCCCTACCGGTGGCAGCAGCACAATTCCCAGAACGCTGTCAACTCCTGACAGTTGCGTTCACCAGAATTCCAGCGCAAGGTACCTTTTCCCGATTATTCGGGCAGCAGGTACTTTGCGCTTGTTTGGTTTATAACAAACCTGTCGCATGAAATTTGTGCAGTTTGTAATAAAAAAAACCTTAACCCGCCTAGTGCAACTTGTAGCTTGCGCCAGATATTTGTGGTATAAATGCTCCTTAAGCTGTCCAATTCGCACGTATAGGTGTGTGTCAAACCTGTTAGTGAGTTGGAGAGACAACCCATATAGTGTTTCTGCATAAGTTTTCTAGGGAGTAGCAGCAATATGAAGAACTTGCTCAAGTTCCTCCTTGTCGGGCTGCTCGTGCTGACCATCGGCGCGATGCTTGTCCCGGCGGTCGCCCAGGAAGGTGAGGGCGGCGGTGTTATTATCGAATCCACCTTTGGCAGTGGTCCGGGAACCCTGAGCCCGATCTACTGCACCGACACAGCATGCATCCGCGTTGTCGGGTTTATGTTCCCCGGCGTCGTAGGTGTAGACCCCGAAACTGCGACCTACGTGCGTGGTGGTCCGGGCGCGCTGGTGCTGGATTGGTCCGTTTCTGACGACAACCTGGTCTACACCTACACCCTGCGTCAGGACTACTTCTGGAGCGATGGCACGCCCATCACGGCAAACGACATCGTGTTCCACTGGGAACTGATCAACGATCCTGAAGTGCAGCATCCGGATGCTTTCCTGCTCGACCTGATCACCAATGTGGTCGCACTGGACGACTATACACTCGAAGTCACCTATCCTGCCGCGGACTGCACCGCGTTGGGTCAGATCAACTCGGTTATCCCGATTCCGTCGCACATCTACAGCCAGATCCCGCGCGCTGAACTGGTCGATGCTGGTGAAGGCACTGCACCGACGGTTACTGGCGGCGTGTTCCGCTTCGGCGAATTCCGCCCGTCGGACCAGACGACGCTGCTGCGTGACGACAACTACCCGGATGCCAGCCTCGGCTACGTATCGCCCGATGCGTTCATTTATCGCGTAGTGCCGGATCAGACCGTTCAGGTTGAGCAGCTTCTGGCGGGCGAAATCAACGTCCTCGATGGTCCGCCCGTGAACCGCCGCTCAGATATCCGCAGTTCTGCCGATGTTCAGGCGTACAACTATCCCGGCAATTCCTGGGACTACATGGGCATGAACTGGGCAGATCCGACCAACCCGCAGCCGGCGCTGGATGAAGACGGCAATCGTGTTGACCAGGGTCTGCACCCGGTGTTTGGTGACCAGCGCGTCCGTATGGCAATCGCCATGTCGGTTGACGTGGAAACCATCATTGACGGCGCGGTCTTCGGCGAAGGTGCCCGCATGACCTCGTTCATCATCCCGCAGTCGTGGGCTTATGCCGACGATCTGGCTCCGATCGAATACGATCCTGATGCAGCCGATGTACTGCTGACGGAAGCCGGCTGGGTTGACGAAAATGGCGACGGCGTGCGTGAATGCGTGAGCTGCACCACGGCTGAAGTCGGCACCCCGCTGTCGTTCACCCTGTATACCAACCAGGGCAATACCCGCCGCGAGGCAATCGGCACCATCATTCAGGACCAACTGGCAACCATCCCCAACGGCGGCTTCCAGGTTGAATTCCAGACGATTGACTTCAACGCGCTGCTGGACATCATGGACGCCCAGACGTTCGACGCCTTCATCCTCGGCTGGCGTAACGGCTACCCGGATGATCCCGATCCCACGCAGCTCTTCGGACCTGGCTCGGATGTCCCCGGCTCGGGCTTCAACTTCACCTCGTACTACAATGAAGAATACTTCGCACTGATGGAACAGGCGCGTGCGCTGCCCGGCTGCGACCAGGGCGAACGCGCTGCCATCTATCAGGAAATGCAGGCGATCATGCAGCCTGAACTGCCGTACCTGTGGCTGTTCGCGATTGATGGCATGTACGCCGCCCGCACAGAAGTTGGTGGGTTCAGCCCGTTCCCGTCGCAGCTCTACTGGAACGTTGACACCTGGACAATTTCTAACTAACGAGTTTGTAGTGATGCCGCCTGGCTTCTTCGGGCGGCATCCTGCATGACTTCAGGCAATGCCCACGTCGGTTTATGATGTGGGCATTTGTAGTGCCTGAAGGGTTATGTGCGCCCGGCGGAGAACCGTACAAGACAGAGTTGTGCAGATTGTAACAACTAAACAATTATCATTTTTGGCACTTTATGCGAAAGCGTTTGCGTCCTGTACGGTTTTGAAAACGCTTAATTGGGTGTATAGTTATCGAAATTTAGGCAATGGACGGTAATGGACTATGGTCAAATACACAATACGACGGCTGATTCAATCAATCCCGACGTTGTTTGGGATTACCCTGCTTACTTATTTGATGATGACCGCCGCCCCCGGTGACGGACCAACGGCAGCATTGACGTTTGACCCCAATATCCCCCCCTCACAGCGCGAACGACTTGCCATTCAACTGGGGGTTAATGATCCCTGGATTGTGCAATATCTGCGCTGGCTGGTTGGTGACGACTGGATGCGCTGGGACAACGACGGCGACGGTCTGGCAGACGGCAGCATCCTCGTCCCGCTGGAAGGCGCTACCGGACCCTTTGGAGCGATGGAACGACTGCCACCGGGCACTGCTCGCGGAATCCTGCGGGGTGACTTTGGGCGCTCATTCGCCACGGGTCGTCCGCCGGTGATTAATGAAATTGCAGCGCGCATTCCCGCGACACTGGAGTTAGGGATTTCTTCACTGTTTGTCGGGTTACTGTTCGGCATCCCGATCGGTATTCTGGCGGCAGTCACACGAGGTGGCTGGTTCGACAATGTCACTCGCGTGCTGGCAGTTGTGTTTAACGCGATTCCGATTTTCTGGATGGGCTTGATTCTAATCCTCATCTTTGGGACCACGCTCAAAAATGCAGCAGGTGATCCGTTCCTGCCGATGGGCGGCAGGCAGCCCGCAGTTGGAGCAGATGGGCAGCCTGTTATGGGTATTCTGCCGCTGTTCGAGCGCATTAATTACTTAATCCTGCCAACGCTGACACTCTCGTTCGGCTTGATTGCCGGATATTCGCGCTTTATGCGCGCTTCGATGCTTGATGTTATCGGGCAGGATTATGTGCGCACGGCACAGGCTAAAGGACTACCCGCCCGCGTGGTGTGGTTCAAGCACAGCGCCCGCAACGCGCTCATCCCGATTGCTACGTTTCTGGGTCCGGCGATCACCGGGCTGCTGAGCGGGGCAGCGATTACAGAGACAATCTACTCATGGCCCGGGCTGGGGCGTCTCGCGGTTGGGGCAGTCACAGCTTTGGATTATCCTATCGTGATGGGGGTCGTTGTGATTGGGGCAGTCGCTACCATTCTGGGCTATATTCTGTCCGATATCCTTTACGCCCTGATTGACCCGCGCATCCGGTTTAGCTAATTGTATGTAAGGTTGATTTATGAGCACACAACAACACAGTCAGGCAACCGGAGACATTGCCAGTCTCAAGGCAAGAACAAGAGAAGCCTCTGTGGGCGACTCGCTGATGCGCAAGGCACTCAAACGCCTGCGGCGTGATAAACTGACGCTTGTGGCGCTTGGTGTAGTGAGCTTGCTTGTCCTGTTGGCGGCAACAGCCCCCATAACAACTGGCTGGCTCGGTGTCAGCGCCACGCGCACAAACCCGCCTGAACAATTCTCACCGCCGAGCATTGGGTATCCCAACGGTCAGGAAAGGCTGCCCGATATCATTGCACCGGGCAGTTATGGCGCGCTAATCCGCGAAGCGGTCTACATTGAACCCATTGCCGGTCCACACTGGCTGGGTACAGACGATCTGGGACGGGATCATCTGGCACGACTGCTCTACGCCGGGCAGATTTCGCTGGGAATTGGCTTTTCGGCGGCAGTCTTGTCAATCCTTATCGGGGTTTCGCTGGGGGTCGTCACCGGGTACTACGGTGGGATCATCGACGATATCGTCATCTGGCTGGTTACGACGCTGAACTCGATCCCTCAGTTGTTCCTGCTACTAATCCTATCAGCCGTGCTCATTCGCGAAGATTCGCCGCTGCCGCTGTTCGCCAACCAGCCTCAAATGTCGCTGGTACTGGTACTCGGCTTGCTGGGATGGACGGGGACAACACGGCTTGTTCGCGGCGAAACACTGTCGCTGCGCGAGCGCGAGTTTATCGTCAGCGCACGGGCAATGGGCGCATCGCCCTGGCGCATCATGTCGGCGCATATCACCCCAAACCTGATTTCCATCGTTGTCGTGACGTTAGCTATCGACATCGGGGCACTGATCTTGGTTGAGTCGGCGCTTAGTTTCCTTGGATTTGGCGTCAAGCCACCCACACCGACATGGGGCAATATGCTGACCAATGCGCAGACCTTCTTCACCAAGGGACCTTATCTGGTGATTGCGCCGGGACTGCTGATCTCGATCACCGTGCTGTGTCTGTACATCATTGGCGACGGCGTCCGCGACGCTTTTGACCCGACACTGAAGGAATAATATACAACTCGGTGGGCTAACAAGATCCCGACTGCCAGGAGTGTGCAGACAGTCGGGATTTTTCCTACGTGTTGATTCGTAAATTCATCAGTCCGGGCGAGGACACTTCGCCCTTACCACAATCAAAGAAAGCTACTTATCGGGTCAGTCGGTGGGTTGCTATCCACGGGTAGATTGTTGATGACGTTGGCAGCGTCAACAGGAAAGCGCCCCGGACTGGCAAAGCTCAAACACACACAATTACATACTTTAAGCAACAAGGGACGGTAATCGAAATGGCACAAGAGAAGGTGCAACCCGCAAACTCGGTTGCGAGTTTACAGATTCACCAAAAGACCGCCAGTGTTGGCGACTCCCTGTTCCGCAAGGCACTCAAACGCCTGAGGCATGATCGGCTTACGCTGGCAGCGGCCGGGGTGCTGGCAGTGTTTGTGCTGCTGTCCATCACTGCTCCCCTGGTGACACAAATCCTCGGTGTCAGCTTCACGGACACGAATCCAAATGTTGCCTTTACACCCCCCGGTATCGGCTATCCTCAAGGCGCCAACAGACTCCCGCAAATTGTCGCGCCCGGTGAATATGGTATGCTTATCCGTGAGACGGTTTCGATCAAACCGGTGTGGGGACCACACTGGCTGGGTACAGATGATCTGGGACGTGACCATCTGGCGCGACTGCTTTATGCCGGGCAGATTTCGCTGGGGATTGCCTTCTCCGCAGCCATCCTTTCGCTGATGATTGGTGTCAGCCTGGGTGTCGTTACAGGTTATTACGGCGGCACTATTGACGACATCGCTGTCTGGCTGATTACCACCCTGAATTCTATTCCAAGCCTCTTCTTACTGCTTATCATCTCCGCTGTGTTGATCCGTGAGGACTCGCCACTGCCGATTTTCGCCAGCAATCCAGAAATGTCGCTGGTGCTGGTGCTGGCGTTCTTAGGATGGACGGGCACAACACGCCTGGTTCGCGGTGAAACGTTCTCCGTACGCGAACGCGAATTCATCGTCAGCGCGCGTGCCATGGGGGCATCTCCGTGGCGCATAATGTTTGTACACATCACCCCCAATCTGCTCTCGGTGGTCATTGTCAATCTTGCAACCAACATTGGCGGCTTGATTCTGGTCGAGTCAGGGCTGAGTTTCCTCGGATTCGGCGTCAAACCGCCCACACCGACGTGGGGCAATATGCTGACCAACGCGCAGACCTTCTTCACCAAGGGACCCTATCTGGTGATTGCGCCGGGCTTGCTGATCTCGATCACTGTACTGTGTCTGTATATTATCGGTGACGGACTGCGTGATGCCTTTGATCCAACCCTGAAGGACAACTAACGGGTTGGTGAATTGCCTAAAGCGGGACGCTTACAAGGGCGTGCGGCAGACGCCCTCGTAAGCTTTTTGCTACTTCACACTGGTCAATTGTTAAGGTGCAGCGGGAGTTTGAATCTGGATTTCAAAACGCGCCACCAGTTCCAGATGCAGCGTGTTGAAGCGCTCTAATTCCGTTCGTGCCTGCGCAACCTGCGCGGACAAATCAACAGAATCACCATTGATATAGGTCTGATAGGCATCAATGGTAATGGTCATCGCGCCGGAGAGTATTGCCTGTGCTTGAGCAGCACAATCGGGTGCAGGGAAATTGTTGAGCTGGTTGCGCAGGTCAATCATGCGATTCACATCGTCCTGCAAATCCATGCGATCCTGACCGCTTAAGCCATCCAGTACCTCAACAAAGCCCAACCGCGAAAAGTGGCTGCGCTCCAGCCAATCTTCCAGTTCATTTGTGTCCTGACACGTTCCGGAAAATACCAGCGGCGGTGTTGGCGCAAGCGTTACCGAAACAGGTGTTGGACCGCTTTCTTCGGACAGCGCACACGCGCTTAGCAGCAGCACAACCAGCCCTACCACAGCCATAAACACCAGATTGCGCATGCAGTTCTATGCCCTTTCAAGCAACACGCCAACACAAAGCCAACGGCGGGAACTGCTGGCAGTTACGAAGGCGGTATATACCGAAACTTCTGTATCAAGTTTACCTGTGGGTAGCCTACCACAGGCAGGGAAATTGTGCGAATTCATTTCCCGCGTAGTATGATAGACACAGGTGACACTTGCCGCGCAGTCTGGAGAAATCGCCGTGCCACAATTATTCAGCCGGACAGATGATACAAACTGGCTTACACCCTCGATTGCGGACTTGCTGGAGCAGGGGAGCAGCCCGCCAGTGAACGACGGTGCCCTGCGGCAGCAGGTGCAGCAGCTTCAGCAAATGCTCACCGATGCAGGCACCCCGGTGCGGATTATCAACGTTCAGGTATCACCGGCATACACTTTGTTCATTGTTCAACCCGAAACGCAGGGACGCCTGGGCAATCGCCGCGCCCCTACTCCGCCGGAGATACGTCGCAATCTGAACAACATCACTGAACAGCGTCCGGAATGGATTTTCGGCTTTGTGCCACAGATGCGCGATTCGCAGGATACTTCTGGCATTCTGCTGCGCACTCCTGAACACAGCCCGACAACGCTGCGGCGGTTGATGGTTCGCAGCCAATTCCGCAACCATCCCTCAACACTGGCAATGATCTTCGGGACAACGATCACGCAGGAACTGGTCATTCGCGATCTTGATACCGCGGGGCATATTCTGCTGACCAGTGCAGACAAAGCGCGTGATTTTTTCCTACGTGGACTCCTGCTGACGCTGACACTCCTAAACACGCCGTCAGAACTGCGACTCGCTCTGATTGGCACGCCAGATGGTGTCATCGCGCGATTGGGTAATTTGCCGCATGTCGTGGGGCGTCTACTCAATACGCCTGCCGAGTCGCAGCGCCTGTTCGACGGACTGTTCAATGAGATTCGCCGTCGCCAGAAACTACTGGATGAAGCCGGCACAACCACGCTGGCAGAATACAACCACACGCTGCGCGCAAAGAATGCGCCTGCGCTGCCGCGCATCCTCATGGCGACAGATGTGTTTTCTGAAAATGACTGGCAGACTGACAGCCAGCAGTGGACACCGCCGGTGTTCAACATCCTGTCCAAAGGCGCTCCGCTGGGCATTCACCTGCTGGCGGCAACACGGCATCCCGGCGATCTTCCAGCGCGGCTGGAAGCACAAATCCCCACGCGCATCATGCAGCGGCAGGCAGCAGCCGCGCTGTTAGACAAAGTTCCTGATTTCCCTAAAGCACTGCTGCGCTTTCTGGATACATTCATTGTCGAAACCATACAGGACGAGGCGCGGATCACTCCTGTAGAGAGTTTTGTGGTGACCGATAAGGAAGTGGAAAACGTGCTGTTGTACTGGGATCAAGCCAGCAAAATACGCCAGCAGGAATCCGGCAACGTGGCAGCCAGCGCTCCTACTGGCGTCACGGGGTATCTTGACCCCGACAAACTACCAGCGGAAAAACGAGCAGCCCCACCGGCAGTCGCAGCGGAGGGAATCGCGGAAGGCAACATCGGACACCAGCAGCTCGCCACACAGGGCGCGGTGCTGGCGGCGTATCTTGGATGGATCAGCATAGGCGCACTGCGTGATGTGCTTGCACTCAGCGAAGAAGAAGCACAAGCAATCCTGGCGCTGCTGCAATATCAGGGTGTAGTGGAAACGGGGCATGCCAGCGTGCTACGTTTCGTGCGACTGGCAGATAACCCGCTGCAACCTTCTGAATAAGCGAGCGCCTGCGGGCGCTGATGCTGAGTGTACGAACGGTTGGGCGCAAGCGGGCTGCACCCAACCTTCACAGAGTCGGCTTAACCGCCGGGCACACTGACCGGCAGCACATTGGTCACAGGACACGAGTTATAACTGCTACCCAGAATGACCTCGAAATCCACTGCCCGATTCGGGTCTGGCTCAACCCGGATATTCTCTGGACGCACATTCAGCAGACGCGCGATGGCTTCCAGGCTGCTGGCTTTGGACTGCCCGCTGCGGTCGATCAAAATGGTATCCGTATAGTCGGTACTCTCGGCAGGACCGGCAGCAAAAGCGTTGAAACCTTCCCATGCCAGCCGATCCACAGCGACACGATCCCAATCGGGACTGGCAGTGCCGTTATAGACGGCAATAGACGCCCCTTCCAGCACAATCTGACTCTCAGTGGGCGGGGTATAGAAGTCATCCAACAGTTGACGAATGGCATCGTAATTGGGAAGCTGGACATTCTGTCCGTCCGGGGTAGTCCACGGCGTTGTGTGATAGGTACGAATAAGCTGGAAATTCTCGATTCCTGTGGGCGACAAATTGAGCGCAATGGGCAGCAACCCCAGCATATCCTCAAACGCGAGGTTGGTTTCCACCAGTTCCAATCCCTGCGACCACAGATCAGGCAAACGCGCCAGATCCCCGCTGTCGCGCGCCTGACGCCAGATGGCACGGAGTAGCTGCTGCTGGCGGCGTGTGCGGTCAAAGTCGTCGCTATTGAGACGTGAACGCACATACTGGAGCGCCAGTTCCCCGTTCATGAAATGCATACCCACCGGGAAATAGGTCAACTGGTAAGCATCTTCAGGGCGTGCCGGATCGGGCGTTACACCGGGAATCAGCTCGTAGTACTCAATCGGGCAGTCTACAGCGATTTCGACACCACCGATGATGTCCACCATCTGCTCAAACCCTGAGAGTTCGACCAACGCGAAATAGTGAACGTTGATGCCAAAGTTGTACCAGAGTGTCTGGCGCAGCAGCGCAAAACCACCCGTCGAATTGCCATCGGACCAACCAATTGCTTCACCAATCCCATAAGCAACGTTGATCCGCTGCATTGTACCGTTGGGGATATAGACAAACAGGTCACGCGGCAGCCCTAACATGGCAACAGTTCCGGTTGTCCGGTTGATGGATACGATCAGAATCGTATCGGTATGGATGAAATTATCTCCGGTTACTTCTCCGTCACTGCCCAGCAGGACGATATTGACAATGTCGTATCCACGCCGGTCAACCGGAGGCACAATTGTCGGAATTGCCGTAACCGAAACCATGCTGGGGTCGGGTGTGGGGGGATTGTAAATGGGTGGCAGCGGGCGCGGCGTTGGCGTCATCGTTGGCGACGGCAGGGGTGTATCTGTTGGCAGCAGGGTTGGTGAAGGTGTCGCTGTCAATGTCGGTGCAAGCGTGGGTGACGGTGTTGCCGTCAACGTTGGCGTAATTGTCGATGTCGGAGTTGGCGTCAGGGGCAGCGTGGGCTGCGGCAGCGGCGTATTGGGTGCAGGCAGGGTGACAGCAGCAGAGCGCGGCGTGTTGGTCGCCAGCACCTGCGCGACTGCCGGCGGTGTTTCTGCCGGCGGTGTTTCTGCCGGTGGTGTTTCGGAGCTTGTTGGTGATGGGAGGATTGTCGCAACAGACAACCCTGTTGTAGCTGTCGCAGCAGGCGGCACCAATGAAACCGATGATGAACTCTGCGCTGACGCAGGCGCAGCGCCGGGAGTGCCGGAAGGCTGCAAAACTAACTCAGCACCTGCCACCCCCGCATTGGAGGGTGCAGACGTCACTACCTGCTCCACAGCAGCCGCCGCGTATGCCTGCGCCGCAGCAGTTGCCTGCTGCGCATAAACACCTGCCCGACTCTGAATACGCGCG
This sequence comes from Anaerolineae bacterium, assembly GCA_034435675.1. Lineage (GTDB taxonomy): Bacteria > Chloroflexota > Anaerolineae > Aggregatilineales > Phototrophicaceae > DAOTWP01. The sequence continues at coordinate 20,158 of DAOTWP010000085.1, forward strand.
CTGTCGTTTGCCTGCCGAGTAAATGCTTCTACAACCTGATAACCGGAACCAGCGATTGCCAGCAGCAGCAGCGCCGGGATAAACCGAAATGCTGACCATGCCAGAAAGGCGCGTAACCGCATAAAACGTCCTGTAACTGTTCCCTGCATATGGTCTCCTCATCAAACCGCGCAAGTTTAGCAGGATTGATAGCGAGTTGCGACGGTTACTCGAAAAACACAGGGATAGCGCAGGTTAGATCAGGCAGAGGGGTGCCCTTACCATCAAAGACTGTGATGCGCAGCCAGTAGAAACCGGGCAAGAACACCCCGGTATCAACTTCCGTCAGCAGCCCATTATTCACCGGGGTCTCGGACTCCGCCACTGTAAAACTATCAAGCGCGTCCACCGCCTGAACCTCAATACGATAAAAAGCAAAATCAGACCCGGCTGCGCTGCCCACTACCTGCAGCGTTCCGGTGAGCCTATCACCGACAAGAGGAGCACTAATCTGCGCATCGGGCACAGCGCAGCCCTCGATATACAGAACGCCCTCCGGGGGTATTTCGCCGGGCAGCAGCATGACGACAGGCACGCGCGGCACAGCCAGACGACTCCCTGGCGCCACGTGGGCGTCTGGCGATAAGCAGTTCAACGCCAGCAAGTCTGCAAGCGAGATGCGGGTTGCCACTGCCAGCGCCGCGAGGCTGTCACCGGGCTGCACGACATAAGTCGTCCACCCAGCGGGAAGCGGGCAAACATCGGACGGCGTGCCCACCACGAGCGCGATTGTCGGACGCGGTGTGGGACTAGATGCATCCAAACTACTGCTGCGCGTGGGCTGAACGAAAACGGGAGCTGCGGGCGAGGGCAGCAGACTGACCTCGGTGGCTGTCTCCGGGGTTGGCGTCGGTACAGGTGTGTATGTTGTGGTATTGGTTGGGGCGGCTGTCGGACGACGTGTTGCAGTCACAGTGGCAGTCGCACTGGCAGTCACGGTTGGCGTTGCAGTGTCTTCGGGCATGGGTGTACGAGAAGCCGCCGGGGTCCGTGAGGGTATGCGCGTTGCTGCTGCTGTCTGCGTGGCTGTGGCAGAAGGTTCGACAACAGCCGTTGGCTCAAGACTTTGTGTAGGTACAATCTGCGGTGTATCAGTCTCAGGCGACTGAGTGGCTAGCTGGACAGCACTCGCTAGTGGCAATGGGACTTTTTCGGTTTGTTCCGCCGTTGGTATTTCCGCCGTTGGTATTTCCGCCGTTAGTTCAACAAATGGTGTGCCCTCTGGTGTATTCGAAGGCATCACTATTGAAGGTTCTTCAGTGGCGGTCACGGCGGGTTCCGCTGTAGCGGCGGCAGCTACCTCGGTGACTGGTGCGAAGTCTGTTGCCACATTGCTCAGGACTGTTGCGGTAGCAGGCAATTCGGTGGTTCCAGAAGAGAGCGAGAGCACTATGCCAAACACGACCGCAAATGCCAGTACCGCGACTGCTGCAATCGCCACAATCAATTCGTTTCCAAAATCACGCTGCATTGACGCTTAATCCTCAGCAATTGGATGTTCGTTCAGGGCAAGCGGCAGAGCAAAGCAGAAGATGCTGCCCACGCCTTCGCGGGTTTCCAACCACAATCTGCCGCCATGTGCTTCGACCAATGCTCGTGCGATAGACATGCCTACGCCGGTATCCCCTAAACCGGGAATCAACGGGTTTTCGGCTTTGTATTTGCGGGCAAACACACGTGCCTGATCTTCCAGCGTGATGCCCCCTCCCCGATCTTCAATCGAAACAAAGATCGTATCCACAGGTGGCGTATCTCCTAACGGCGAGAGTGACAGCCAGCGCCGCTGCGCCACAACCGAAAGCTTGCTTCGAGGCGGGGACGCCAGATAGGCGTTAGTCAGCAGTTGACCGATCACTTCTCCCAGTGCATCATGGTCGGCATTTACCGGCGGGAGACTATCACTCAGGTCGAGAACCAGCTCCAAACCCTTCTCGCGAATTTGTGGCGATACCGCAGTCAGCGTATCGTCAATAAGGTTGACGATGTCAACAGGCGCGGACGACAACACAAACTGACCGCTGTCGAGCGTGGTCAGGCGAACCAACTCGCTGAGCATACCTTCCAGTCGGACGGTGTTCGCCTGCACCCTGAGCAGGAATTTGCGCTGCATTTCTCCCAGAATGCCATGCGACTCGTCAAGCAGCAGCTCAATATACTTGGTAATCGATGTCATTGGCGTGTGCAGTTCCTGCACCAAACTAACCAAAGCATCGGGCGGAGTTGCCTGCATGGGCAGCACCTGTTGATCCTGAAGGTGTGCCCGCAGCGCATCCAGTTGCGACTGAACTTCGCGGACCTGCGTGCGGGCGTCGTTTAGTTCGCGCTCTAGCTGCCCACGCTGTTCGGAAAGCGTCTCAATCATCCTGGTCAACGAACTGACGCCTTCTTCGCCCAGGCGAGAAATCCGCCCACGATCACCGTCGCTTCGGGCAATGAGCTGCTCCACTTCAATGCGGAGCGCTTGGTTTTCTGCGTGCAGTGTATCGCGTTCTGTAGCTAACGCAGATCGTTCCTGCGCCAGTGCAGATAACTGCGTCTGCACCTGTGCTAACTGTTCCTGTGCTTCCGTCATGTCTGCCTTGAACGAATCCACCTGCGCCAGCAGCGCTGCACGATGCTGCTTAATCATCTCAAGCTTGGCGAACATCTCATCACGATCGGTGCGGAAACGTTCAAGCTGCAAGGCAGATGACTCGCGGTCAGCGGCAACGTTCTGCAAATCACGGCGCAGGGAAGAAATCAGAGCTTCGCGCTCACTGGCAAGCTGAATGGTCGCTTCAAGACGCTGGCGCTCACTCAACAAGGTGTCGCGCTCCAGTTTTAGCGCTTCATTTTTTGCGTGCAGGCTGGCACGCTGCTCGTATAAATCGCTGACAAGCCGAGCAATCCCAGCAGGACCGGCATCAATGCCGACGGCTTGCAACTGGCGCTCCAGGTCGGTAAGGCGCTCGCTATACAAGTCACGTTCCTGTTCGAGGCGCGCCTTTTCCTGTCCCAGGCTTTCAATCACATTCTGGACAGAGCCTTCAACGGTCAGTCTGTCTTGCGCACGGAGATTGTCCAATTCGGATTTGAGGCGATTGCGTTCGGTAAGCAGGTCATCCTTTTCACGTTGCAGGGCGTCAACCATTTTGCCCAGCAGGGCATCCCCACTGGGCGATGTCGCGCCCACCAGCGCCGCCTCTGCTTCGCGCAGGCGTTCCAGCAAGCGTTCGCGTTCAGCCCGTAACCGCTGGTGCTCATCCGTCAGCGTGAGAATACGCTGCGAAATCGACTGCCCTTCTTCCGTATCCTCTACTTGAGTTGCCATTCGTGAGCGCTCACGATCAAGCTCCTGCTGCAAGCCAACCACCTGCCGTGTCAGCGCACTGATCTGCTCACGGGCGACATTCAGGCTCAACTGCATATCCCGGCGCGCAGCCAGTACAGCATCATCCTCAACCTCATCTGGTGACACGCCTTTGACCAGCGCCTCAATGGTACGTTCCTGTGCCATCATCTGCGCTGTCTTCGCCTGACGACTCAATGCCAGCAGCGCGCTCGAAATCACGGAAATACCCTTAAGCAGTTCCTGTTCCGAGGAATACAATTCGCGTTCGGAATAGGGAAAACCCAGCACGAGTACAGCGACAACTTCGCGGTTGTGCACCAACGGTTGCAAGTAGGTTGGTCCGATTTTGTTGGCATCCAGCCGTGTGTAAAGGTCTTCCAGTTCCTCGGCATTGCGATCAGGATACAATACACGCTGCGTGGTACGCTCAATTGCGTTGACCAGTGTAGGCTGGTGATCGAGGTTCAACGACATGCCTGCAACCATGCGTTTCATCAGGTGGTCATAGGCATAAAGCACATCGGCGTAATTCGCATCTTGAAGCGTAAACAATGCCCCGATATCTGCCTTGAGCAGATCGACAGTCCCCTTAACTATGCGCTCAGGGATTGCGGCAGGCTCGGCAGACTCAAGAATCATGCCTAAGCCCTTGAGGAGCAGCACTGCTTCGCGTTCCACAGGGGATGATGGCGCAGGAGCCGGGGCAGCAGCGCGAGGGATAGCGGCTGCCGATACAGAGGACGGTGTTATGGTAACGGGCGGCATTGCCCCAGTCGTCTGGCGTGCCGCCAGAATCTCTGCCTCCATACGGCGCAGTACCATGCGATACAGCACCGCCGGAAGCACAGGCAAGACCGCCAGCAGCGCAAGGCGGGCAGCCCCCGCATAATCACCAATCACATTGCCCTGCGCCATTTGCAGCAGCGTACCACCAAAACCGATCAACACAACCACAAAAAAAACCAGCTTCAAAGGGGTGTCGATGACGAGACGGTAATTGAGTAACAGCAGCAGAATCGTACCGAGGCATAACACCGCGGGAACAAATGTCCAGACGACACCCAGCAAGCTCAGATTAAATTCCGCATTTTCGGCAATTTCCAGCCATGCTGCGCCTGTGACCACATATCCCCCGGCAATCCCCAGCACCAGCAGCGCCAGCAGCACGTTTGACCACCTGCCCCACCGAGCATGATCTGCGGTCAGAAATGCCCACGCGACTAGCAGCAGAGTCATTACGGTTGCAGCGCGTTCCAGCGGCGGCAGCACACTGTGCGCATCCTGTGCAGATGTCAGCACTACCAGTGCGCCCGCCAGCAGCAGCAGCAGGGATAGCACAACACCGGTCAGCGCCAACGTATAGCGCCGGGCTGCCCGGTCTTCGGGGCGGGTCATGCGCTGCCCAAGCACCATGAAAAAGGCGACCAGACTAACCGCCACGATGCCCAGAAAATAGAGCAGGTCACCGGGAGGACGTACAAGCAGGTTGAGCAAATCGAATGTGGATGACAACGGGCACAAACCTTAGGACTCTCAGGCGAATCAACATGCATTCAGTATAACATAAGCAAACAAGTGTGCAGACGCAGACAAGGTCATGCTTGCAGCTTTTGCACATGCTCAAGCCCGTGCGTGGGTCGTCTCGCAATTGACGCTTCTTGCGCCATCCGCTAGACTGAACTGTTGGATGTAACTGTGGCGGGCAAACTCTGTACGCCTGCAAGGAACACGGAAACCGAAATGGCAGAAACGCGCATCATGCACCGCAGAATGCGGCGCGTCGCCACCCTTGTACGCACGATGCCCGGACTGGCACGGGTAGCACAGGAGATCTGGCGACTGGGGCAGGCGCGATACACTGTTGGCGTGGTTGGCGTGGTGGTCAACGCCCGGCAGCAGGTGCTGATTGTTGAACATGTCTTTCACCCCCGCACACCCTGGGGGCTTCCCGGTGGATGGGTAGGACGCGCCGAAACCCCCGCAGAGGCACTGCGCCGCGAAATGGGCGAGGAGTTGCAGCTTCAGATCGAAGTACACCAACTCTTACTGCTCGAAATCAACCAGCGTGGGCACTATGATTTCGCCTATTTCTGTCAGCCTCAAAACGATATCGGCAGAGTCAGCGCGGAACTGCTCGACTACCGCTGGGTTGATCTGCTCGATTTACCTCGATTGTATCCTTTTCATTATCGTGCAGTCATGAAAGCGTTTGAAAACCAGACACTGACAGAATAATGGTGTAACAGGTGTTGTATGGCAACCGGACGAATGACCTTAGGCACACGCCGGCGCAGACGCTCCACCGCGCTTCTGCCACTGCTTTCGTTTGCACTGGTGTTGATGGCAGTAGTGCTGTTTGTGATCGAATTGATCGGTTTCAGCCAGGCGGGTGATCGCCTGCCCGTCGACCTTGCAGTAGCAGGCGTGCCTGTGGGCGGTTTGACACGGGGTGAAGCCGTCGCTCAATGGGAGAGCGCCTATGCCCAACCCGTCATCCTTTACTACAATGACAGCCCGATTGTGCTTGAACCCACCTCGGTTGGGTTTCGTACCAGCCGGGAAACAATGCTCGCACAGGCGCTTTCGGCATCTGACCGTGAAGGGGGCTTCTGGCTGCGGTTCTTCAACCATCTGACACTTCAGGATTTTCAGAATTCAATTAATGTGCCGCTTTCGGCAGAATATCAGGGCAATCTGCTTGATCAGTTCCTGGCGGATATTGCAGTACGCTATGATCGTCCGCCCGGAGAAGCGACCTACGACTTGCAGTCCTTACAGGTATTCAGCGGCGCTGGTGGGTATGAACTGGACATTCCACTGGCGCGCGAAATGGTGGACACGGCACTGCGCAGTCCGGATAACCGCACAGTAGTCCTGCCCGTGCGCAGTTCGGAGTCGCTCAGCCCTGGGCTGGCAAGTCTGCAAAATCTGATTGTCGAATACCTTGACTCGGTTGGATTTGCCTATGATGGGGGATCAACCATTGCATCCGTCTATATCATGGATCTGCAAACCGGCGAAGAAATTGCCCTGCTGGGTGATGTGCCATTTTCCGCCGCCAGCACCATGAAAGTTGCGATCCTGATTGACTATTACCGCTACTTGTCCTTTGCCCCCTCGCAGGATGAGGCGTGGCTGATGGCAAATTCGCTGCTGTGCAGCAACAACTCCTCATCAAACCTGCTGATGCAAATCAGCGGGGGCAATGACATCTTCGCCGGGATTGCCAATGTCACCAATACGGCGCAATATGTCGGTGCGCGTAATACCTTTATCACAGCACCTTTTGTGTTGGGGACTGCTGACCAGCAGTTAGGTTCAATCGCCCCGCCGCCCACCACACCAAATCCCAATTATCGCACCCGCTCTGACCCGTATAATCAGACAACGGCGGAAGACCTCGGCAGCCTGTTTACCATGATTTACGATTGCGCCTACTTCGGCTCCGGGCTGATGGCAGCCTACCCCAATGGGGAATTCACACAGAATGAATGCCGCCAGATGCTCGAACTGATGAGTGCTAACGATTTGCTGCGCCTGCTGCAAGGGGGTATCCCCGCAGGCACACGCATTGCTCACAAGAACGGCTGGACGTTCACGGACATGCACGGCGATGCCGGAATCGTTTTCTCTCCGAATGGACGGCACTATGTGATCGCTGTAATGCTGTGGGAGGACACCGATTTTCTGAATTTTGAGCGGGCATGGCCCATTATTGAGGAGCTTTCGCGTGCAACGTGGAATTATTTCAACCCGGAGACTCCGCTGCTAGCCCGCCGAACAGATTTGCCGCCGCTGGCGCAGGACTGTGTGGGCAACTACCTGCCCCCCAGCCCCGAACAGGTCGATCTTAACAATATTAACGGGTGGCGTGAAAACGGCGGCTGAGCGTGTACACGCATACCGGGAGAGTCAGACAGGTTAGTGTGTCGTTCAGCGCAGGTGCTTGCTCATACTGAGATGGTTGCGATTATCCACCCGCTGATACGACACAGCATCCATAAAACGCTTAATGAAATAGATGCCCCACCCGCCGGGCTGGCGGTCATCCAGCACTGCGAGCGGATCAGGATCAGGGCGTGTCAGGGGATCAAAAGCGGCACCATCGTCAACGATAACAATGGTGAAAAAATCGGCGGTGATCTGGCAGACGATCTCAATAAACCTGTTCACGCCGCCCGCGCCATAGCCGTGTTCAATAATATTAGTTACCGCCTCGTCAACTGCAAGACGACAGTGGTAAACTGCGTTTTCATCCAGCCCAGCGTTCGTCGCGGCGTTAACTACAAAGTCACAGGCAGCGGTCACCGCATCCAGAACCCCGTGTATTCGTATGCGGGATTCTTTAACATTCATACGCGCACTCTTAAGGATTGCTACGGCAGTCTTTAGTAGCTGCCAATGGCGTCCATCTGTGTGGTAAAAATCTGCATCACGGTGTCCAGCCCTGCCATTTCAAGCACTTCGAGAACCCGTTCCGAAGGCTGCGCGATTCGCACATCACCGGCGCTGCGCTTCACCTTCTTCAATGCGGCAACGATCTCGCGCAGACCGGCGCTGCTCATATAATCAACCCCTGCGAGATCCAGCACGATCCGGGTGCGTCCACGATCGATCTCGGTGGATAAAGTCTCCCCCAATTCGTTCGCGGTCATGCTATCAACGCGCCCGTTGACTTCAACCAGTGTTACACTTTCGAGCGCTGAAATATTCACCTGCATGTTGCCCTGCTCCTTCGTTAATTTCATGCTGCATTATACACCAGCTTAGGATTCCGATAAAAGCTTCTTTACGCCCTGCGCACCTCCGCTATAATGCGTCTCAGCAGTTAATGATCTGGATCGGACGAGGTGCTCCGCATGGATACGGGAGCTGTTGTATTCTTTACAGTACTTTCAACCGCCTTCTTTCTCATTCTCCAGCGCACAGATCGGGGCAAACGCCTGATTGTGCTGCTGTCTATGCTGCTAGCGGTCATCCTGATACGTAATTTCACCGTCTACCGCCAGCTAGAACGCGAAGGGTGGACCGGCTTGATTGCCGGTTTTGTCTTGAGTTTCCTGTTCTGGGCACTCATCGGGCGCTATAACCCGCCGCGCAGCACGAATGAGAGCATTCAGGTGATCGGGCTGGATGACTAACGTCGTAGACAGCAGAATAAACAACAGCGCCCATTATCGCAAGACAAAAGGCGCTGCTGTTTGCTGGTGAGTAGCTAAATGTACTGCTATGGCTAACTGACGCCCGCTAGCCGATGATATTCAGCGGAATTACATCGGCGCTTTGCAGCAGCATCATGCTGATGCGGGCAGCGGCGGCACGGGCAATTTCGTGAAAGGCTTTACCGGCGCTGCTGTCCGGTTCGTGCAGCACTACAGGGCGTCCATAATCTCCGCCAATACGCACACTTGCCTGCATGGGAACGCGCCCTAGCAGCGGGACACCGCGCTTCTGCGCAAGGCGTTCACCACCGCCCTCGCCAAAGAATTCGCCGGTCATATTCTCGACAATGCCCACAATCGGCACGTTGAGCTGCTCAAACATGGCAACACTGCGCAGCGCATCTTGGGTGGCGACTTCCTGCGGCTGCGTGACCACAATCGTACCTGTCAGCGGGAAGGACTGCGCCAGCGACAACGGTGCATCCCCTGTGCCGGGTGGCAGATCAACAATCATGTAGTCTAACCGCCCCCACTCGACATCCGTGAAAAACTGGCGAATCGCGCTGTGCAGCATAGGACCACGCATAATCATCGGGCGATCCGGCTCCGTCAGAAATCCGGTGCTCATCACTTTGATGCCATATGCTTCAATCGGCAGCATCTTTGCGCCAACAACCTGTGGTCTGCCTGTGCCCAGTCCCATCATCGTCGGGATATTAGGATTGAGAATGTCGGCGTCAATCAAACCGACACGCGCGCCCGCGTCCGCCAGCGCTACTGCGAGATTGGTTGCCACTGTGCTTTTGCCGACCCCGCCCTTGCCGCTGGCGACAGCGACAATGCTGTTCATGGGTACATTGAGCATGCCGTGAATGCGGCTGTCTGACGGGACCTGCGCATCCCACCTGATTTCAAGGCGTTCAATACCCGCAACAGTGCCGATCACCGCAGCATTGCAGCGTTCCTGAAACACATTTTTTAGCGGACACGCCGGGGTGGTCAGCACAATCGTGAAATGCGCGATGCCCTGTTCAATCGTCAGGTCCCGCACCATATTCAGCGAGACGATGTCTTTATGCAATTCAGGCTCAATGACTGTACTCAGCGCAGCCATAACCTGATTGTGAAGGTTACTCATGGGGACTCCTCATGCTATTGACCCACATTACGCAATAAGTATAACCGCCATGAGAATTATTTGTCAGCGACAATGGTCACACCTGAAATACCAGCTAACAAAACTCTCATGAAGGTTAAATCCTAACGTATGTCGAGCGGTTCGAGGAGTCCCGGTTTGGAATCAAGCGCATCCCGGCGCACAACCTGCCAGTAGCGTGAGAAACGGTTCAGATTAACGGGCTGATCGGGGTTAACAAACGGCGTTTCATCTATAGCACGCACAGGCAGCATCTGACTCATCTGCCGACCAAATGCTGCGAACCGGGGAGCGGGACTTTGCATGGTGACAACACCATCCGCTGTGTGTTCGTGCGCAAAGGCAAGCAGTTGTGCCAACAGATCCTCACCGCGCCGGATAACCACTGGAAGTTCAAGCAAGCACTCGTAAATGAAGATAAGCCGTTTCAGGCTGATTCGCCACGCTTGCAGCAGCGCATCGTCGAACACAAAAATCGCGGGTGAACGGGGATATTCTCTTAGCGCTGGTGAGCGTGGGTTGAGGTTATCGCCGTGTATCCAGATGATAGGACGCTGCGGCTGATGCTGGCTGGTCAGCGCGGATGCTTCTGGAGCGCCAGATTTGGGTGTGCTCTGTTCCGGCTGCTGCGCGGTAGGAAATTGTGCGCCGGGAAAAAGCTGCTGTTCAAGCTGTGGATAACTGCCTTCAAAAGCACAGCGCCCCAGCAGCGGGCATGTGCGGCAGTAGATACCCTGTGTGAAACGTTCCAGAGTTTCGCGGTTGAAGTAATACGGTTTGCTGCCGAATGTACTCGCAACCCACTGCCAGGACAAATTGTTACTCGCCGGGTCGCCATCAAGCAAATGCTGCAAGAACCAGCGCGCACCGGTCTGCCAGCGCACTCGCCGCCAGTGGATGACATACGCCGCCAGCCACATCCGGGCATGGTTATGCAAATAGCCAGTTTCGCGCAGTTCGCGGCTAAACGCATCCATACAGACGAATCCGGTTGTTCCGCTGGCAATGTCTGCGGGCAAGTCCGGCTGGTAATCGTCCGCAGCGAGTCCTGTCTTGTATGGCTCACGGTCAACCCAGATTCCATTGCCGATTTCGGCATATACTCGCTGCCAGTAGTCACGCCATGCCAACTCGCTGATGAACTTCTCTGCTTCCTGAGGGGAATTGACCCTGAGCAGAGCCGTGTCGCGCACTTCGCGCAGGCTGAGTACCCCGTGCCGCAGGTAAGCGGACAACCGTGTCACCGCGCCGTCAAGGTTATTGCGCGTTTCACGATAAACCCTGCCGGGAGTGATCGTGTTCAGCCGTTCGACAGCAGCAGTGCGCCCACCGCGCAGCGTGGAAACATGCTCGTCATATGCCGCAGCAGCAGGAAACTGCTCACGCACGTAGCCTATCAGTTCAGCACGACTGGCAAAATCGCGGCGTAAGTTATAGGGGCGAGGCAGCACCACAGATCCTCCGGTTAATGCGTACGCCGGGCAACCTGCTGGCATCTGTGACTGCAATATTTGACCTGCGACCAGTCTTTTGCCCATTTCTTGCGCCACGCAAAAGGACGATTACAGACTGGACAGGTTTTCATGGGTAGATTCTGTTTCTTGACATCACGCATTGACCAATGCCCGCCATCGTTTGCTGTTTTCTTACCGACACTGGAAAGGATAGCAAACTGTGCTTAATGCGGAGTGAAGCAGTGGCTAATAAAGCGTTGGGGAGAAGCACGCGGCTCTCCCCAACGAATTTGAATCCATTTTCTGCATTGCCTGATGAATACCTCTAGCCGCCCTTTTTCGCCCGAGCTTCCTCGCGCTTACGAGCCAGCCGCTCCGCACGGGTTTCATTTGCAGACGGGGCAGTTTTCGGCGCGGCAGGCGCAGGCGCTTCGGCAGCAGGCGCAGCGGCGGCAGGCGCTTCGGCTTTAGCCTCGGCACGGGCAGCACCGCGCGCACTCCGCCCACCGGTGCGCTCTGCCTTTTGTGCATCCTTATGTTCCCAGCTTCCGCGTGCCAGCATTTCCTCGTGGGCGGTGGTCGGCGCAATCGTTTTCCAGTAGCTTAAGGGCTTGGACAGACGCTTCTTGTCATGGATATGCACGGCGGTGCGGTCAAAGCTTGCCAGCTCATAATCATGATCCATCTTGATGGCATCGAACGGGCAAAACTCTGCACAGAATCCGCAGTTCATGCAGATGTCAGTGTCTATAAAAAACGCTTCTGGCTCTGGCACAGGGCGCCCCGTTGCAGGATCAGTGCTGCGCACAATCCAGATACACTGCGGCGGGCAAACCTTCGCGCAAATGCCGCAGCTGGTACACCAATCCTTACCCGGATCAGTCGGATGATCGGCATCATTGACGACCAGAAAAGGCACGAAACGGAAGCGCTCCGGTACAGCGAGCTTTTCGTCCGGATACTGCACGGTGTATGCGCCCTGCGCTCTCATGCTCTGGCGAACTTCAAATTTATCCTGCCCGACGTATTTGCGACCCAGATAGCGGATGTCATCTACGTACGTATTGACAAAGTGCCTGAACGTAACGCCAAGCCCTCTCAGGATTCCAAATCCATACATAGTAAGCTCCTCGACACCCCTCTTTAACGATCCGTCTCACCCAGTACGATGTCAATGCTGCCTAGAATCGTCACCACGTCCGCAACTTTCTGCCCTTTAGACATCAGCCCCAATGCCGTGAGGTTGATGAAGCTTGGGGCGCGGACATGATAACGCCACGGATTGCTGGTGCCCTTCTTTTCGCCCGCCGACACCACATAATAGCCCAGCTCACCCTTTGGATTTTCGACGCGACCATACGCCTCGCCCAGCGGCACACGCGGCGCATAAGCACCCTGTTTACCACCCGGCATAATCGGCTCACCTCTGGTCTTCTCAAGGCGCGGCAAAATTTGCTTCAGGATGCGCAGGCTTTCGCGCATTTCCTGCATACGCACCATATAGCGATCAAAAATGTCGCCGTTCTTGCCCACCGGAATATCAAAGTCCAGTTCGGGGTAAATGCTGTAGGGTTCCGCGCGCCGCACATCATAGGGAATGCCGCTGCCGCGCAGCAGAGGTCCCGCGCAGCTATAGGCAACTGCCAACTCTGGCGGCAACACACCAACGCCGATGGTACGATTGCGCAGAATCTCGTTGCCAGTCAGATAGCGGTCATATTCATCGAGGAAGCGCGGCAGACGCTCGTTAATCATTTCGGTCAGGTACTGCATGGTGTCGAAGTCACGAATCTTGTCGTTCATCAGGTTCATGACACTGCGAATACGTTCTGGGATGTCTTTGAAAACACCGCCAAAGCGCATGTAGTTGCACATCAGACGGCTGCCCGCCGCTGCCTCGAAGAAGTCGAGAATCTTCTCGCGCTCATTGTTGGCGTAGAGCATTGGCGTGAAGAAAGCGCCGAGGTCATTCAGCAAGAAGCCGATGGACCAGAGATGGTTGACCAGACGGGTCAGTTCGACCATCAAGACGCGCACGACTTCGGCACGGTAGGTTGGCGCTTCATATTTCGCCGCCTGGCTCATCAGCTTTTCAACTGCCAGCACATAGCCATGATTGTTGCCCATGCTGGAGAGATAGTCGAGACGGTCTGTAAACGGAATATTGTGCAAATACGTATTCCGTTCACCGATTTTCTCATGATTGCGATGCAGATAGCCCATCACTGGCTCAAGCGTTTCGATGGTCTCGCCATTGAGCGTGATAATCATGCGGAATACGCCGTGTGTGCTGGGGTGATGCGGACCCAGATTGACCACCAACCGGTCGGTTTTGATCTCGCCTTCAGTCGTGGCAAGTTCCTGTACATCCACGCCCAGACCGAGATTGCTGTACAGCGATTCTTCGGAACGATCACTCAACCGCGAAAGATCAAAATCCACCGGATATTTGACATTCTTGCCGTAGGGATTTTTCTCCTCAGCGCGATGCACCTTGCCGCCGGGCCAGCGGCTTTCGAAGGGCTTGTGTTCCTCTTCATAATAGGCTTCCTGCCAGTCCTTGCGCATGGGATGCCCTTCAAACCCATCCCACATCAGAATACGCTTGAGGTTGGGATGACCGGGGAAGCGAATGCCGAACAGATCGTAAGCCTCGCGTTCCTGGAAGTCTGCACCGGGATAAACATCAATCAACGAGGGGATTTCGGCGTTATCACGATCAGTCTGCGCTTTGAGTACCAGCGCCGACCCGCCGCTTATGCGGTAGGTGTGATACACCATTTCCATATGATTCGCGCCCGGCTCAACGTTCAGAAAATCTACTGCCGTCGCGCTGGAAAGATAGTTATAGCCCAGTTCGTCACGCACATATGTCGCAACATCAACTAAACGACTTTTATCAACGATGACACCCTGATACCCTTCGCGTGTATCAACTGTCACCAAGCCGGGAAAACGTTCCTTCAAATCAGCCACTGCGTCTTCCAGTGTGCCGATCTTTTTTGCATCCGGGGAAAGCGCCTGTGCGACCATTCTTTATCCTAACTGTACGTCTCACCAATCATCGGACTCAACCGCCCGTAGACTTCTTCGCGCGCGCTTCTTCACGCTTACGGCGCAGCCGTTCTTCACGGGATTCTTCCGCACCCGCAGGACGACGTGCGGCAGGGGCTGCCCCCACAGCAACTGCTGAAGAAGTCTCTGCTGCAACTTCCTCAACCACTTCGGCAACCGCCTCTGCCGCTGTGGCAGACGCAGTACCGCCCCCTTCTTTCTTCAGGCGGGCTTCTTCGCGTTTGCGGCGCAGACGGTCTTCCCGTGATTCGTTGGGATCAACGACTTCGGGAGCTTTGGCGGCAGCGGGCGCAGCAGGTTTGGCAGCGGGTTTTGGCTTCGCTGCAGCAATGGCAGGTTTGCCCAGTCCGCGTGTATTGGCAGCAACAAGCTGCTCCGGCAGCGGGCGTACGCCCGCAGCTTTGCCCTGTGCCGCCATTTCCGCCTGCGCGCGGATAATGTCCATCTGGCGTGGGTCAATGATGTCCGGACCCAAAATCGGGATAGGCGTGGGATCAGATGGGCCAACCCCGTACCAGGGGACATCATCGAGATTCATCAACGACTGCCCGTCAATTTTGGTTTGCAGCGCAATCAACCCGAACAACAGTGCCTGCGGTGTAGGCGGACAGCCCGGCACATACACATCTACGGGAAGGTATTTATCGATCCCGGAGACGACGTTGTAGCCTTCCTTAAAAGGACCGCCGCCGCTGGCGCATGCTCCCATCGCCATGACATATTTGGGTTCGGGCATCTGGTTGTACAGGCGCACAATGGGTACAACCATTTTTTTAGTAACCGTGCCGCTGACAATCATCAGGTCTGACTGGCGCGGCGTCGCCCGCATGACTTCCATACCGAAGCGCGAGAAATCGAAACGTGATGCCGCTGTGCCGATCATTTCAATCGCACAGCATGCCAGCCCGAACAGCATGGGCCACATGGAGCTGCGGCGGCTCCAGTTGTAGACCTTGCTCAGACTGGTGATTGCCAGATTGCTTTGCAGTTCTGCCGGAATCGGAAACTCTGTGTCGTGCAGCTCTTGCAACTTGAGCAATTTATCTTCAGCCATCTCACCTACTTCGCCTCTTCATACCACTCACGCAAAATATCGCTGAGAATACCGTCATGCCCCAATGTAGGATCATCAGCAAAATTCGGGAGTGAAACAATCCAATGCTTCAACTGCTGCAACCCCACACTCTCCACGTCAATATCGGGGTAAGTCTCTCTCAGCGCCAGCACGATTTCAAAAGACGTTTCCCAGTAAAGTGGTGTTGTATACGGCTGCTCATCCATACGCACTAGCTTAACGCAATTCCTGTTGTTTTTCGACAAAATCACTGATGCATTTCTGGTTTATTAAACAATGCAGCCCAAACCTTCACATCAGGCACGGTTGTCAATCTGGGCTCGCTGAAGCTGACCGCTGTAGTCAACATACACGGATTTCCATTCCGTAAAACTGTCCAGCGCTGACAGCCCTGCCTCGCGCATGCCGTTGCCGGTGCCGCGTGTCCCTCCAAATGGGAACTGAATCTCGGCACCGGTTGTGCCGTGATTGATATAGACGATGCCGGTGGTCAGGTCACGAATGGCGCGGAACGCCGCATTGACGTTTTCGGTGAAGATACTGCTGGACAGTCCGTAGCGTACATTGTTGTTGACGCGGATTGCCTCATCCAGGTCGCGGACTTCAATCACGGAAAGTACCGGACCAAAAATCTCTTCCTGTTCAACCCGCATCCCGGCATCCACACCGTCAAAGATGGTCGGCTCAAAGAAAAACCCTTTGTCGAAAGCAGCACGCTTACCGCCGGTCAGGATGCGCACACCTTCGGTGCGTGCTACCTCCATATAGTGGCTGACTTTTTCCAAAGCCTTCTGATTCACCAGTGGACCCATCTCTGTAGCGGGGTCAAGCCCATCACCAATGCGGATTGCGCGCGCTTTTTCAACCAGCGCCTCCAGCAGCTTCGGCTTGATACCCTGCTGCACAATCAACCGGCTGGTTGCGGTACAGCGCTGCCCGGTAGTGCCATAGGCGCTCCAGGTAACGGCTTTCGCCGCCAGATCAAGGTTAGCGTCGTCCAGCACGATAATTGCGTTCTTGCCGCCCATTTCGAGCGTGACTTTTTTGCCCAGTCCGGCGGCTTTCACATAAACTTTAATGCCGGTATCGGTTGAGCCGGTGAAGGAGATGACCCGGACATCGGGATGTTCAACCAGCGCAGCGCCGGTTGCCCCTGCGCCGGTAATCAGGTTGAGTACGCCGGGGGGAAGACCCGCATCCTCAAAAACCTTCACAAATGCTGCGGCTGTCGCCGGCGTGTCTTCGCCGGGCTTCCAGACAACACAATTCCCCGCCACCAGCGCGGGGAGCATTTTCCAGCTTGGCACAGCAACGGGGAAGTTCCAGGGGGTAATCAACCCAACGATGCCAACGGAGTCGCGCAGCGCCATGCCAAACTTGTTGGGCATTTCTACCGGTGCGGTGTAACCCAGCATACGGCGTCCTTCGCCACCCATCTAATAAGCCATGTCAATGGCTTCCTGCACATCACCGCGGGTCTCGATGAGGATTTTGCCCATCTCCTGCGTGGCGATGCGCGAGAGTTCCTCTTTGCGTTCTTCAAGGAGGCGTGCCACCCGATAGAGGATTTCACCCCGCCGGGGAGCAGGCATCAGCCGCCAATCTGCATATGCCACGCGGGCAGCTTTCACTGCTGCGCCCACATCTTCCGCGCCGCTTAAGGCGGCGGGCGCAACCAGCGTTTCGGTAGCAGGATTGTAGGAGTCAAAAGTGGCTTTGGACTGCGCCTCGCGCCATTCACCGGCAATATAATTCTTGACCAGATCAACCATAAGACACTCTTTGTTTGGATTTAGGCGGAAAAGGGTATTAATCAAGCAGAGCAGTACACAGTTAGTCACTCACCCGTTAAGTATAAATTCCGGCAATTCGTTTGTCAACGATTTCACAAACTGCCGGACCTTGTTGATTTTAGCGCACTGACACGACCTTTGCACCCACCTGTGAAACCTGCGTGCAGCGCACTGAACTGCCAATTCCTACTTCATTATAAACAGCTTTCATCGCCAGCATCACGGCTTCCGCCACATCAAAGCTGCCACACACTGCGCACAGGGTCGGACCCGCACCGCTGATAATCAGCCCAAGTGCGCCTGCACGTTTCGCCGCTGCCCGCACTTCACGCAGCATAGGCATCAGATGCAGGCGGGCAGGCTCAACCACGCTATCTGCTTCCATCGCGTGCGCTAACGCCTGAAGATCGTCTCGATAGAGGGCATCAATGAGGCGGGCGACTGCACCTGTTTGCGTGACCATTGTCTTTAGCGGCACAGACGCCGGCAGCACAGCGCGTGCCTGTGCCGTAGGAACTTCGACATACGGTGTAACCAGCGCGAGATGCAGCAGGGGCGGCACAGGCAGATGTAGTATGTCGCCGACCTCTGTGCCCGTTATCAGCGTAATGCCCCCTAGCAGGCTGGGACCCACATTGTCGGCATGATAACCACTCACCGCTGCTTCGCCCGCGAGACACGCCGGGAGCAGCGCTTCCCGCGGGAGTGGTTCCCCTAGCAGCGCATTGACCGCTACGGCAGCGGCAACAGCGCTCGCCGCACTGCTGCCCAAACCACTGGCAAGCGGCAGGCGTTTGGTGATTGCGAGCCGAACACCATAAGGCGCTTTCAGCATATTGAGCAGCGCCAATGCGGCAATTCCTGCGGTATTACGCTGGGGGTCGCGTGACAACCGCCCTTCATCACCCTCGATTGTCTCGATGGCAACACCGGGGGTGTCCAGCAGTTCGGCTCGGACAAGATCACCCGGTTCTTGCAGCGCCAGCCCCAGAATATCAAAACCAACCCCAAGGTTGGCAACTGAAGCCGGTGCAAAAGCTTCCGCTGTGACAAATGGTTTCAAAACTGCTATCCTTGTGCATACGTGAAACCTGCGCAACCCGAATTTGCCCGCTGGCAGGGACAACCCCGTGTGCTCCCCTGCCTCACAATCCAACCTGATGAGCAGCTTCAAGGGAGTCTCACGGTGAGCATACTACAATGCATGAACTGTGGTCAACAATACCCAATGTCCCAGGTGATCTATACCTGTGAGTCCTGCGGCGGGCTGCTGGACATCCAGCACGATTTGACCACACTACAGCAGACCCTCACTCGCTCCACCTTCGATGCGCGGCTGGGCAGCTTTGAGAAACCGTTCAACAGTGGTGTCTGGCGTTACAAAGAACTGGTTTACCCGGATATTGACGCTGCACTGATTGTCAGCAAGCCGGAAGGCAACACGAATCTCTATCATGTGCCTAAACTGGCGCAGTGGGCGGGGGTGGACACGCTGTATCTCAAGCATGAAGGAGAGAACCCGACCGGCTCGTTTAAGGATCGTGGCATGACCGGCGGCGTCACCCAAGCACGAGCGCTGGGCATGACGCGCGTCGCCTGTGCCAGCACGGGTAATACTTCGGCAGCGCTTGCCGCCTATGCCGCAGCAGCCGGTCTTGAAGGCATCGTCTTCTTCCAGAATAAGCAGGTCGCCCTCGGCAAGCTGTCACAGGCAATTGCTTATGGCGCAACCTGTGTGCAGGTCAATGCTGACTTCGACACCAACATGGCATTGGTGCGCGAAATCAGCGAAAACCTCGGCATCTATGTACTGAACTCGGTCAACCCTTTCCGACTAGAAGGACAAAAGACCATCATCATTGAGGTGCTCCAGCAGCTGCGGTGGAACGTGCCGGATTGGATTGTCTGTCCCGGTGGGAATCTGGGCAACAGCTCAGCATTCGGCAAGGCACTGTGGGAACTGCACTGTCTTGGGCTGATTGACCGTCTGCCGCGCATTGCCATCATTCAAGCGGAAGGCGCAAACCCGCTGTACGCCAGCTTCCAGCGCGGCTTTGACAGGCTGGAACCGGTGCATGCGGAAACACTCGCGACAGCGATCAAGATCGGCAACCCGGTTAGCTACGCGAAAGCGGTACGCGCGGTACGCTGGACAAATGGCGTAGTTGAACAGGTAAGTGATCAGGAAATCATGGATGCAAAAGCGCTGATTGACGCGGCAGGAATCGGCTGTGAACCGGCGTCTGCCTGTTCGCTGGCGGGGACACGCAAGTTAGTTGACATGGGAGTCATTCAGCCTGGCGACAGTGTTGTGGGTATCCTGACGGGGCACCTGCTGAAAGACCCTGATGCGACGATTGGCTATCACCAAGACACGCTCGAACACATCCAAGCGCAGTATCCGAATAGAATTCACAGTGTCGAAGCCGATGCGGAAGCAATTGCGAGGATTTTGAGCCGTCAAGCTCATACTTCTTGATCGCCAGTAAAGCGAAGAGTCGGAACGTACTCAACCCGTAACAGAGAGGTGAACCTTGAGATTCACCTCTCTATGATTCATCTAGCCGCTAATTTGCCGGCACCGGTTCGTGCGCCTTGCGCCCCGTGACCTTTTCGTAGCCTTTGCAGGCTGGGCAGACGCCACCTTCGACATATTTCACGAACGTGTAGGCGATTCCTTTTTGCTTTTCCCGCGCGCGCTGGCATACCGGGCAGTTCATGCATTTCTGGGCATTCTGGCTGTCCGCTTCGGTAATCATGGGGTTCTGCATGGTGCTGGTCTCCTGTCAACTGGCTGCTTGCACATATGCTGCTTATTACGAACTCAGCCCGCAGAATGTTCGTGAAGAACGTCCCCAAAAATCGGAACATCTGTCACTTGCTCCTGTACGAGCAAGATCGCCGCAACGCCCGCTCCTGATGTACCTTGCTTGCCCTGCTGTGTAGCGAAACTGGACACGCTTAAACACGAAAACGGCGCTCCCACAAGTGCACAAGCTCACGCTGTGTCCAAACGCTATCCAACGCCTGCGCCAGATCGGCAAGAATATCGTCCGTGTCTTCGATCCCAACCGCAAAGCGCACCAGATTATCTCTGATACCCAGTTCAAGACGTTCTTCGGTCGTCTTTTCGTAGTAGCTCATCAGCGCGGGCTGCTCGATCAGACTCTCCACCCCACCCAGGCTGGGCGCAATATAGGGGATATGCAAACGGTCAATGAATTCTGCGGCAGTCTGCAAGTCTCCGCGCACTTCAAAACTGATTACCCCACCAAAACCACTCATCTGCCGGGCTGCCACTGGATAATCAGGATGTGAGGGCAAGCCAGGATACCAGACGCGCTCTATAGCAGGGTGTGCTTCGAGATACTCGGCAACAGCCTGCGCCGTGCGATTCTGCTGCTGCACACGCACGCCGAGCGTCTTTATGCCCCGATCCAGCAGAAACGCATTGTGCGGGTCCACTACTCCCCCCAGCACACCCCGCGCATCACGCAGTGCTTTGATACGATCTGCACGCCCTACGACCACACCTGCCAGCAGGTCATTGTGACCACTAAGATATTTCGTGGCGCTGTGAACTACAAAGTCAATGCCCCACTCAATCGGGCGTTGGTTCACCGGTGTGGCAAAAGTGCTGTCAATCAGCGTCAGCACACGATAACGCCGCCCCAGATCCGCAAGACGTTCCAGATCAGCGATACGCAAATAGGGATTGGTTGGACTCTCAGAGATGATGAAGCGGGTCCTTTTAGGGATAATGGCGGCTTCGATAGCGGCATAATCGCCACAATCAACTACAGTGGTATCAATGCCAAAGCGCTTCAGGAACGTCAGACAAAACTGGCGCGTGCGGCGGTAACAATCACTGGTCATAACAATGTGCGCTCCCTGCGGCAGCACTGCCAGCAGCAGGGTAGTGACCGCGTTCATGCCGCTGGCAAACAGCGCCGCGTCGTCGCCGCCATCCAGTGCAGCAAGACGCTGCTCCACAGCGGCAACAGTGGGGTTACCATAGCGCCCGTATTCTTCCCGGTCATGCCCATCGCCCCATGTCTTGCGCTCCATAAAATCAACCAGTTCAGCGGTATCGCGAAAGGTGTATGTGGCTGTCTGGACGATAGGCTGTGTCAGTGCATGGTATGCTTTGCGCCGCTGAACACCCCCATGAACAGATAGGGTGCTGCTGCCGGGCAGGGTGTCACCCTGCTCACCATGCTGCGGGTCATCACCGTTCCAAAGAGTCATGCTGGCTTTCCTCCCCGTATGACGGGTTACGTCCAACTAAACGAAGACATCACGGTACGGAGTCCATGCCGGGCAAACAAAAAAGACTTCGGCGAAGTCTTGTGAGGTACGACGGTTCAACGGGGTGTTGAACACCATCTCTCATCGCTCAGAGTTGCCTCTGCCGGACTTGGCACCTTCCCACTCGCCTGAGTGTGGGGTTGCCGCAGCTTCATCGGGCCGTTCCCTCCGCTGCTCTGGATAAGATTCCAGTGTATGGAATTTTGAGTGCGCCGGAAAGCGCACTAGAGCAGAAGATACCAGGGCTTGGCGGAAATTGCAAGCAATCAAGCGATGCAGGCATTCAAGTCGCGGACGGACCCTTTTGATGTACGAAGCGTATCAAGTATTCCAGCACAATAGGTACACCACTCCGCCAAGGCTGTCTCCTTTGGGGAATGTCTACCAGCGGGCGTGCCATTCCTGCACTTGATCCATCTCTTCTGGGCGTAAGCGCTCGATAAAAAACTGGGTATACTTAATGGCAGGCGGTTCACCAAAAGCGGAAAGAGGTGCACGGTTGGGCAAGGTGCTGCAAATCATGTTCATGAGCGGTGTCGATGACGGCACAGTGGTCAAATACAGTGCCGACAATGGCGATGGGCACATGATTGGCGACCATTGGTCAATCAGCGTTGGGAGACGCGATGACAACGACTTATGCTTGCGCAACGACACCTACGTTTCCCGACAGCATGCTAATCTGCACTGGCGTGAAAGCCGCTGGTGGCTGGAGGACTGCGAAAGCACCAACGGCACGTTTATCGAAAACCAGGATAATCCGTTCGAGGATGAACGGGTGACTGGAACGATTCGCATTGAACCAGGTCAGCTTTTCCGTATTGGGCGCACATGGCTGCGTATTCAGGAAGCCGGGTAAGCTTATGCCAAGTATTGCACTCAAAGACATCCTCATCAGCGCGCGCCAGGAATCTTACCGAATGCGACATTTTTATCTTGGCGTTGAACACTTGTTTATTGGACTGCTTGAAATCAAAGGTGGGCTTGGCGGCAGTTTATTGGAAGCACTGGGCTTTTCGACAGAATATGTTATTGATGCCGTGCGGCGCAAAGTTGGCAAAGGCAGCCGGCATCGCCTGTGGGCGGGTATCCCTAACACCCCACGCACAGAAACCGTGCTCAACAAGGCAAATGACCTTGCGCTGCTGCATAACCGGCAGGAAATCAATGAACAGGATCTGCTGCTGGGGATCATTGATGAAGGGGACAATGTCGCGGTTCGCGTGCTGAAATCGCTGAATATTGACATCGTTCATTTCCGCGAGCAGGCGGCAATCCAGTCGCCCAACCGCAATTCGCAGCAGCCCTATGTGCGCATAGATTTCGGTTCCGGCTTTGATCGTGCCGAAGAATTGACCGATGATCAATTGTTCGTGCTGCGGCGTATGTTTCACGGTTATGCACAAATCCGGGTTGAACGCCGCCTGACAGGGGGCTACACCAAAGCGCTAATCCTGATTGTCACGCCGATCAATATTGATAACCGCGAAGATGCGGCGGTTGTAGTCAAGATTGACCAGACCGATGTGATTCTGGATGAAGCACGACGCTACGAAATGCACGTCAAGAATACGCTGCCCCCACTGACAGCACGGCTGGAAGATCGCCCGGTTGCGCCGGAAACCAGCGACCTGGCAGGACTCAAATACACCCTCGTCGCGGGCACAGATCGCATCCCGGAAGACTTGCGCACCGCCGTCAAGCACGACATGCCGCCGGAAAAACTTGGTGCATGGCTGCGGTCAGCACTATACGATGTTTTTGGCGGCACATGGTGGCAACAGCGCCGCCCTTTTCGTTTTCAGGTCTGGCGCGAGTATGACTGGTTACTGCCGCCAATCCTCACGCTGGAACTGCTGACGGATAACAAGACCGTCGAAAGTGTGCGCGTGCTGAAAATCCCGGTACGGCGCAGCAAGATCAAACAACTGGAATACGGCGATGCGGTGATGGTTGAGAATTTCACTATCCAGCGTGTTTACCGTGATCGCGGGGCAATCCAACTGGCGATTGGCAACAGCACTGACGCCGCCAATGCCTACAAGATCGAAGTACGTGGGTTGGATTTAGCGCGCGATGCTTACTACCGTGGCGAGGTGGTCGAGCGCATTGTCGGGCGTGTCTGGAAAACGCGCGACGAATATTTGCTGCATGCCGCCAGCGCGCTTGAACCCGACTTTGATATTCATGCCGATACAATCCCGTGTCCGGACAGCACGATCGAGAAATTGCCCAACCCGATTATTGCCTATGATGAACTACTGGATCGCTACATCAACGGTTCGCTTAGCCGGATTCACGGCGATTTGCATCTGGGCAACATTATGCTTGGACCAAATGAGAGTGCCGCATTAATTGATTTTGCCTATACCCGCGATGGGCACGCGATTTTCGACTGGGCAACACTCGAAGTGAGTATTCTCAGCGATATTGCAATGCGCGAGAGTGAAACATGGGATGATGCCCGCGAGGTGCTGCGGCATATGATCGCCCTCAACGCGCAGGCAGAACCGGAAGACGCCAACGAAGAAGTTACTGCCGCCCTGAAGCCAATTCGTGGGCTGCGGGCAATCGTCGCTGACGGACTGACGACCCGCGAAAGTTGGTCGGAGTATTACACGGCACTTGCGCTGTGCGGACTGCGGGCGATTACGTGGGATACCATGCAGATTGGCGGGCGGCGGCTGATGTTCCTCATTGCTGCGCTGTGCATGTATGAAGTGCAGGACCGGCACCGTTACAGCACAGTCCTGGATACGCCTTCACCGGAAGACGAACAGGATCTGACTGACCGTTATATTGATAACACTCGTTGAAACAGGGGACATGGCAGCAAAGTTATGCCATGCCCCGCCGTTCTCACAGCCCTGTCAGCACCGCCGCCGTAAACTCGCCGGTGCTGAGGTAAGCTCCGCCATGCGGTGCAATGTCCGCCGTGCGTGCACCGTTTACGATTGCCTGTTCGACAGCAGCTTCTACTACCTGTGCCTCGGTTTCGAGGCCCAGACTGTAACGCAGCAGCAGTGCCGCGCTGAGCAGCGTCCCCGTGGGATTCGCCTTGCCCTGCCCTGCAATGTCCGGTGCGGAACCGTGAACGGGTTCATACAAGCCAAAACGTTCAGCGCCGAGCGACGCTGAGGGCAGCATCCCTAGCGACCCTGCCAGCACGGACGCCTCATCGCTGAGAATGTCGCCAAACATATTGCTGGCGACAATGACGTCAAAACTCGCGGGACGTGTCATCAGGTACATTGTGCAGGCGTCAACCAGCACATGCTCCAGTGCGACATCGCTGTAATCCTCATGTACTTTTGCCACCGTGCGCCGCCACAAACGCATAGATGCCAGCACATTCGCTTTGTCCACCGAGGTCACCTTTTTGCGCCGCCCCTGTGCTGCCCGGAAAGCTACCTGTGCCACGCGCACTACTTCGGGCACGCTGTAGAATTCGGTGTCATAGGCGCTGTCGCCATCACCCTGCTCTTCGCGCGGTCCGAAGTAAATGCCACCGGTCAGTTCGCGGACAAACAGCATATCCACACCGTGCAGCAAATCGGCACGCAGCGGCGCATGTTCCGCGAGCGCAGGGTACGCCTTCACGGGGCGTAGATTGGCAAACAGGTTGAAGTGCTTGCGCAGTTTGAGCAGCCCCTGTTCCGGGCGCACTGCGGCGGTGGGGTTATCCCACTGGGGTCCGCCCACTGCGCCAAGCAAAATTGCTTCCCCCTGTTCACATACCCGCAGTGTCTCATCAGGCAGGGGCACGCCAGTAGCATCAATCGCACAACCGCCCATTAGCGCCTGCTGGAACGCGAATTCGTGTCCGAACTTCCCGGCAATTTTCGACAGGACTTCAACAGCGCTGGCAGTAACCTCAGGACCGATGCCATCGCCAGGCAGCACGGTAATTGTCGCCTTCATCTTTCTTCCTTTGTTGTTTTCAGGCAAGTTTGCGGCACACAAAGATGCCGCGTCCGGTTTGATCCGATACAGGCGCAGAATCCGCCGCATCATAGATATTGACCTCAATGAAGCCAGCCTGTTCCAGCGCGTCGCTGATTTCGCTGGTCGTATAACAGCGCTGTGTCAAGCGCAGATCGCCGCGCGCATAGCTGTTTTCGCCGGTTTTTTGCAGAACGGTGATGTCGGTGTAGCCCACTCGTTCGTCGGCACGATACGACGAGCGTACTGCACAGATGTATAGTTCTTCGACAATGGCGAATGACCCGCGCCAGCGCTGGATGTAACCGGCTTCGAGGTTGAGATCGAACAAGAAAACGCCACCCGGCAGCAGTGCCGCATAGACATTGCGGAAAACAGCAGTGAGTTCTGCCAGAGACATGATGTGGTTGAGGCTGTCAAACGTTGAAACTACCGCGTTGCAAGGCTGTTCGACGCTAAATTCACGCGCATCCGCCTGCCGAAACGCCGCCTCTGGTGCGTTCTTGCGGGCAAAACGCAGCATCTCGTAGGAACCGTCAATGCCGATTACTGCATAGCCCCGCGCCGTCAGCGCCCGCGCAAGCTGCCCTGTACCGCAGCACAGATCAAGGATGCGCGCATGTTCCGGAAGCTGCGCTGCCATATAGCGCTCGATTGCGGGCAGCGCCTGCCGGTCGGCAAAATCACCCCAGTGCGTGTTGTAGACCGCCGCAAAAAAATCGTAATCGGTGTACAGGTTTGCCATACGGCTAAATCCGGGGGTTTTCAATAACTGTGCGTTCATTGCGCTGATTGCCTGTATTGATGGTACTCTTGCGTTCCAGCAGCAACAGTTCAACTTCGTCGGCTGCAACCGGCATGTGTTCCACGCCATGCGGCACGATCAAGAATTCCCCAGCATTGATGACGACATCGCCATCGCGCAGTTTCATCAGCAGGCGTCCCGTGATGACCAGAAACAATTCATCTTCTGCATCATGATGATGCCAGATGAATTCGCCATGCAGTTTCACCAGTTTGACCGCAAAGTCGTTCAATTCCCCAGCGATGCGTGGATTCCAGTAGTCGCTAATTTGCGCGAACTTCTCGGCAAGGTTGACCTTTTCGAGTGGCATACTCGCCCTTTCTGGCTTATGCCTTAGTCTCAACAGATACCAGCGCTGGCTCGCGTGCTACACACAAGCCATATTCCACACTGTCCACCAGCGCCAGCCAGCTTGCGCGGATGATGTTGGCACCCGCGCCGACGGTACTCCAGCGCCGGGCACCATTCTGGGTGTCAATAAGCACGCGCGTTGTCGCGGCAGTGCCGTTATCGCCATCCAGAATGCGCACCTTGTAATCGGCAAGCTGAAACTCTGTAAGCTGTGGATAGCGCGGCAGCAGTGCTTTGCGCAGCGCAAGGTCAAGCGCATTCACCGGACCATTGCCTTCGGCAGCAGTATGCACGACCTCCCCATCAATTTCCAGCTTGACCATTGCTTCGGCAAGCTGCCCACGCCCGCGCCGGTCTTCCACCAGCACTGTAAAGTCAACCAATGTGAAGATGGGCACATAGCCGGGCGTGGCACGATGCAACCGGACAGCTACCGATGCCTCCGCACCTTCAAACACGAAACCCTCATGTTCCAGCCGTTTGATTTCTTCAAGCACCTGCAGCGCTTCCTGACGACTGACATCCAGACCGAATTCTTCTGCCTTGCTGAGCAGATTCCCCTGCCCGGACAAATCGGACACCAGCACGCGCATCTCGTTACCCACGCGCGTTGGATCAATATGCTGGTAGCTGTCCACATTGCGGCGAATGGCGGCAACATGAATGCCGCCTTTGTGCGCAAACGCGCTTTTGCCGACAAAAGCGAGATGGTTATCCGGCGCGAGATTGGCAATCTCGGCAACTGTGCGGGCAAGGTGGGTCAGCGTGCGCAGATTCTCAGGCGGGACACAATCATAGCCCATCTTCAACTGAAGGTCGGCAATCACGCTGCACAGGTTGGCATTGCCACAGCGCTCACCGTAGCCATTGATGGTGCCCTGTACCTGCGTTACCCCCTGTTTTACCGCCGCCAGCGAATTCGCTACCGCCAGTTCACCATCGTTGTGAGTGTGAATGCCCAGTTCCAGACCGGGGAAAGCGCTTTGCACAACGCGCACATATTCAGCGACTTCCCATGGTAGCGACCCGCCGTTGGTATCGCACAACACCACGCTGTCTGCGCCACCCTCCACTGCCGCGCGCACAGTGTCCAGTGCATACTCCATATCAAGTTTGTAGCCATCGAAGAAATGTTCGGCATCGTAGATCACTTCTTTGCCGAGGCTCTTCAGATACGCGAGACTTTCGCGGATCATGCACAGATTTTCTTCCGGCGTCGTCTGCAATACGTCTGTTACATGCAGCATAGAGGTTTTGCCCACTACTGTGACTACTGGCGTCTGTGCATCCACCAGCGCACGAATATTAGGATCGCTCGCAACCTCGCTGTTCTTACGGCGGGTTGAGCCGAAGGCGGCAATGCGGGCATGATGCAGTTCGACCCCGCGTACAGCATCAAAATACGCAGCGTCCTTGGGGTTGCTGCCGGGCCAGCCCCCTTCGATATAGGCAACCCCCAGCGCATCCAGCATCCTGGTGATGCGCAGCTTGTCGGCAACCGAGAGCGAAATGCCCTCACGCTGCGTGCCGTCGCGCAGCGTGGTATCGTAGATGGCGATGCGTGTCATGCGTTCCTCCATGTGGTTGCGACTTGCTGTGGCACCGCGCTGAGGAGCGCAGTATCAGGCAAGGATTGTTCGTACTCGATCCCCGTGTTCAGCCTCATATGCCCCTGCCTTATCCTCTAGATTCAGCAGGTAGCCCAGCTCATCCACACCATTCAGCAAACAGTGTTTGGCGAACCCATCAATCGGAAAATTTACCGCGCGTCCATCGGGCAGGGTCAGCGTTTGTGCTGCAAGATCAATCGTCACGCGGGTTTGGGGGTCTTCTTCTGCCAGACTGACAAGCTGGCGATGGGTCGCTTCGTCCACCATGATGGGCAGCAGCCCATTTTTGAGCGCATTATTGCGGAAGATGTCAGCAAAGTAAGTGCTGACCACGGCATGAAATCCCATGCCCAGCAGCGCCCAGGGCGCGTGTTCGCGTGAACTGCCGCAGCCGAAGTTATGACCACCGATCAGCACACTCGCCCCGGCATATTCCGGCTTGTTCAGCACAAAGTCTGCATTTGGCTTGCCATCAGCAGCATAGCGCCAGTCAAAAAACGCCTGCTGTCCCAAACCCTGTTTGTCAGTGGTCTTAAGAAACCGTGCAGGAATGATCTGGTCGGTATCAATGTCGTTGATTGGCAGGGCAACCACTGTGCCACTAATCGTTGTAATCGGGTCCATTATGCCAGCGCTCCTTCCAACATCTCACGCGGGTCAGTAATTACACCACTGATTGCGGTGGCAACTGCTGTCAGTGGACTGGCGAGGAAAGTACGCCCACCTTTGCCCTGCCGCCCTTCAAAGTTACGGTTGCTGGTGCTGACCGCGTACTGTCCCGGTGCAAGCTGGTCGCCGTTCATAGCGATACACATCGAACAGCCCGCCTCGCGCCATTCTGCGCCCGCCGCCTTGAAGATTTCATGCAATCCTTCCGCCTCAGCCTGTTTCTTGACCTGCTGAGAACCAGGGACAACAAGCATGCGCACGCTGCTGGCAACTTTGCGCCCTTCAAGGAAGCGCGCCGCCTCGCGCAGATCACTGATGCGCGAATTAGTGCAGCTCCCCAGAAAGACCACATCCACCGGCTTGCCCAGCAGCGGCTGCCCCGGCTGCAAATCCATATAGCGCAGTGCCTTGTCGAGCGCGGTTTTCTTGCTGATTTCTGTTTCACTGTCAGGGTCAGGAACTCGCGCAGTAATCGGCATGCCCATGCCAGGGTTGGTCCCGTAGGTAATCATCGGCGTCAGGCTATTTGCATCGAGAGTGACTTCCGCGTCAAAGGCTGCCCCTTCATCCGTTGGCAGTGTGCGCCAGTGAGTAACCGCTGCATCCCACGCGCCGCCCTCGGGCGCATAGGGCCGCCCGGCAATGTAGTTGAACGTCGTTTCATCAGGAGCAACCATCCCGGCACGCGCGCCACCCTCAATCGACATATTGCAGATGGTCATGCGCCCTTCCATGCTCAGCGCGCGGATCGCCGCACCCATATACTCAAAAACGTAGCCTGTGCCGCCGCCAATACCGATTTTTGCGATGACCGCGAGAATGATATCCTTCGCAGTTACACCAGGCTGTAAGCGCCCGTCAACCCGCACAGCCATTGTTTTTGGCTTGTTTTGCAGCAGGGTCTGCGTAGCCAGCACATGCGCGACTTCGCTCGTGCCAATCCCAAAGGCAAGCGCGCCAAATGCGCCATGTGTGCTGGTGTGGCTGTCTCCGCAGACTATGGTCATGCCGGGCTGGGTCAACCCCTGCTCAGGACCAATGACATGCACAATCCCCTGGTTTTCTGTGCCCAGGGCATACATTGGAATGCCGAAATCATCACAGTTCTGCGTAAAAGTCTGCAATTGCGCGGCTGCCAGCCCATCAGTTACCGGAATCAGTCCGTCCAGACCGCGCGGGGTGGTGGGTGTACTATGATCCATCGTGCCCAGGGTTTTGTCCGGGCGGCGCACTTGCAGCCCGCGTTCACGCAGCAGCGCAAATGCCTGCGGGGAAGTCACTTCATGTACAAGATGCAAATCAATATAGAGAACGGCTGGTGTCGCATCCGTTTGAGGCTGGACTATGTGTGCATTCCAGACCTTCTCGAACAGTGTGCGCGGCGGAGTCTTGTCGTTCATTCGTTTTCCCAAGTTATCCCAAATTATCCCAAATCGATCAGCAAACTGCACGCTATGGAACCATATCACCGCAGGGAAACTGCCGATCCCTGCGGAAACACACCTGATTCCAGCAGATTGCGCTGTGATGATTGACGGTTAACTGCGTGTTACAGTCACAGTCGCGGCTTCGCCTTCGGGTTTCACGTCCCCTAAGCCCAGCACCGTGACCATCCGATTCAACGCCGCCAGATATGCTTTTACGCTGGCAACGACAATATCACTATGTGCGCCATACCCCCCGAACGAGCGCTTATGATCGGGCGAGGCGATACGCACGGTGACTTCGCCCAGCGCGTCAATGCCTTCGGTCACACTGTGGACGCTGTATTCGATCAGCACATTCGGCGCTTTGACAATCGCATCAATCGCCTTATACGACGCATCTACGGGACCTGTCCCAACTGATGCTTGAACAAGCTCCGCGCCGTCGACTTTAGCCAGTTTCACGGTAGCGGTGGGCATGCCCATAGTACCGCACATCACTTGAATATCGCTCAGCGAGTAAATCTCTTCGGGACCATGAAACTCGTCGGCGATCAGCGCTTCCAGATCGGCATCGGTAACGGTCTTTTTGGCGTCTGCCAGTTCTTTGAAGCGCCTGAAAACCTGATTGAGCGCATCGCCTTCTACATTGAAGCCCAGTTCCTGCAAGCGTACTTTCAGTGCGTGCCGCCCACTGTGCTTGCCCAGCACCAATCGGCTCTGAGTCAGCCCGACGCTCTCTGGCGTCATGATTTCATAGGTGCTGGAATGCTTGAGCATGCCATCCTGATGAATACCCGCTTCATGGGCGAAAGCGTTTGCACCAACCACTGCTTTATTCGGCTGCACCAGCATACCGGTATAGTTGCTGACCATGCGGCTGGTCTTCATGATTTCGCGGCTGTTGATATTGCTGTTCAGGTTGTAGAACTGTGGGCGGGTTTTCAGCGCCATTGCGACTTCTTCAAGGCTGGTGTTGCCTGCCCGTTCGCCGATGCCGTTGATTGTGACCTCAACCTGGCGTGCCCCGGCAACGATCCCGGCGAGCGTGTTAGCAGTTGCCAGGCCGAGATCGTTATGGCAGTGTACCGACCAGATCACCCCGCTGCCAGGACCGGCACCGGGCGTCTCAGCAATCAGATTGGCGATGAGTTCCTGCCATTCCTGCGGGGTGACATAGCCGACGGTATCAGGAATATTCAGCGTGGTCGCACCGCAGGCAACGGCGACTGAACAAACTTCGACCAGAAATGCCGGATCCGTACGCCCGGCATCCATCGGGCTGAATTCGACATCATCGCAAAGGCTGCGCGCGAGCGTCACTGACTTGCGCACAACTTCCAGCGCCTGCTCGCGGGTCAAGCCCGTCTGGTACTTCAGATGTATATCTGACGTGCCCAGAAAGGTATGAATGCGGGGGTAGAGCGCATCCTTGACGCCTTCCCAGCAAGTAAGAATGTCCCCTTCGACTGCCCGCGCCAGCCCACAAATCACCGGAATATGGGCTTCCGGGTCATCACCGGGCACACCGACTTCGCGAGCGATGCGCTGCACAGCAGCGAGGTCATCCGGTGAAGCAGCCGGAAAACCTGCCTCGATAATGTCTACACCCAGATGCGCCAGCTGACGAGCGATTTCCAGCTTTTCAGCGCTCGCCAGGGTAGCGCCAGGGCTTTGCTCACCGTCGCGCAACGTAGTATCAAAAAACAGGACTGAATTCGGAGTTACAGGTTTACGCGCCATTGCAGGGTGATCCTTTCACGCTGGTTTAAACAGTCAGAGCATTGGTGATACCAGTAACACGCCTTAAGACCATCAAGACCATCGTCAGTCATTAGATCACCCCCTTTCCGAAGTGCAAAATCATCCAATCAATGTCGTGATGTGCAACAACTGCCCGGTTGCCTTATTCCTGCTTGATACGCTTCGCATTCAGGAACGGCATCATGTCACGCAGTTGGGCGCCGACGTCCTCAATCAGCAAATTCTGCTCCTGCTTACGCCGGGGGGCAAAGTTTGGGCGTCCGTGCTTGTTTTCGGCAATCCATTCACGCGCAAATTCGCCATTCTGAATTCTGTCCAGCACGCCTGCCATTTCTTCTTTGACGGCATTCTCAAAAACATCACCGACCACATAGCCGCCATATTCCGCCGTGTCACTGACGCTGTACCACATGTAGCTCAACCCACCCTGATACAGCAGATCAACGATCAGCTTGAGTTCATGCATACACTCAAAATAGGCGACCTCAGGCTGGTAGCCGGCTTTGACCAGGGTTTCAAATGCCGAGCGAATCAGCGCAGTGACCCCCCCACACAGAATTACCTGTTCGCCAAAAAGGTCGGTTTCAGTCTCTTCCTTGAACGTGGTTTCGATCACCCCGGCGCGCGTGCAGCCAATCGCTTTGGCATATGCCAGTCCCAACGCTTTCGCCTGCCCGGTAGCATCCTGAAACACTGCCAACAGCCCCGGCGTGCCACCACCTTCGGTGAAGACCTCGCGCACGCGGTGCCCCGGCGCTTTGGGGGCTACCATCGCCACATCCACGCTTTCCGGTGGGACGATGGTCTTGAAGTGAATGTTGAAACCATGGGCAAACATCAGCATTGCGCCCGGCTTCAGGTTGGGGGCAATTTCGCTAGCATAAACGTCTGCCTGCAGAGTGTCGGGAATCAGCACCATAATCACGTCTGCCCGCGCGGTCGCATCACCCACGCTGTAGACTTCCAGCCCGTCTGCGGCGGCTTTCGCGCGGCTTTTGCTGCCAGGATGCAGCCCGATAATCACCTGCATGCCGCTGTCGCGCGCATTCAGCGCGTGCGCATGCCCCTGACTGCCATAGCCAATGACTGCGATGGTTTTGCCTTCCAGCAAAGACAGGTCAGCGTTCTTGTCGTAGTAAAGTGTTGCCATAAATCCGATATGCTCCTATGTGGATTTTAGATTGGTCAGAACTTACACAATTTCATTCCCCAACAAGCGAGTTAATCCTCTTGTTCAGACACAAATCACGGGGCAACTGCGTAAGTCCTCTACGTAAATGATTTGCCCGATGGGGCGATACCAGACACCAGCCCCACCGAACCAGCCCCTT
The DNA here is from genome assembly GCA_034435675.1 of Anaerolineae bacterium. GTDB lineage: Bacteria > Chloroflexota > Anaerolineae > Aggregatilineales > Phototrophicaceae > DAOTWP01. The sequence goes on from DAOTWP010000085.1 coordinate 53,447, forward strand.
ATACCCCGTAGCGTTCCAGCCCGTTTTGCTGGTTCGGCGTCAACACCGGGGGTTCATAACTGCTGTCCAGAATGCGCACACCGCGCCCCATGGCAACAACACCTGTCCGCACCATTTCGACGATGCCAATCGGGCGCAGTTGTTCGATAAGCTCTTCGACAATCTGTTCCTGCGCGGCAATTTCGATAATCGCCACCTTCGGTCCGATGTCCACAATACGTGCCGGATAGCGTTCACAGATCAGTGTTACGGCATTGCGGGAATCTGCGTCATCGGTGCGCACCTTAATCAGTGCGAGGTCGCGGGTGATATTGGGCACATCCGACATAATCTGCACGTCAATGACGTTGACCAGCTTGCGCAGGTTTTCGGCGATCAACCGGGGATGCACGCGCTCAAGATCAACTACAATCGTCATCCGCGAGATATATGCCTTGTGGGTGCGTCCTACCGTCAGACTGTCTACATTGAAATTTCGCCGCCGGAACAGGCTGGCAATACGATTCAGCACACCGGGTTTGTTTTCGACCAGCGCGACAAGCGTCGCTTTTGCTCTGGTGGCTTGTTCACTCATTTCACAGTTTCTCCAGGTTTGGGACGACGCAGCATGGCATGCAAATCAGCGCCTGCAGGCACCATCGGGTAGATGATTTCTTCTTTTTCAATCACGTATTCAATCAGAACAGGTCCCGGGTGGCTGCGCGCAAACTTGACTGACTCTTCGATCTGGTCACGGCTGCTGACACGCATGCTGGGAATTCCATAAGCCTCCGCCAGTTTGCAGAAATCGGGGTTAACCATTGGTGTAGACTGGTAACGTTCTTCATAAAAGAATTCCTGCCACTGGCGCACCATCCCCAGAAAGGCATTGTTCAGGATGGCGATGTTGACCTTGCAGTTCTCCTGCACGGCAGTCGCCAGTTCTGCCATGGTCATCTGGAAACCACCATCACCGACGATTGCCCAGACTTCCTCTTCCGGTTTGCCAAACTTAGCACCGATTGCAGCGGGGAAACCGAATCCCATGGTTCCCAGACCACCACTGGTGAGCATCGAAGCGGGACGCTGGTGCGGATAGTACTGTGCTTCGAGCATCTGATGCTGCCCGACATCCGAAACAGTGACGGCTTCTCCGCCAGTAAATTTCCACAGATCATTGATGACCTGCGCCCCAAGCAGCTTGCCGCCGGCATCATAGTTCAGGATATCACGTTCGTTGCCATCTTCCTGCCAGTCGCGAATCTTACCGATCCACTCCGCATGGGTCTTGGGCTGCAACTCAGGCAAAAGTTGGGACAACACTGTGCGCACGTCGCCAGCGATGCCAACATCAACCTTGACATTCTTATTGATCTCGGAAGGATCAATATCCACATGAACCTTGCGAGCATGCGGCGCGTAGGTCTTCAGATTTCCGGTGACGCGATCATCAAAGCGCATGCCCAGCGCAATCAGCAAATCGGCTTCCTGAATCGCATAGTTGCAGGCGGCTGCTCCGTGCATCCCCATCATACCAATTGCCAGCGGATGGCTTTCTGGAATTGCCCCTTTGCCCAGCAGGGTCAGCGTCACTGGGATCTGCGCGCGTTCCGCCAGTTCGCGCAGTTCCTGCGTTGCGCC
>DAOTWP010000086.1:0-2763 GCA_034435675.1 Anaerolineae bacterium
AGACCGGCACGTCAGACTGTTACTGGATTGAGTACTTCAACTGCTGACCGGCTTCTACCCCTTGCGCCCCATGATAATCAGGTGGGTCTGCTGGTAGAGCGCGTCCGGCGTGCCCACCGCGAAGGGACGGAAATGCGCGGCGACAGCGCGGGGGGCCTGCTTGAGCAGAATATGCAGGCGTTCGACCACATAAGGCGTACAGCCCTGCTGTGCGGCCCAGGGCAGCAGGTCTATCACATGGGTGAGTGTTTCGGTATGTTCCACGCTCAGGTTATGGTCGAGGAACATCCCGCGCCATTCGTATTCCGCATAGCAGCGCTGATGACTGGGGTCGCGCAGGCGGTAGAAGGCATCCGCATAACGGGCGGCCCGGTCCTCATCCGGCACGGTTAAATCCTGCACGACGAAGATTCCGCCGGGTTTGAGGACACGGGCGCTCGCGCCGACAAAACGGTACACGTCGGGGAAATGATGCGGGGCGATGCGGCAGGTCACGAGGTCAAACTGCGCGCCGGCGAACGCCAGATTTTCAGCGTCGGCGGTGACATACTGTACATTGGTTGCGGCGATGGTCGCGCGCGCGGCGTCCAGCATCACCGGCGCAATGTCGGCGGCGATCACCTGATGGACATGCGGTGCGAAGGTCCGGGCTGTGTGGCCGCCCCCGGTGGCGATGTCCAGCATCGACCAGCCCGGCTGCGGCTGCGTCAGTTCCAGCAGACGTTGCAGTTCCGGCCCCTGCGCGTGCCGTTCGCTGGTGACATACGCCTGCGCAAACTGGCTGAAGCGTGCCCGCGCCTGTGCTTTGACTGAATCGCCGGATGACATTTGTATCCCCCGCCATTATAATCGCGCTCTGGATAATACCGATGGGTGTTCAGGAAGCGCAATGCTCAAAACTCGCGCCGGTTCCACACCGTCAAACCGATCCTTTCTCGCCAGTCGACGCAACTGGATTGCAGTCGTGGGTTTGCTGCTGCTGGCGACCTGGCTGACCGTGCCTCACCTGAACGGCGCATACTGGGTGGATGAAGTCATCACCGAAGAACGCGCCGGCGCGCCGCTTCACGGTGGGCCATTCTCCCCGGCGCAAATCTGGGAGCATACGGCCAGCACGACTTACGATCAGGTTCCCGGCTACTTCTGGACGATTGCAGCGTGGAACAACACAGTAGGCTGGTCTGAACTGACCACGCGAGCCTTCTCGCTGCTGGTTGGGTTGCTGGCTGTCGCCTGGACGTACCGGCTGGGACGCAGCCTGCATTCCCCGCTGGCGGGCCTGGGAGCGGCGGCGGCACTGGTCGCCAGCGCCCTGTATATCGACTTTCTGCACGAGGGACGCGCCTATGCCCTCTCGGTGCTGCTGGCCGCGCTGACGTTGTGGCTGTACTGGCGCGCCGTGAACCGTCCGGCCAACCGGCTGACCGCGCTTCTGCTGATCGTCTCACTGGCAGGGCTGCTTTACCTGCATTATTTTGTGTCGCTGCTGGTGTTCTGCATCTGCCTGTATCACCTGCTGTTTGTGCCCAAAAACCGGGCGTGGTGGCAGGTAGCTTTTTTGCTGGCGCTGGCCGGGGCGCTGTTCCTGCCCTGGTTCCTGACTGAGTTTGATGTTGTGCAGGGCGCGAACAGCGAGGCGTGGCGGCAAGACATGAGTCTGACTGTGCCCGAAGCGCTCACCAATCTGCTGAATGTTTTCAGCAACAGCAACGTCGCGCTTTTACTGCTGGCGGCGGCGCTGGCGTGGGGTTTCCGGCGTGCCGAATCGCGCTTCATCTGGTTTGTGGCACTTGGCCCGCTGGCGCTGGCGCTGGTGATTAACGCCTGGCTGGGGATGCTCATCACCCCCAAGTACCTGCTGTATCTGTGGGTTCCCTTCAGTCTGCTGTTTGGCCTCGGTGTGGCACGGCTGGCGGCGCGTGGGATTTCTCCGGCGTTCGTCCTTGTCCCCTGGGTGCTGGTCGGCGCGTGGACGAGCCTGAACTGGCAGGAAGACCCCGTCAAATACATCGCCTGGGATGTGCTGCACGACCAGTTGATTGAACAGGTGCAGCCGGACGACGCAGTGGCTTTTCATCTGAGCGCCGGGTTGTGGGATGGCGCTCACCAGCGCGGCCTGCGGCATTATTTCCACGATTTCCCGCGAATCCCGACAGTGCTGTGGTCGTGGCCGCATGTTGTGGATGATGTCTACCTGGAGGACATGGATCAGATTGTCGAAGATCACCAGCGGGTATGGAGCGCCTATGACCCGGCCCAGCGCCCCCCGCGCATCACCCGGTTCGTAAGCATTCTAGGGCAGCATGGTTTTGCCGACTGCGGCCGTTTCGCGCGTGATCCTGACATGGTGGTGGATTTGTTCGCGCGCCAGCCAGATAACCTGCCCTATCACTTCGGCGCGGGTCGCTACGACACCCCGCTGGATTTTACACTGCTCGGCCCGGTGCATGAAGATACATCGGGCAGTCTGCTGGTCCCGCTTGGCTGGCGACTGGGAGATGAGGTTCCGCTCAATACTTATTCCTTCGCCGTGCATGTGCTGGATTTCAGCGGTGCGCTGATGATGCAGACCGATGTCGGCCTGCCCCCGGACTATCTCTTTAACTGCCAGGTCGTCTCGCTGGATACGCGCACCCTGCCTGCTGGTGATTATCACCTGTCGCTGGTGGTCTATGCCTGGGAAACCGGCGAACGGCTTCAGGCTGTGAATGTGGCCGGTCGGTCACCGGGGCAGCGCATCAACCTGGGCACATTCACCAAAGC
>DAOTWP010000087.1:0-5956 GCA_034435675.1 Anaerolineae bacterium
TGCACGCATCGAAAGCCAGGCGATTTTTATGACCGACAGCTTCGGGCTGGATCAACTGCCGTAACCGTCTGAAAGTTGTTCCAGACAGCGATCCGTGACACCGCACACGTTCTGCCCGCGCAGCCGTTGATCACGGGTGCAGGGTGATGCGGCTTGCCCCTTCGCGCAGGCGTTTACGCAGCACCTCGACATCGGTCGCTTCGATTAAGGGATGCTCCGCCGGGCAGTTGTACGTAAGGGTCTGATCTGCTGTTTGCGCCACCGGCTGCGCTGCTGCCAGTGCTGCCTTTAACGCTGCGGTCAGCAGCCAACCCGCCGCCAGCGCTGCCAGACCGGGAAACAGCACCAGCGCCAGCGTCAGCAGCACCGCCTGCTGTGTGTCGGGCTGCGTTTTGGGCAGAATCCCCGCCAGCAGTGCCGCCGCCATAAAAGTCAGCACAGCCAGCAGCAGCGCCAGCAGGATGCCGACAAGGGGAATGCGAATACCCATGGAATGCGCAAACAGAGGGTGGCGCATCATCAATCGCCTTCTGGTTAGTAAGTGACAGGCAGGGGCACAGCGCCAGCGCCGCAGCCCCACTACGTTAGATTATCACCAGGTTTTAACAAAAACAACGTTAGCAATTGGTGACACCTGTGGTGCTGCGCTTCTGTCCAGCAGAATCAACCGCCATGACGCGGCATCACGCGGGGCTGAGAATCTGGCAGAATGCTATAATGACCCTATTGGTCACGTGTTGCCGGGAGCAACCCACAGTGCGCTGCAAACCGCATCAGCAGGTTCGTCTCGCTCGCCTGCTGCTGGAGCGAAACTACGATACACCGGTCACAATTGAGGCGCTGAGCCGCGAGGTCGCGCTCTCACCGTATCACCTGATCCGCGCATTCAGGCGTGTCTATCAACAAACCCCGCACCAGTACCTTGTGGGGCTGCGGATTGCCCGCGCCAAAGAACTCCTGCGGGATTCCGATCTCAGTGTCACGGCAATTTGCGTGGCAGTGGGCTTTGAAAGCCTGGGTTCCTTTAGTACGTTGTTTCGCAAAGTCGCCGGAATATCCCCCAGCGCGTATCGTGCCAGCAGCCCACCGACAACAAATCCGCCCTACATTCCACTTTGCGTCTGTAGGCTTCACGGCATCGAAGATCCGGCTGATCTTTGAAAACAGAGCAATTTTCGAGAAGCCTGCCTAGCACAAATGTGTTAGACTCGCGTTAGTCAGCGAGAAGGGATTACACCATGATTAACAGGCTTTCGGTCACCACCATCTGGGTTCTTGATCAGAACGAGGCACTGCGGTTTTATACGGAGAAGCTCGGTTTTGAAATTCGCGCGGACATCACCAGAGGCGATTATCGCTGGTTGACAGTTGGCATGAGCAGCCAGCCCGATATCGAAATTCATCTGGAGGCGGTGAAACCGGGGGTACTGCTGACGCCGGACGAGGCGCAGCAGCTCACGGCACTCGTGGCAGCGGGCAAGCTGGGCATCGGTCCGTGGAAAACCGACGACTGCCAGCAGACCTACGAGACGCTCACGGCGCGCGGTGTGGAGTTTGTCCAGCCGCCGACAGACCGCCCGTATGGGATTATCGAAGCCATCTTCAAGGACAACAGCGGCAATATCATGGTGCTTTCACAGGATAAGCCGCGCACGCGGGCGTAGCCAGGGCGTCTTTCGGGCAGTACGGGCGGGGCATGCCTCGCCTGCGCGGACGGGTTTTTCCGGCAGGTTTCTCCCTAAGTGTCTATCCGTACACCCGGACAAGGGGATGCTGCCATTCAAGAACTTAATCGAATAACGTTTATCGCAGGGTTGAAGTATGCTTCAACTCTACCGGTAACCTGATTATTTGCTTCAAGCGCAGCATCCCCTTGTTCAGGAAGATCGGTCTACGGATAGGTTCTAAGTGCAACCACAGAAATCGCGCGGGATTGTTTTCCGTAGGGGCGGGTCTCAGACGCGCCTCTACATCTGACATTTTCAATTTGCTTGTACTCAGCATTGAACAGGATAACAGGAGTCGGCAATGAGCCAATCAGCAAAGCAGGATACGAAGAAATCCAAAAAGAACGATGGCTTCACGGATGCGGAACAAGCCGCGATGAAAGAACGCGCCAAAGAGCTGAAAGCAGAGGCGCGCGCGAACAAAGACAAGGCACAAGGTGAACGCGATGTACTGGCGAAGATCGCCGAGATGCCCGAACCGGATCGCAGCATGGCAGCGCGGATCCACGAAATCGTCAGCGCCAGCGCGCCGGATCTTGCGCCGAAAACATGGTACGGCATGCCCGCATATGCCCGAGATGGCAAGGTCATCTGCTACTTCCAGAGCGCGGCGAAATTCGAGGCGCGCTACGCGACCTTTGGCTTCAACGACACGGCAGCTCTCGACGATGGCGCGATGTGGGCGACGTCCTTCGCCCTGAAGGAACTGACTGACGCCGCAGCAGAGCAGATCAGCGCGCTGGTGAAGAAAGCAGTGAGCTGACTTCCCGGCGGCAGTCCCAGCGCCGGTTAGCAAAAGCGCCGCAAAGCCCTGCCGCAGCCTGAACGCCGTTTGGACGGCAGGGTGGGTCGGTGTATCCAGTGCCGCTGACTGCGCGAGTCGCTAACGGCGGCGTAGTTCGCCGTCATCCGTGACGCTGTAATCGTCGTAGCTGGAACCGTCCTGTTGGGTCAGGCGCTGGCGCAGCGCTTCCAGCGTGTCCTCGTCCAGCAGATCCAGCAGGGCATCGGCGCGGCTCTGGCGCTTGCGTTTTTCGGCATCCCCCTGCATCTGCTGCTGTCCAGCGGCTCTGGCGGCGGCGGTGCCGGGGCGTCCCCAGTTCCAGACGAAGCCCATGCTGAACAGGGCGGCGACCAGCACGCCGAAGAGCACTTCTTCACTGTGGTACAGCGCCAGCGCGGGACCGACAAAAAAGAAAATCGTCGCAACCATCAACCAGATGACACCGGTGGCAATCATACGACTGCGGCTGTCACTTCGTGGATCCATAACACAACCTCAATTTTCCCGTGCGCCTGTGGCACAGCCTGTGGGGGTGCTTATTGCAAGCGATTATCGCCCACTGCGGCGAATTTCACCATCCTCATCCAGCAGCGCGTCCAGCGGAACCTGTTGGGGATGGTCATCGCGGGCTTCCAGCCGCTGACGCAGCGCTTCCAGCGTGTCCTCGTCGAGCATTTCCATCAAGGCGTCGGCGCGGCTCAGGCGCTTCTGCTTCTCCACTTGCCCCTGCTGCTGGTTCACGCCAGCGGCTTGTCCTGCCCCGGCTTGTCCTGCCGCGCCAAAGCCCCAGACAAACGCGGTGGAGCCGACTGCTGACAGCGCCACGACAATGGACAGCACCATATTGACCCAGCTCAGTTCCGCGTTGTTAAAAATAGCATTGGCATTGACCACCAGCAGCCCCAAAAAGAACGCCGTCCAGATTGCATAGGTCGCCCGCAAACGCGCTTGTGCTTCCATCCTTAAGCCCCTCATCCATCAAAATCGCGACTCGTTACTGCTCATTGTACGCAAAAGCGGCGATTCAGGTTGTACGGTGGTTAAAATTCTTGCGCAGGACCCGCGATTATGCGACAATCACAGTGGATAAAGTTCTCTTAAAGATTGTCTTTTTTGGCACAACCCAGGAACAGCACGTGTATTCGCCGTTGCGCACAGCCGCGTACACCAGCAGGGCGCAGACTGTACCCTGAGCGCACGCGGAATGCCTGACCAAAATACACTTCATGCGCACAGTCCACACGCCGCCCGCACTATCTTGCAGCGGGGTGTCCGGCAGGCAGCCCAAAATATACTTTGATTTTACGCAGACATCCGGTTTGTGTTCCTGGGAGGCGTGTCGTGTACAATCTATGTGTTGTCGAAGCGGATGGTATCGGGATGGAAGTCGTGCCGGCGGCGGTGAAAGTGCTGCGCACGGTGCTGCCGAACGTTACCATCAGGACTGCCCAAGCAGGCTGGGGGACGTTTCAACGCGAGGGCATTTCGCTGCCGTCTGAAACGATCAATTGTGTTCGTGACTGTGGGGCGCTGCTGTTTGGCGCGGCGGCTTCACCGCATTATCCCGTAGAAGGTTACTATTCTCCGATTGTGCGCCTGCGCCGTATGTTTGGCACCTATGCCAACCTGCGCCCGACCCGCTACTTGCCTGTGCCCACCGCGAAAGAAGGGATTGACCTGCTGGTCGTGCGCGAAAACACCGAAGACCTGTACGTACAGGATGAGCAGACCAGCGACGAAGGCAACACCGGCACCGCGCAAAAGATCATCACGCGCGCGGCAACCGAACGGGTGGCGCACCTGGCGTTTCGGCTGGCGCGGCGCAGCGGGCGCGAAAAAGTGACCATCGTCCACAAGGCGAACGTCATGCCGCAGTCCGACGGCTTGTTCCGCCGCGTGGCGCTGGAAGTGGGCGAACAGTATCCCGACATCTACACCGACGAACTGCTGGTAGACACCGCCGCGTACTGGATGGTCAAAGACCCTACGCGCTTTGACCTGATCCTCACGCCCAACCTGTACGGCGATATTCTGTCCGACATGGCGGCGGCATGGGGCGGGGGCATTGGCTTAGCGCCATCGCTGAGTGTTGGCGAACAGGTCGCCATTGCCGAGCCGGTGCATGGCTCTGCGCCGGACATCGCCGGCAAGGGTATTGCCAACCCGACTGCCACGATTCTGAGTGTGGCGCTGCTGCTGCGGCATCACTGGGGCCTGCCCGAACTGGCACAGCGGATTGAAGCTGCCGTGCGCCGCGTGCTGGCAGATGGCAGCGCGACCCCGGACATCACGCCCGAAACAGCCGTTTCGACCAGCGTGTTCACGCAGCGCATCTGCGAGCATCTGGCAGGGGCGGGCGTGGCTTAAGGGCTGGTAAACCTGTATCCCTGAACCGTTCTGCACAAGGGGATTACGGTCTTGAAAAAAATCATCAGGTTGCCGGTAGGTTGAAGCATGCTTCAATCCTACGAACAACGTTAGTTGATTAAATTGTTGAATTGCATCATGCGCTTGTCCGGTGCGCAGAGGCGGGCGTAATCCGATTGTCACCCTGCCTGAAGCTGTGCTACAGTGAAAACAAATCTTGTTGGGCTGCGACGTAACCGAATCTTGAAAGCTGAATGCACGATGATTAGAACCATTGCCGGGGCACTGCACCCTATTCTGACCTTCCCCTATATCCGCCGCACACGCCGCAATCACGGCTTGGAACATGCGACCATTCACATGCTCTCACGGCGTTACAAAAAGCTGAGTGTTGCCGGGCGCAGCGATTCCGGCGGCTTTATCCTGCTGGGCAGTGTGCCGACCGAGCATATCGAGCAGGCGGCAGAGGATGCCCTGCGGCGCATGCGTGCCGGGGATCATGATCTGGCGGTGCATCCCAACTGCGGCACGAACCTGGTCACTGGCGCGCTGCTCACCTCGCTGGTGGCGCTGGCGGGGTTCAGCAATCTGGGCGAAAAACAGTCTAAGCTGGATCGCCTGCCGCTGGTGATGGCGGGTGTGATGGCGGCAAGCATTGTGGCGCGCCCGTTGGGTAATGCGCTGCAAAAGCATATCACCACTGAAGGCGACCCCGGTGATCTGGAGCTGGTGGACGTGACGTGCAGCGAAGTGCGCCTGCCGTTCAGCAGTGCCCCGATGACCGTCCACCGCGTCAACACACACGGCGGCTAATGCCTGTACAGGGGCGTACACGGCGCTGCCTCCGCACATTTTGCCACCCACATGCTGCTCCGTATCATGCCAGTTCCACGCGCACGATGCGGTCATGCCCGGCATAGTCCGGCAGCACGACGGCATCCGCAGCGGGCAGGACGGCGCGCACAGCCGCCAGCGCCGCCGCGCCCTGTCCCGCGCCAATTTCCAGCAGCAGCCCGCCGCCCGCTGGCAGCACCCCCGGCACCTGCGCCAGCAGCCGCCGCACCAGTGTCAGCCCGTC
>DAOTWP010000088.1:0-34134 GCA_034435675.1 Anaerolineae bacterium
TTCATCATGCCGCCGCAAGTCTAACCTTCACGATGTACAAGCTGATCGCGTTCAGGTCCCACGCTGACTGCGAGAACTGGCGTATTACACAGGGCGGCAACACGCTCAATGTAGGCAAGCGCACTGGCAGGTAAATCTGACCAGCGTCTTATCTCGCTGAGATTCTCCTGCCAACCGGGCAGGGTCTCATAAACAACTTCAGCATGTTCCAATGCAGCAATCGCAGCAGGTGGGTACTCGTAATGCGCCCCATTAATCATATACCCGGTTGCGATTTTGAGCTGATCGAATCCGGTTAAAATATCGAGTTTGGTCATCACCAGCGCGGTGAATCCGTTCACTACCGCAGAGTAGCGCAGCATCACACCGTCAAGCCAACCGCAGCGCCGCATACGCCCGGTTGTCGTGCCATATTCGTCCCAGAAGTTCTCGCCGGTACCGCGCAGCCGCGCCGCAAGGTCTCCGCTTAACTCGGTAGGCATTGGACCACCGCCGACCCGCGTGCTGAACGACTTGGCAACCCCGACCACACGCTCGACATCGCGCGGGCCAAATCCCAACCCGGTGAGCGCGCCCCCCGACGTGGGTGAAGAACTGGTCACATACGGATAACTGCCATGATCCACATCCAGCAGTGTACCCTGTGCCCCTTCACAAACAATCTGCGCACCGGCACGCAGCTGCTGGTGGAGATAAACCGCCGTGTCCTGCAAATAGGGCTTCAGGCGTCTGGCTGCCTCAATGTAATCTGCGGCAGACACCTGTGCGTCCAGCGGTTCCGCCCCCTGCTGCACAAGCTGCGCGTTGGCACGCTGCATCTGCGCGTATAACAGATCGGCAAATGATTCTTCGTCTGTCATATCGCCCATCCGCAGTCCGGAGCGACCAGTTTTGTCCAGATACGCGGGACCGATGCCGCGCAGCGTCGTGCCGACAGCCTTTTCACCCAGCGCCTGTTCGTTCGCCGCATCAAGCGCCATATGAGCCGGGCTGATAATGTGTGCGCGAGTACTGATTAGCAGACGCTGCGGAGAGACCTCTATACCCAACGCTTGCAGGCTGTCCATCTCTTTGAGCAAGCTGATAGGATTAATGACCATGCCATTGCCCAGCACACAGGTCACCCCGGCATGCAGAATGCCGGAAGGCATGAGGTGGAGCTTAAAGACATCACTACCTACATTGACGGTGTGCCCGGCATTGTCGCCGCCGGAATAGCGCGCCACCACAGCGGCACGGGCAGCAAGCCAGTCCACCACACGACCTTTGCCTTCGTCACCCCACTGTGCCCCGACTACAATCGTTACAGGCATGTTTCGCTCTCTTTAAATGTTTGTGCATTACATGTCGGGGCAGGCATAAACGCATGGCATGGGAGCCATCATGCATCGGACGCAGCCACCGCGAAGAATTAATCAGCTTGCCTGCTGTACTGCGCGCCCAAAGCGATGCTGACCTGCTGCTTGCCCCATGTTTCGATCTCCCCGTTGGGACCCAACACCAGCGCAGAACCGACACCAACACCCACAATGATAGCTTCCGGATGAGTACCTAGCACACGTCGTGCTGCTGCGTTGTCGGTGACGCGCGTGGTTCCCGCCAGCACCAGTAGTTGCTCAACCCAGCCCAGCCCAACCGCGAGATCGCCGTCGTCGCGCATCATCCACGCCCCAAATGCCGCCGCCGCAGCGCCTTCCAGCAGAATCATCGCGCCGTTTTCATAAGCGCGTTGAATACCTTCTATCGCGGAACCCAGCAGCGTTGAACGCACATGGTCGGCAGAATGATCGCCTTCGATGACAACAACACTGGTATCGCCAAGCCGCGCACGTAGTGTATTGTCATCATCACTGAACACATCAACAATATAGCCACTGGGCGCGCCCAGATCTTCCATATCATCCAGCAGCACATCGCTGGCGTTGTCCACATCGCGCAGGCTGATGCACGCGATATTGCCATCAGCCGCCGCCCGTCCTAGGGTCATGGCGCGCAGGTCACTGCCGGGGTCATTGCCACCACTTAGTACCAGCCAGCCTAGCCCGTCTTTCCAGCGAAATACTGAATTCTGCCCCATGCCGTTATCCCTGCACGCCTGCTAGCGCATCTCCTCCGGCAGCACATATTCCGCAGCGGCGGCAGCCAGCAGTGCGGCAGCTAACGGCAGCGCGTCTTCATCAAAGTCAAACTGCGGGTGATGATGCCCGTAATCCAGACCCCGACTGCTGTTGGCACAGCCGACGAAGAAGTACATTCCCGGCGCATCCTGCATCAGGAACGAAACATCATCTGCCGCCAGCGTGCGTGCGTTAGTATCCAGTGCTTTTGTGCCAACCATCTCTGCAAAAACACGCCGCAATCGCTGCGCAACCTGCGAATCGTTAACCACCGGAATGGTGTAGTGCCATGTCGTGATTTCTACCGTGCAGCCCATCGCCTGACACAATGCACTGCTGATTTCCCCAAGGCGCCGTTCCACATAGTCGCGCATTTCCAGCGTAAATGTGCGGAATGTGCCGCCCAACTCGACAGTCTGCGGGATGATATTGTTAGCGTCGCCGGCGCGCATAAATGCGACAGACACGACCGCCGTTTCCAGCGGAGAAACGTTGCGGCTGACAATCGTTTGCAGCGCGCTGATGAGCTGCGCAGCGCAGACTACCGGATCAACGGTTGAATGCGGCGCACCAGCATGCCCGCCCTTGCCGGAAATCACCATTCTGAAGTCCGACGCGCCTGCCATAACGCCGCCGTCTGCTACCCCCAGCGTGCCAAGTGGCAGATAATTCCATAGGTGCAGCCCGAGGGTTACATCCGGAGGCAAATCGCGCAGCAGCCCGTCATTGACCATCGCCATCGCACCCTGCCCGATTTCTTCAGCAGGCTGGAAAACAAATTTGACGCGCCCACGCAAATGCGCCCGCTGGGCGGTCAGCAATTTTGCCACCGCCAACAGCACTGCTGTATGTCCATCATGTCCACAAGCATGCATTTTGCCGGGCACTGTTGAACTATACACCAACTGATTTGCCTCGTGAATCGGCAGCGCGTCCATATCGGCGCGGACCAGCACAGTCGGTCCCGGTTGGTCGCCTTCCAGCAGGGCAACCACACCGGTTTTGCCAACGCCGACCTGCACTTCTAAGCCTAGCTCGTTCAGAGCCTCGGCAACAATCCCGGCAGTGCGGATTTCCTGAAATGCAAGTTCAGGATGCCTGTGAAAATCACGCCGTCGAGCGACGAGTTCATTGCGCAGCGCCTGCGCCTGCGCCATAAAGTCCAGCATCGGTGACATCCTAGCCCAGTGTAAACAGGCGAAAATACTCCACATGGCGCGGTGCATCGACTGGCGCTTCAGGATCAAGGCTGCGCTGGCGGATGCGCTCTGCCATCGCGTCCATTTCCTTGATCTGGCTCCTGTGTTCACGCAGCGCGCGAATTTTGGTTTCAACGTGCGCCGTGATATCTACTTTCGCATTGTGCTGCGCGGGTCCAGCCAGATAGATATAACGTACCTTGTGGGTTTGCAGCCCTTCATCGCGTTCCAGTTCAATAAAATTAAGCCGGTCACGCGCCGCCGGGAACACCGCCTCCATGGCTGCGGTTCCAATTGCGCGGTGATCGGGGTGATTGATCGAACCGGAACTGAACCAAAATACTGTCGGATCACACGTAACTACCGCGTCGGGACGCTTGAGCCGGATCAACCGGGTTATATCACGGCGCAGCTCAAGAGTGGGCATCAGTTCGCCATCGGGGTAACGCAGGAAGATCACGTCCTGCACCCCCAGCGCAGCGGCGGCATTGCGTTGTTCAACTTCGCGCAGTGCTGCCAGCCGTTCGTGGGTCATCTCCGGGTCTTCGCTGCCTTTATCGCCGCTGGTTGCCAGCACATAAAGTACCTCAACCCCCTCCGCAGCCCAGCGGGCAAATGTCCCACCGGCGAAAAATTCCGGGTCGTCTGGGTGGGCAAATACGCCCAGTACACGTTTGATAGGTCTGGTTTCGTCGCTCATACGGCTCTAGGGATTCTGATCTGCACGGCGTTCACCGGGCTGTTTACCACAATCACACGGTCCATCCCCATGCTTGCTGCACGGTTCTTTTGCCTTCTTTGCCAGCGCTTCCAGTTCATCCAGCGGCACCAACTCATCGCGGTGGAATGTGCGGCGTCCAACTTCCTCAATGTAAACGGTCACGAGATCCTGCAACGGGCTGACATCCAGCACCTTGCCTTCACCCAATGGCGTACCCACCCGCTTGTTACGCTTCGGAAGCTGTTTGCGTGCCTGAACGTACAATTCATACTCGTACACCAGACAGCAGCGCAGCCGACCGCACATCCCCGTGATTTCGGACGGATTCAGCGAGATTCCCTGTGCCTTTGCCATCTTGATCGAAATGGGGCTGAAATCTGTCAGAAATGTGCTGCAACAACGCAGTTCACCACATGCACCATAACCACCCAGCAGTTTGGCAACATCGCGCGGACCAATCTGACGCATATCCACCTGTGCGCCAAAGTAGCGGCTCAATTCGTTCCATAACCGCGACGTATTGACCTTCTGTTCAGCACTGAACAGGAATGTCAACTGCGTGCCATCGTAGTTGTACTGGGCGGCAACAAACTTGACGTCATCATAACCGCCCATTGCTCTGGCTTTCTCCTGGCACACCCGCAGGGCATCTGGCTGTTTCGCCTCCCACTGCTGGCGCAGCACCAGATCACGCGCTGAGGCAGGACGCAGGATTGAGCGATATTCGCTCAGGGGCTGTTCTGCCTGAACAAAGCCCATTACCTGCCCCATCTGCCGCCCGCGTGCTGTTTCCACAATGACATAATCGGTCATCGCAAGCTGCGGGTATTCCTGATACTCAAAATGGTACAGCTTGCCAACCCTGTTAAAACGCACTCCTGCAACCATCGCGGGAGCATCTTCAACCGGCGCTTGTGCCGAAACTTCGGTTTGTTCCACAACCGCCGGAGAATGTTCAAATTCCATAGACTCCATCACAATGTATCCTGAAACAACATAGCATTCGTCTTTGAAACACAGCCATTACGCTGACGTGTTTTATCATAAACCATTCCCCGGTGAACAGCAATCATCCGGCAGATGTCACAACCCATACCCGTACCCGTATGTTCGTATTCCCTGACAACCGCCGAATGGGGACAAATCCGGGGTCTATGTTATAATCAGCACTTCAATACAGGATAAGCCATGCAAAAACTGAGCGTTTACAACCTCCCCTGGCATACCGATTGGGCGGACGTGTTTGGGGCAGATCGTCCAATCATCACAGAAATTGGTTTCGGTTACGGGCACTTCCTCCTGCATCTGGCGCGCAGCAACCCACAGGCGAATGTCATTGGACTGGAAGTGACCAGCAAGTGCCTCAACAAAGTCGAACGCCTGCTGGACCGCGAGCAGTTGACCAATGCGCGCCTGATTTATGCGACAGCGGAAAGCGCCCTCTATCATCTCTTTGCTCCAGGGCAGGTCAGCCAGTTTCACATCAACTTTCCCGACCCCTGGTTTAAAAGCCGTCATGCCCCGCGCCGCCTGATGAAACCGCAGACCGTTGACGCGCTGGTCAACCGCCTTGTCCCCGGTGGTGTGCTCTATCTGGCTACCGATATTCTGGATTATGCTGAAATGACCGCAGAACTGCTGGCTGCCGCGCCCGGTTTAGAGAACACCCAGCGCACGCCATTCAGCACCAGTTTCAGTGGGCGTGTGACCACCAAGTACGAAGCGAAAGCGCTGCGCGCCGGACGCACCTGCTATTATTTTGCTTACCAGCGCAATCATCTGCCGCCGCCGCCGCTGCCGCTCACCGGAGAATTAGACATGCCGCATCTTGTCCTTCAGCTTCCGATGCCCCAGGACGACATAAATGCCCGTTTCAGCGCCTTTCAGGAAAGCCGCGAAGACATCCATATCCGCTATGTCAGCGTATACGGCAACAAACGCGCTCTGTTGTTCGAGGTCTACATCCGCGAACCAACCATCGATCAGCATCTCGCGCTGCTGCTCACACCGCATACGGAAGCAGGCGCATATACGCTGAAACCCGGCGCAATCGGACAACCGCGCATGACCTATGGCGTACATCTGGCAACAGGTATTCTGGGCGATTGGCTGCTGAGTCTGCATCCGGAGGCGCGCGTGCTGGCGGACAAGGTGCGCCGCAGCCGAAAAGCCGCGGAAACCGACGATGAAAGCTGATTCGCTGGCAATGCGACGCAATATGGGTTAAAAATCTGGCAGATTGCGTAACTTACGCGCAATTGTATTGTTCTTTCTTTTGAACACCCTTGGTGTGCCTACTGGCAAAACACTGAGGTCTGTTTGCCAGCCCGCGCCAGGAGGAGGCGGGGGCAAACCCTAAGATATGCGCTCGAACTAATTACTACAAAGGAGTTGCTTTATGCGTCAACGCACGTTACTTCGGGGCTTCGCGCTGATGTTTATGCTGCTGCTGGTGTTGGTGCCGGCGGTCGCGCAGAACGTTGTCGAACTGCGCATCCTGTGGTATGACGACGGTAATGAGGGAGCCGCGCTGCGTACACTGCTCGACCAGTTTGAGGCAGAGAATGCGGACATCCGTGTGATTATTGACACTATTGCCTATGCAGACATTCACACTACGCTTCAGGCACAGGTGGAGGCAGGTGCGGGTGCGCCCGATATGGCGCGTGTCACCGATGTGGCGCGCTTCGCCGGGCTGTACCTTGACATGAGCGAACTCGTCGCAGATGTGGATTACTGGCTGACCAATTTCCCTGAGCCTGTGCTGCAATCCATGCGGACTGGCGACGACACTACCGGGATTTACGGCTACCCGACCCAGTTTACGGTTACGGGTCCGTTCATTAATGTGACCCTGTTTGAGCAGGCAGGGGTTGATATTCCCGCCGATGGCTCCACATGGGAAGAATGGGTCGCCGCAGCAGAACAGGTCGCCACAGAAACCGGCGTTCCCTACGCAATCGCCATTGACCGTTCCGGTCACCGCGTCTGGGGTCCCGCGCTGAGCCGCTGCGCAACCTTCGCCAATGAAGATGGAACATTCACGGTTGACAGCCCCGGCTTCCGCAGCACTGCCGAAATGATTATTGACTGGCACACGCGCGGCATCACCCCGCTGGAAGTGTGGGCAGGCTCTGGCGGCGGGTACGCAGCCGCCAATGAGTTTTTCATCAACGGCGAGCTGGTGATGTACATGTCCGGCAGTTGGCAGGTGGGTCAGTTTACACAGCGGATTGGCGACGCCTTCGACTGGCGCGTCATCCCCAACCCCAGTGGCGACTGCGGCAGCACCGGTATGCCCGGCGGTGCGGTTATGGTGGCACTGGGTGGCACAGAACACCCGGCAGAAGTCGCCCGCGTCATGGACTATCTGGCAAGCACGGATGCGCTGCGCACCTTCTCTCAGGACTCGCTCTTCATTCCCGGTCACCTCGGTCTGATCGAAGAGGGTCTGGAATATTCCGCCAGCAACGAAGCGCTCAATGCCTTCGCCGCAGAGATTCCGAAGTTCATGCCTGAGGCGTATACATTGCAATACCATCCGTTCGGCTTTGTGTTGAACACCTCGATCCGGGATCGCCTGAGCCAGGTGATTGTCGGCGAACTGACGCTTGACGAGGCAATTGTTCAGATTCAGAGTGACGTGGATACTGCCATGGCGGAAGCCGGTAGCTAGCCAAACGCTGAAGCGAGCCTGTGCTGCGAGCCAGGCGAATGCACAAGCGAAATTGAACGCCTGGTTCGCTTATGCAGCACAGGTCTGAAACCTTACGATTTTCCGGGCAGGAGAGCTGAAAACCGTCTCCTGCCCAGATAACACAGCTGCACTTGTCATCACCTCTGAAGCGGCTGGTCGTTAATTGCTGACGACCCGCTCATGTTGATTACAAATGTAAAAATGAAAGCATTAGCGCCAAATCCAGTGACAATGCGTGGTAAGTCGCTGTGAAAATATGGAGCGCGTACTTTAACATTGATACCTAAAAGAATTCGCAAACCGGCAGCAGATATTCTTACCTGCTCGCAATCCGCGCTGACCATATACCTCATGCTTGCTTTAGAGGTCAACTATGCACCCACACACAACTGGCTATACCCGACTCTATCGCCCTGACTACCTGACTATCTTTTGTGGTGGCGTGCTTGTACTGGCATTCTCACTGCTACCCTGGGCACAGATCAATGGACAGGTCTACACAGGTCTGACACTCTTTGGGCAAAGCCTGAGCATGGTACTGCAAACGGGGGGGCTGCTGCCGGTGCTTTCATATCCCCTGATGGGCATGATTGCGCTCCTGCCTGTGGCAGGGCTTGCCGTCGGACTGGCAATCTGGGCAAAACGCCATGACCTGAACGCCGCACATTATGCCACACAGCGCGTGCTGTTGATCGCCATCAGCGCGCTCGGCTACTATGTCCTTTTTATCGTTCACAACAACCAGACTCGCGCCAATCTTGCCCGGTTGGTTGATGTGGGTTTCTGGTTGAGCCTGCTTGCGCTGGTTGGGCTGATCTTACTGAACTGGGAAGCGCTGCTCGAAATTGTCGCCGCGCTGTTTGATCTGCTCTTTGCGCCGTTACAGCGTATACTCGGTGTTCAGCGCATGGGGTATGTTTTTGTGCTGCCCAATCTGCTGATCTTCGGCATCTTTGTGCTGCTGCCCATGCTGCTCAATTTCGTTTTTGCCATGACCAGCGGGCAAAGTATCCTGCCTGAAAACAGGACATTTGTGGGCACAGACAACGTCCAAACCCTGCTGACCTGCACAGATTACAACAATTATTTAACCTGCGAGGAAGATTTATTCTGGCGGTCAGTCAGCAACACACTGATTTATTTGTCAGGCGAAATCATCGGCATCATCCTGGTTGCGCTGCTAACCGCCCTTATGCTGAACGGCAAAATCAAAGGGCGCGGCTTTTTCCGCAGCGTGTTCTTCTATCCTGTGCTGCTTTCGCCGGTGGTTGTCGCGCTGATCTGGAAATGGCTGCTGCAAACGGATTACGGCGCGCTGAATGCCGTTGTCGTCAGCCTTGGTGGCGATCGACTGCCCTTTCTGGTGGATGCCGGTTGGGCGAAATTCTGGACGATTGCGGTCAATATATGGGCAACGATGGGCTTCTACACGCTGATTTTGCTCGCAGGCTTGCAGGCGATTCCGCACGAACTCTATGAAGCCGGAGCCATTGATGGCGCAAACGCATGGTCGAAGTTTCGCTTCATCACGCTGCCGCTGCTGCGCCCCACACTGCTGGTCGTCGCGGTGCTGGCAGTCATTCGCTCGGTGCAGGTCTTTGATCATGTCTTTGTCCTCACAGGTGGCGGACCGGGTACAGCGACCAAATATATCGTGCAGTATATTTTTGAAACGGCATTCGATAATCGGCGTTTTGGCATTGCGGCGGCGGCATCTCTGGTGCTGGCAAGCGCCCTGTTGATCGTCACGCTCATTCAGTTACGGGTTGGACAGCGGAACGAGACAGCCTAAAACGGCAGCCTGACTATTACTGGAAAGGGAATGTTCGTGGATTATTCAGATACCTATGCCCTGTCAGACTCCAAACCGCGCAGCACCGGGATTATCGCCTTCCTCACCCGCAAGCAGGGTGGCAAGCGATTTTCGCTGGGCGATGTGCTGACCTACGGCTATTTGCTGCTAGGAACGCTGGTGATGTTCGTGCCGGTGATCTGGCTGGTGCTGTCATCGTTCAAGCCTGCCGAAACGCTGGTTGATTTCCCGCCAACTTTTCTACCCTACCGCCAGGAAAGCGTCACCCTGGACGGCTATGATAACCCGCTGAATCTGTATGACGTGACTTTTGCGGACGGCAGTACGCAACGACTGGCGCAAATCCGTATTCTTGGGCGGGTAGCAACGATGATTGACCCCACCATACCCGGCGCAGAATCTGTGCAGGTAGACCTGCGCGAAGCAACCCGCGAACCTGTACGCAGCCTCTACTTTGACCTGACCAACTACACCGGCGCGGTGACTCGTTTCCCCTTTCTGACCTATCTGGGGAACAGTGTTTTGGTCACGGTGGTGGCAACTTTAATCACCCTGTTCGTCAACAGTCTGGCAGCTTATGGGCTGAGCAAATATCGTTTTCGCGGGCGCGATGCCATCTTCTACCTGATGCTCAGCACGCTGATGGTCCCGATTACGGTAATCATGATCCCTGCGTTCCTCGTTGTTGCCAGAATTGGCTGGAGCAATAATCTCTGGGGCGTGATTATCCCCGGTGCGGCGACGCCTACAGGGGTCTTTCTACTGCGCCAATACATGCTGACACTGCCAGACGAACTGATCGACTCGGCACGGATCGACGGCGCGAGCGAATGGCGCATCTACTGGCAGATTGTGCTGCCGCTGACCGCCCCCGCACTGGCAGTGCTGGCAATCTTCTCGGTGATGTGGCGCTGGAACGATTTCCTGTGGCCCAAAATCGTCCTTTCACAGAATGAATTGTTCACGCTTCAGGTTGGGCTGCAATCCTTCCAGGGTGAGTTGGACACCCAATGGCATTACATTCTGGCGATGACAGTACTCACGCTGCTGCCGATTACAGTGGTCTTTGCGTTCTTGCAGCGCTTCATCACTACAGGGGTCGCCACAACAGGCATGAAATAGGCTTTTCAGAGGCGAGGCAGCGACTATTGCCTCGCCCTGTGGATACTCTAAACCACAAACTGCCCATTGCGGTAGAATAATTCACCGTCAACACGGATTTCGCTGTCATTGCGCATATCGCAGATCATGTCCCAGTGTACGGCGCTGTCATTCTTGCTGCCCGTTTCTGGATACCCCTTGCCGATTGCCATATGCACCGTGCCGCCAATTTTTTCGTCAAACAGGATGCTGCCGGTGAACCGCTGGATACCAAAGTTAGTGCCAATCGCAAATTCGCCCAGGTACCGCGCCCCAGCGTCCGTATCCAACTGAGCATGCAGCAAATCCTCATTCTCTTCCGCGCTGGCACTGACAACCTTGCCATCCAGAAAACGCAGTTCTATTCCCCGCACAGCACGCCCAGCGACGATTGAGGGGTAATCGAAACGCACCCAGCCATTCACGGAATTTTCGATTGGTCCGGTAAAGATTTCGCCGCTGGGCATATTGTGATGTCCGTCACTGTTAACAAATAGGCGCCCATCAATCGACAGGTCAAGCTCAATATGCGGACCACGCAGGCTAATCTGGCGTTTGCCCCTGAGCCAATCAACTTTCTGCTGCTGCATTACGCTCAGTTTGCGCCATTCAGCAGCGGGGTCATCATGATCGCAGAAGCACGCACCATAGACAAAATCCTCATATTCCTCAAGGCTCATGTTCGCTTCCTGCGCACTTGCCTCATTCGGATACAATGTGCCGACCCACTTCATCGTGCCTTCGGCGGCACGCTTCAGGCGGGTATCCAGCCAGCCGCGCCGGGCGGCTGCCATTTGCTGAATGCGCTTGCCGGGAATGCTGGTCAGCGCGCGTGTGTTACTGGTTGCACCGACACGAATATACACATCTGACCGTTCAAAATAGAGCGTCTGTGAGGGATCAAGCCACTGCATTTGCGCATCGCTGGCATGCTGCAAGAACGCACGCGTCATGGTTTCGTCGCTCAGCAGCAGAGTAGGGTTGCCACCTGCGCGCACAACGGCGGTATACACCGCGCGCAGCGCCGGCAGCGCAGTGACATCGCCCAGAATCCCGACCCACTCACCCGGTTTTACCTCAGTTGAATAATTGACCAGTAAATCAGCGAAGCGTTTCAATCGAAGATCACTCATAATCTTAGCCTTTCCAAACAAAACGAGAGTGCTTTCATAAATGGCACTCTCGTAAAAGTATCACAGGTTGACGGGGTGACGGTCTGTCTTGGACTGCTTCACACCAGCCTCTTACGCCAGTTCGCGCGCCTTTGCCAGCGCCGCATCGAAATCGACTTCATTGCCAATCGCAGGCACATACTCGGCATACCGAATAACATCATTCTGGTCAAGCACAAACAGCCCTCGCTGGCAAACACGCCAGTCCAGATCATGGACACCGTAATCATCGGCAAAACGCATATCGCGATATGTTGACAGTGTCTCTGTCCGGTCAATCCCTTCCGCTGCACAGTAACGCCTCAGTGCAAATGGCAGATCGGCACTCACGGTGAGAATCACGATATTCTCGCTAAGGCTGGCAGCTTCCTGATTGAAGCGCCGCGTCTGGGCAGAACACACATTGGTATCCACCGACGGCACAGTGCTGATAATCTTCACCTTGCCGGCATAATCCGCCAGCGTTCTGAACGTGCGATTGTCGCTGCCGATCAGCCGAAAATCGGGCGCTTTGCTGCCAACCTGAAGCATTGGACCCTGCACCACATGCTCAACAGGACCCACCATCATTCCGGGACGATTTGTCATGATTGCTCCTAATTATTGCGCTGCAAACAGCGCCGGATTATAAGCATGCCGCCGCGTATTTGCGATTAGGAGCATGTGAGTAGTACCTCTGAGAACGCTAAGCGACACCGCCGTAGCGCCACTCGCCCCCGACCATCGTCGCCAGTATCTTCACGTCAGGAATCGCCGCGGGGTCAATGCTGAACAAATCCTGCTCAAGCACAACCAGATCGGCAAGATAGCCCGACGCAAGCGTGCCGAGCTGCTGTTCCAGCCCTGCTGCGTATGCCGCCCCCTGCGTAAACCCACGCAGCGCCTCAGCAACGGTTAACCGGTATTCGGGATACCAACCATCAGGACCGGGAGAACCATCCGCCCGCCGGCGGGTGACCGCCGCGTGAATGCCTTTCAGCGGTTCAAACGGCTCAATCGGCGAGTCAGACCCGAAGGCAACCACCGCGCCGTGATCCAGCTGCAAACGCGCGTTATACCCCCAGCGCGACCGCGCGCCCCAATACCGGTCAGCCACCAGATAATCCGACGTGGCATGAATGGGCTGCATTGAGGCGATAATCTGCATCTGTGCCAACCGCGGGGCATCATCCTGGTGAATCAACTGCACATGCTCAATGCGATGACGGCGGGTTTCTGGCGCTTCACCCCGCGCGGCTTCCTGCGCCCGCACGACCTCGTACACATCCAGCACATTGTGAACCGCACGATCACCAATCGCGTGAATAGTGGACGGCAGCCCGGCAGTGCTTGCCCGCCCGACAAGTTCGATCATTTCTTCCTTTTCGAGCACGGCAATGCCGATGTTTTCCGGTTCACCCTCATAAGGATCAATCATCAGCGCCGTGCGCGGTCCAAGCGCGCCATCCGAAAACAGCTTCAAACCGCCAAAACGGATCCATTCATCGCCAAAACCCCAGCGAATGCCCAGCGCGATCGCAGCGTCCAGCCAGTCCTTGTTAATATTTTTGACCACACGCAGTGCTAGCTGTCCCTGTTCGCGCAGCACCTGCAATGCTGCCATACAGGTTGGGTTATCAAAGTCGTGAATCCCGGTGAGACCGGATGCCAGGGCGTGCTGCTGTGCAGTCTGCATCATCCGCGCAAGCCGGTGAACATCCCATCGCGGCACCCGATCGCCAACCAGCGCCATCGCATTCTCAAACAGAATGCCGCTGGGATTTCCGTTAGCATCACGGGCGATTTTACCGCCTTCAGGATCAGACGTACTGGCAGTAATGCCACAAAAATCAAGCGCGGCACGGTTCACCCAGGCGGCATGCCCACTCTTGGCGCGCAGATATACCGGATGTGCAGGCACGGCAGCATCCAGATCTGCGGCGGATGGAAAAGCACGATCCTGCCAGATTTCCTGCATCCAGCCATAACCGGTGATCCATTCGCCCGCCGGGGTGCTGGCGGCATGGGCAGCGACGCGCTCAACCGCCATTGCTTTGCTGGGCACCTCAAAAAGATTGACATCGTTGAGGGCACGGGCTGTCATCTCCCAGTGAATGTGAGCGTCAGTCAACCCCGGAATGACTGCCTTCCCAGCAAGGTTCTCGCGCCGCGTTTCTGCTCTGGCAAGGTGCAGCAAATCCTCGTCCGAACCCACCGCGACAATCCGCCCCTGCGCAATCGCCAGCGCGGACGCCTGCGGTTGGCGCGAGTCCAGTGTGTGAATCCTGCCGTTAAAAAGTACGCGCTCAATAATCAAGGTTCTATTCCCCCCAAGCATCATGATGCTCATCGTCATCGCCCCTGCCCAGCGCGAGCAGCGCCTGCCGGGCTTCCTGCGGCGTTGGCGCACTTGCCAGCCCTGCGCGTGTCACAGACAGCGCAGCAAGATGAGCAGCAACAGACAGTGCGCCGCGTAAATCCCCGCGCAGCAGCCAGTAAGCACAGAACAGCGCCGCCGCAAAAACATCCCCTGCGCCCGTTGGGTGAAGCTGCTGCACTGCGGGCGCGGAAAACTCGGTGCGCAGCCCATTGACATAGCAGCTGCCGCCGCGTGCTGCTCGCGTTACGATTAACCGTGCGGCAGCCTGGGCATATATCGTTTCCAGGTCAGGCTGCGTGGCAAAGTCTTCTTCGCTGCAAACTACAAAATCCGCCTGTCGCAGCGCCGCCGCATCAATCCAGTGTTTGAAATGCACACGCCCTGCGGCATCCCAGCCACGCAGCCAGCCCTGAATGGTCATCAGCTTGAGGGCATTGGGGAACAGTGCAAGCAAAGCAGCATCCACTTCACCAGCAACGGGCGCAAGATGCACAAGCCGCGCTGTCGTCCATGCGGGAGGAATGCTGCTTGAGTCCAGCGGCGCTGCCACAGCACGAATCACCTGCTGGCGACCAGCAGGTGTGTAGCGATTCTCGAATGTGGTAGTTTGTGCTGCCGGAACGAGCTGTAACTGTGTGCTGACGGGCAGCGCATGGAGCACCTGGTCATCGGGAACAGCGCTTGTGACCACCCCCACACGCAGACCAAACGCTGCTGCGGTCTGTGCTGCATATGCCACTGTGCCCCCCGCACTACGTCCATCCGCGCTGACATCTGCGGTTATATGCCCGATCAGAAGATAAACTGGCGCTTGGGGAGGCATCAGGACATCTGCCAGAGACTATCTGGGAACAATAGTGACTTTGCGGGCATCCCCTTCACCAACACTCCTGGTGGTCACATCCTCGCGGTCACGCAAGGTC
Organism: Anaerolineae bacterium; assembly: GCA_034435675.1. GTDB lineage: Bacteria > Chloroflexota > Anaerolineae > Aggregatilineales > Phototrophicaceae > DAOTWP01. Next base: position 15,142 of record DAOTWP010000088.1, read on the forward strand.
AGATGAATGATCCGCCGTTCATTAGGCGGCATGGGTTCCAGTGTCACTACACGTTTTTGCTTGATCGCCTGCTCTGCCATCCGTTCTGCCAGCTTGCGCAGCATCCCGGAGCGTTTGGACTTATAACCGTCCACATCAATTATCAGGTTCGCCCGCCGCTGCAACTGACGACTGGCAATCAGCCGAGTGACATATTGCAGCGCCGCCAAGGTTTCACCTTTGCGTCCAATCAGGCTGCTCAAATTCTTGCCAGTCACATCCAGCAGCCACAACGCGGTTTCTTCATCGCGGGTGGGTGCTGCCCGGCGAATGCGAATCGCCGCTTTAACACCCATGTAGTGCAGCAGTTCACTGAGGACGGCTTTGCCGACAGCGGCATCCTCATCGGGGGCGAACTCATCCTCCGCCGGTTCCTCATCGGAAAAAACGAAGTCATCTTCTTCATCGCCCGCATCATCCAGATAGCTCTCATCTGCCGGCTTGCGACTGGGGGCGGCGGGCGCAGCGGGTGGGGATGGTGCCGGTGTGGGAGGCGCAGGTGCAGCACGACGCCCGCTGATTAACTGCAAACGCACCTTCGCCGGGCGTGCGCCGATACCAAAAACACCCCGGCTGGGTTCTTCCAACACTTCGACCAATACCTCGGACGGTCCTACACCCAGCTCTGCCAGTCCTTTTGCAATGGCATCTTCGACATTGTCGGCAGTGGTTTCAACAGAAGTTTTATAGTCCATAAAAGCATCCTTGCTAAGAACGCGACATCGCCATGAAATTGCGAGAAAGCCCCATGCAATCGCAAGGGGCTGTGCGCAGCGCATCTATTGTTACTATAGTGTAATGCTGCTCATTTTTCAATTACTGCTCTGCCGGACACCCCGCCTATTTCGCCCGGCTGGTTTTGCCTGTCGTTTTCGCCCTTGTACCGGAGGATTTCACAGGTGTCCTTGCCAGGGCTTTGGGCTTCCCACCCCGTTCGGAAGTCTTGACTTTCACCTTACCCTCGACCATCCCGCCCGCGGGTTCACCATCGGAGGGCGTTTGCCGGGGACGCCCGATCAATTTGCCGAAGTCAGCTTTGCCCATTGCTGCATACTGGGCGATACCGACGATATTCGAGGTGATGAAGTAGATTGACAAGCCCACTGAAAAGGACAGTGAGAAGAAACCAAACATCAACGGCATGATCGTCGTCATGGACTGATTCATTGCCGCCATCTGGTTGGGCTTGCCGTCATCGGACGGAGGTGGCGCAGGCAGGGTTAGTTTGGATTGCAGCCAGGTTGTCACCAGCACAAGCAGCGGCAGCACCAGCGCCCAGACGGGATTTAGCGTCGGTGGCTGCGTCAGGTCCATGCCCAGCCAGATTTTGCCCATCGGCACCAGCCCATCCAGACCGGGAATCAGCAACCGTCCAGACAGTTCGATCAACTGTGTCGGCGTTCCTGCCAGTGCGTAAATGATTGCCTGATACAGCGCAATCAGAATCGGGAGCTGAATCAACAACGGCAGGCAGCCCATCAGCGGATTGATGCCGTGCTCACGATAAAGCTGCATTTGCGCCTGCGCCAGTGCTTCGCGGTCATTCTTGTATTTCTCTTGCAGCTTCTTCAGTTTTGGCTGAATCGCCTGCATCTCCTGCGCGGAGCGCTGCTGTTTCGCCATCAAGGGAAACAGTGCCACACGAATCAGGATGGTCAGTGCAATAATCGCCAGAACAATGTTATTGCCCAGCAGCGCGTACAAGCCTGCCAGTACAGTGATGATCGGGTTAAGAATAAAATCCATGAACTTACGTCACGCCTCCCACCTACCATCCATACTGCCAGTTTAGCTCACCGGTTGCCAGATCAAAACTGACCAGCAGCTGGTTGAACGCCATTGTACTGACAATTACCTGCCCATCGGTTACATTCGCATAGGGGTTCAACACCGCCTGCTGCGGAATCTCAGGAGCTTCTGCTTCTAAACCAGTTTCGCTGTCCGCCTGTCTGGCTTCCGGCGTTGTTTCAGCGCCGGGTTCGCTCGTAGCTTCTGCGGTTGCTTCTGGCGCTGCGGTATCTGTCTGTGCCTGCCCTGTGCCCGCGGTAGCTTCCGTGCTGATCAGCAGCAGATCAGCCATGATTTCGCTGGACAATTCCTGCTGGTAAACGATCACACCGGATGCCCGGTCTAACCAGTATACCCGATGATCGCGTGAAGCGACGATGACATACTCTGCTGTCACCAGCGGCGCTGCCCGAATTGCCCGTTCAGCAGTTTTCACTTTCCACAATTCGGTAAGCTGTGCAGTGCTGCCCACTGGGACAGAATCATCAGCGCCGAAGCGACTGCCAGGATATTCCACGCGCAGCGCGTAAACATAACCGCTGAGATCGGCAACATAAAGTACACCATCATCGTTCAGCACTGGCGAACCCCACACCCAGTTCTCGGTATCATACTGCGCGACAATTTCACCGGCATCCCCACCATCAGCGGCATCGGGAGTGCGAATGATGAATAGCTTGCGGTCAAAACTACCCACAAACAAATAGCCATCCCGGTACGCCGGCGTCCCAGCGACCGCGCCACCGAGATCAAGCTCCCAGCGCAGGTCGAAGGTTTCTGTGTCCAGCGCGTAAAGATGATGATCCATCGTCGGCACATACAGCGTATTGGTGGCTTCGACCAGCAGGGGCGTTGCCCAGATACCCTGCTCCGTTTGGAACAGATGTACCTCGGCAAAATCATCGTTCACATCCAATGCAACCAGATTCTGCTCCGTGAACGCTACATAGAGCAGATTTCCCGACAGGATCGGGTCGGCGATGATATGCCCGGTATTCTGCGCGATTTCCAGATGCGGCACAATCTGTACACCCCCAATCGGCGATTGCACCCGCGCCGAGGGCAAATCAGTGATATACAGACGTGAGCCGTAACTTACGGTCAGCAGCCGGTCAGCATCCAGCGTAATCGAGTCAGTGTAGAATTCTACAAGACCGGTTTGAGCAGTGGGACCATTTGTTTGCCCGGAAACCACCTGCCAGATCAGCGGCGCATTGGTTTCGGGGTCACGCCGCACAGTGCCCTCACTGGTGAGTAGCTGGGTCGGCAGCCCGGTACGTGGATTGACCATCACCATGCGTTCATTGAATGCCAGCAGAAGATTCTGCTCACCATTCAGCTCAACCAGTGTAATTGATGCCCAGCTCTTCCCCGTCGGCACAGGCACACAGGCGGTTGCAAACAGCACCAATAAAAGTACAACACCGAGCATGCGGTGCTGCATCCAACGCTTCATCGGCTTCAACCAAACACTCCTTGCCATCAGAGAATGGCGCTCACGGCACGGGGTCATAACCACCGGGATTCAAGGGGTTACAGCGCACAATGCGCTTAAAACCAAGCCAGCCGCCCTCAAAGAAACCATAGCGGGCGATCGCTTCGTAGGTATATTGTGAACAGGTGGGCTGAAAACGGCAGGAAGGTGGCATTCCCGGCGAAATACGCCGCTGGTAAAAACGAATAAACGCCATACCCAGTCGTCTCATGGTGCTTCCCTCGCCAGCAGACCTGCCCGTTCAACCAGATTGCTGAGGCTGCTGAGTACCTCTGCGTAACTTATGCCAACCATTGCCGGACGCGCAATCAGGATGATATCAACCCCGCTGCACAGCCGGGGATGCAGCTGTCGGATACCTTCGCGCAGCAGGCGGCGCGCGCGATTACGCACCACAGCATTACCCAATGCTTTACCCGTGATGAACCCATAGCGATTATACGGTAAATCGTTGGGCAAAACACTAATCATTACCAGAGGATGCCGGTGGGTGCGCCCAGCCTGCTTTGAGCGTGCGAATACGCGCCGATCCCGAAGCCGAAGCCGCCGTTCCATCCTTGCCTGCTCCAGCGGCATCTCCCTGTACAGCCTAAGCGTTCCAGTTCACCTTCTTGACGTGATTCGGTGTCACCGTCAGTTGATGCCGCCCCTGCGCGCGGCGTGCCTTCAGCACCTTGCGCCCACCTTTGGTCGCCATCCGTGCGCGGAAGCCATGCACGCGCTTACGGCGGCGGATTTTGGGCTGCCATGTACGCTTTGTTGCCATTTATCATGCCCTTTGTCTGTTTTCTGGCGATTTTAGAACGCCAAGTATAGCCGACGCGCCGGGGTGGGTCAACCCGACGCTTGCATTCCCCGAAAGCAGTCAAGTATAATCTGCGTTATAGGTCTGTACCTTATACTTAGCAAAAACTGTCCACAAACGTTTAGCGTTTGCCGGTGAATAACGACTCCTTCTGCGCATTCATACAGAGCAACCAGAAAAACTCCCCACTTTTGATCGGAGGCGTGTAACCTTGATGCAAAGTCATCACTGGGCGCGCAATTTCACAGTTGACGATCAAGACGTCGACTATTTGATAAACCTGCTGCTGGAACGAGAAAAGCCGTATTCTACAGAGGCTCTTGCACTCATTCTCATTCAGCGCCGGCTTGATCAAGAAACTGCTGCGCTGCATGAACGCTACAAAAATTCAAAGCCCTATAACCCCGCGGAACACTTCGAGGTCGGTCAGCGGTTGCTGTTTCCTGCTTTTGAGTATGCGTCTGCGGTTGTACGGAGCATTCGCCCCGGCAACAACAGCCTGTACGGTGATTATGAAGTCATTGCCGTGCAGTTCGAGGATGAAGCGACCAATGTTGGCGAACCGAAACTGCGCGAGTTCGCCGCACGCTTGCAAGTTAACCATCCTCTCGTCAGCCAGGACACCAGTGGCAGCCCGATGAATGTCTACGACAATATCAGTGCTGAGGATGTGTTTTCCGAAGCGCCGGTTCAGATTGTACGCACGCTGGAAAACCGGCTGCGCGCTACCCCGGCGCTGACCAACATCTCCGGCAAGTGGTTCCCCAGAGATCTGCTGATTGAGGTGAATATCGGGCATCTCAACCTCGCGGAAGCTGTGCTCGACATCAACGGGGGCGGTCCCCTCTCTACCGAGGCGGTCATCCGCGATATGGGTGGATTGGGCACTACCTCACTTGAATTGCAGACATTTTCGCTGAATTATGCGATGAAGGATGATTCGCGCTTCGACGAAGTTGGCCCTGCTGGGGAAGTGATGTGGTACCTCACACGCCTTGAGCCGCAGGATGTGCTGACTCCACCCGATACCCTTCGCTACAGCTATATCGAATATGATGAAAGTCTGCTCCCCCCCGCTATGCGCGAGTTGGAAATCGAAATCAACGACGAACACTCGGAACTGCAATTTGAGCAGGACGACCCGGCTGCACCTGTTGGAATCGTACTAACCTACCCACACAGGCGGGTTGGCAGTCTCCCCCTGAACAGCTATACCGATCAGATTTTTCCGACAGCGCGACGCACACCCCGGGTTGCCTTTACGCTGGTGGATGGACAGGATGGACAGGAATTCCCCGGTTGGGTAGTTCGCAAAGAGCGTTTTGTGCACGGCTTGGGTCCAATTTACCGCAAGTACCAGCTTCCCATCGGAACCTACATCAAACTGCATAAAGGGGACAGCCCCGGCAAAGTAGTGGTGGACTTTACCGCCTATCGCCCGCGCAGTGAATGGGTACGCCTGCTGATTCCTAAAGGCGACGGCTTGACCTTTGAAAATGTCAAACGCAGCATCGGCGCGGATTACGATGATCTGATGATTCTGGGCATTGACGACATTCAGGCGGTGGATGAACTGGTGAAGCAGATTCAGAACAGCAAACGCACCATCGCTGCTATTCTGCGCATGGTCATCCCGGCGCTGGGTCGTCTGACCCCGCAGGGCACTGCCCACGCCAAAACGATCTACAGCGCGGTCAATGTACTGCGCCGCTGTCCGCCGGGACCGATCTTTGCAACCCTCAGCGCCAATCCGGATTTTGAAAATGTCGGCGGGCATTACTGGCGTCTTGCGGAATAGGCGCGGAGCGGCACAGAGCCAAAGGGAGTTGATGAAACCATGAACCCACTCAAACCGAGCACCTTGGTCAAGCCGACGCTCGACACAAAACTCCATATTGATTATGACTGGTGGGCGCGTACCGGCGAAGACCTGCGCACCTATCTGCTCAGCCATCTGCCGCCGGAACAACGTGAACATCTGGCGCATGCCGAAGAAGGCAGACTGATTGATTACATTCATCCCGCCACTGCCGAAGTCTTCCAATTCGACGAAATGGGTATGGCAATCCAGACTGCCGCGCAGGACCCCAACTTCATCAATTCACAGGCATCACTGGTGGACAGTGTTTTTCGCGTGTTTCTGGCAAACGGCAACACACCGTTATCCCCAAACGAACTGGAACACATTACCGGGCGCGATGCCCAGACGATTTTGCGTACTCTGGGCGGGCGAACTGTCTACAAAGGCATTCGCCCTAGTGTATAGGGAGGAAACCCACTCATGAGCCGTATCATCAATCCGGACAGCACAGGAAAACAGCGCAATCAAGATCGCCGCACCATCGCTGAAATGCTCTATCACCTGATGCAAAAAGGTAATCAGGGGGCGATTGACGACGAAGCCCGCGATATGCTGGCGACAATTGCTTTCTGCCTGCGCTCGATTGACGAGGGCATTGAACAGTCCGCTCAAGCGTGGGAAAAACGCGATTACTGGATGAAAGCGGAGGATTTGCGCAAACGCTGGTACTGGGCAGGACGCCGTGCGGATGAACTTGCCGGGGTGCTCTTGCAGAATGACTGGGCGAAACTGCCAGCGCTTATTGCCAACCTGCTGCCACAATTCAGTGACGTCAAGGTGACGAAACTAATGCGCAAAGATAGCACCTGGAAAGGCAATTACAGCCGATTGATGCGTGAGAAATCTCCTTCTGCATGAGCCGTCGGACTGTGCCCGCTGTGGGCAGCAGTGTCTATAGACGCTTGTTGGTCGCTGGTTGCTGGCTGCTGCTGCTCTGGTTGCTCTCCACCAGTCAGCTGCGGGCACAGCCGCGTGTTGTATTCAACGTCATTGACTTTGGCGCAACCATCAACGATACACTTGAAGACACTGTGCCTATTCAGGCAGCAATTGAGGCAGCGGGTGCGATTGGCGGCGCTGTCTACCTGCCATCCGGAACGTATCGTTCAGGTTCACTGCGCCTGCCGAGCAATATCCTCGTCTACGGCGATCCTGATTACACAACGGTCATTGAGGCAGTTGACAATATCGCCGGAACAGCCGACAACATCCGCTACTACGACCACTTGTTTGTTCCTCAGCAAGTGACCGATATTCAAGTCCGGATCATCAATGTCACTTTGCGCGATCTTAAGCTCCTGGGGCGTAGTGCAGCGCAGTGGAACAACCAGCCAACACCCGGTGGCGTGACCATTCATGGCATCAGCATGCAGGGAACCGAAAACTGGCATGTCGAGCGAGTCTGGGCTGAAGATTTCGATGGCGATGGCATCTACATCGGACGCAACGACGGGCTGGACAACATCGCCACAGGGAATGTAATCGAAGATTGTGTCCTGCGACGCAACCTGCGCAACGGCATCTCGATTACCCATGGAGATAGCAACACATTGCGCGGGTGTCTGATCGAAGAAAACCAGCAGGGCATTCTTCCGGGCACCCCCAAATATGCCCCTGAGCAGTACCAGGCGGGGGATGTCGATCTGGAACCCAATATCGCACAGGCGTCCCAGCGCGCAACCAACAACCTGATTGAAGGTAATGTCATACGCAACAGCCCGCGACACGGACTGGCGCTGCAACGCGAAGGAGCAGACATCAGCGGCAACATTATCCGTAACAATAGTTTTATTGACAACGCCGGGCACAATGTCGCTATCTTCAACAGCGCGTCCTACAATCTGTTCGAAAACAACTTCTTTGCAAGCACTTCCCCCGGCAGGGTGGACACGCACCTGTCAATTCTGCAAGGTGATTTCAATTGTATTCGCAACAACCGCTTTATTGGGGTAGCGCGCGCGCGCGGCGTGGTGCTCAACCTTGAAGCAGACAACAACGCCTTTGTGGGCAACCTGTTCGATTTTCGCGGGGCTGATGAACAGACGCGGCAAATCTGGTTGGTCAGCGCAACAAACACAGTAATGGTCAGCAATGTCTACATTGACGCACAGGTTGTCGCCACCGGCGAAATTCTCAACACCGCACCGGAATTTTGCCCGCTGCAAGCACCTTAAATGCCGGTCAGTCAGGGTGTAACCGTCGCGGTTCCCAGTGAATATCGCGCCCAGTCCTGCCCGTTCGGCAGCAGCATAAAGACTGCGTTATCAGGCATATTGATGAACAGGGTCCCATCACTGCCGGTTTGCATCTGGACACTATAGGGCACTTCCCATTCAATGATTGCCCAGCCAATGCGCCTGCGCATTGCCTCGCGTTCACGCCAGATCAAGCCAAAGCCCCGGCGCGGCTGCCAAGCAGCAGGTGGCGGGTTGTCAAATTCCTCGATCGTTTCCGCCATGCCATTCTCAAAAGCATCATTAAACACCTGCCATCGCGGCTGCTCCGACGTGTCATAGAGCACATAGACAGCATCAAGCTGCTGCACCCAGATCATATGTCCGAACTCAAAGGGCTGGTAAACGCCAGCGCTGGCAGTAGGCGGGCTGAGTGGGCAGCTCCCCGGAGTGAGACCGGGGAAGAACCACGCCGTGTTGCAGACCTGCGGCTGCGGGTTTTGAATGACGGCAGGAACTGGGGAAGAAACACTGGTTGAAAACACCTGAATGGTTGCCGATGGAAATGGACTGATGGTTGGTGGGGGTGTCTGTGATGGCGTAGGTGAGATGGTTGGGGTAATCGTCGGCGTTTTGGTCGGCGGCAGGGTGGGTGTCACCAGCACAAAATTCGATTCGATAGTGACAACCTCTAAAGGAGAAACCAGTTCTGGTACGCTTGTGGCTAAGGTTGCTACTATGGGGGAAGGTGGCGCAGCATCTAGCGGCGCAGCAGTACGCGGCGGCAGTGTCGCCTCGCCCAGCAATCGCGGCGTATTCTGATCAACTGCCGGGTTGGCACCCGAACAGGCAGCAAGCAGCAGCACCACAAACAAGACGCAACGACCAGCCATAAACCGTCCCTCTGGCACAGTCAACACTCCGTTCCGATTCTATTGACAACTGCAAACTGCGCAATCATCGGCAGCGCTGGCAAACACAGCTGTTACCCCATTGCACTAATCTGTACTATACTTGTGGGTAGACTATCGGATAAGGGCGAAATCGTCTTAAAGCTGGATCGGCATATGACCTATAACGACAACAGACGGCGGAAATCGGACGCGGAAGCACGCACAGAGCGTTTCACATGGTTTTTTCTAGTGCTTATTTTTGCCATTGTTTATCTGCTACCAGAATCCGTCGAACTACCCAACTCTATCATTCCTTTTGCAGGGGCAGCGGTGCTGCTGCTTTCCGGCATTTATCAGTATATGCGTCGCTGGCGAGTCAGCCCGATTACATGGATTGTGGGCACGATTCTACTGGTTTTTGGAGTCTACAGTCTACAGATTAACCCGCGATTTGACTTCTACGGCATCTCGCTGCTGGCATTTGCTCTGGTCATCCTCGCAGGCTTAATGACGGGCGAAACTTAATCCTCCATAAATCCTTGTTCTGGCGAACGTTGCGCAGGAAACCATTTTGGATTACGCTTGTGCAATTCAATGTGACCTACATGATCAACCCTGCAAGACCGAATGCGAAGTCTGGACGCTCACGTTACAATAGCGTCTCTTAACCTGAACGAAAACGCAAACAGTGTGGTAAACGTGGACGAGAAAAACAGCCTACCACCGAAGATTACAATCGAGGATGTCCGCAAGCTGACTTTGCCGTTGGGCACACGCGTCGTCGCTGGCGATGGGTCGTTGAATCGCACGGTATCCTGGACCTCGGTGATCCATCCTGAAGATCATCTGCCCAACAAAACGCTCCAGCGTGACGAAATGGTGCTGGTCGCCGCCCGTGAAAGCAATCAGCCGGTGAATACAGATGTGGATATTGTCCGCTGGGCGTCTGACCGTCAGGCTTCTGCAGTGATTCTTTGCGAGAATGCTTCGCCTACTGCCGTTGCAGAAGCAAATGCCTATGGGATTCCGCTGCTGGTGCTGCCCAGCGGCAACCGCGCCCGGCTGGTCGAAAAAATGATCGTTAGCCTGCTGGTAGATCGCAAAGGGCAGCTTGAACGACGCGGCACCCAGATTTACCGCCAGCTAACCCAGATTTCATCGCGCAATGAAGGCATGTCGGAACTGGTCACCGCCATTGCACGCCTGACCAACAAATCCGTTATTGTGCAGGACAAGCGCCTGCGGGTGATGTACAGCACGGTGCAACCGCAGATGGTCGGCTACTGGGACGAAGTCGAACAATTCCTGCGCAAAATGGACAACCTGCCGGTAGAGATTCAGGACCGGCATCGTGTCTTCGAAATCGAAAACCCGGTGCTGCTGCAATCGCTGCCGACACCAGGCTTAGCACGCTATGTCGCCCCGATTATCACCAAAGAGGTTGGACGCGGCTATCTGTCGGTCATCGGGCGCGACACAGAACTGGACGACATTGATATGCTCGTCACCGAGCATGGCGCTGCTGCCTGCGCGCTGGAAATGGCTAAGGCAAAAGCGATCAGCGATACCGAAAAACGTCTGCGCGGGACATTTTTGGACCGGCTGCTGATTGGCGATGTCAGCCAACAGGAGGCGGTGCGTCAGGGGGAACGTTTCGACCATGACATGACCCAGACACATCTGGCGATTGTCCTGTCGTGGCAGGGGGACAAGACGCCGTCAGTGCGTCGTCTGGAAACGATGGTCAACACGGTGATCAGCGCGCATCATGCCAAAGCACTCGTCTGGCAGCGCGAACGCGAACAGGAAGTGCTTGTCTTCCATGCGACAGACCCTAAGGACCCGGTAGAAGCCAGCATGAAGCTCGCTAAGGCATTCAGCGCAGAAGTTCAGCGGCAGTTTCCAAGTTCACATGTGGCTATTGGGTTGGGGCAGGCGGCGCGTGAAATCGGTTCGTGGCGCACCAGTTACCGCGATGCTGTGCAAGCGCTTGATCTGGCAGTGCGGCTGCAAACTGATACGCCCTTGTATATTGGCGATCTTGGCGTTTACCAGCTGATTCTAAGTCTGTCAGATCGTGACAAGCTGCTGGCGTTTTGCGAACGCACACTGCGCCCGCTGCTAGACTATGACCACAAGCAGCACGCCGACTTGATCAAAACATTGGAAGCATTTTTTGCTTGTCATGGCAACCTCAGTCAGACGGCAGAAATGCTCATCGTGCATCGCAACACCCTGCTCTACCGCATGAACCGAATTAACGAAATTGCGGAAATTGACCTGAATCGCCCAGAAACCCGCCTAGCGCTGCACCTGGCGCTAACAATTAAGCGCCTTCTGGCACTGAACTGACCCTTTCCTCTCGAAGTTGTCGAGTCTGCCCCGACGCGAGTCGTATAGATTGCCGAAACTAAAACCGCTAAGTTCTGGCAATCTATCCAAGCTACTTAATAGATTAATCATTAAGCCTGTCCTCACAATAGCATCGCTTTTAATTGTTTTTGGACGCTTTTCAACGGATTTTGGACTATTTAGTTAAGAATCCGCGACAATTTGCGACCGAAAAGTGACCACACTATAAGCCACTACGTTGATTACGTATATATAAACTAAAGTATCTAAAGCTTAACTTGGCTCAGAGACGGTTCTCACGAAGGAAAATTGTGCAAACCGCCAACGCTGCCTACGCACAACGTGCTGCATCATGCACGTTTTCCAAGCCGCACAGCTATGAAAGAATAGCCAACTCTCTGAGGGGGAATATTGTACGTTGTTGCTAACTTCCCCCAAAACTCGTTGAGCTGTACCCGACAAGCATACGACTAACCGAGGAGTACGAAACCCTATGCTGCACTCCCCGATTTATGAAGACTCGCCCCCGTTGCATCCGATTGATACGCAGGAGCGTGACGCCTGTGCCTTGATTTGCGCTGTGCGCAAAGGGGGCGAGGCAACGCATGGCAATGTGAAACGGTCCATCGAAGGGCTGGCACGGATGGGGCATCGCACTGGCTATATTGATGGGGAAGGTGATGGTGTTGGCATTCTCACCGACATCCCACGCCAATTGTGGATGAAACGCCTTGCCCGCGCCGGGCTGCGTTCGTCACTAGCGGCGAATCGCAATTTCTGGATTGCCCACCTGATGATCCCGGCAATCCAGCGTAATCGCGCACCGGAACTGGTTGAGTACATCACCAACCGCATTGTTGATGCCGGTCTAACGGTGCTGCTGGATCGTCCGGGCAAGGTCAACCGCGAAGTATTAGGTCCCAACGCTGAGAAAAACGAGCCGGTATTCTACCAGATTGCCGGCATTAACGATGTGCTGCCGTATGAAAAGCTCGAAAACACGCTGTTCAATCTGCGTGTCGGACTGGAACGCGATCTCGGGGTACATTTCGCTTCGTTTTCTGCGCACAGTGTAGTCTACAAGGTGCAGGGCACGGTTGAAATCCTGCGGCGCTACTACCCTGAACTGCGCGACCCGGATTATGCCTCGGCGGTGACGCTTGGTCATGCGCGCTACAGCACTAACACCAACCCGGTTTTTGAGCGTGCGCAGCCCTTTGGTGTGCTAGGGCACAACGGCGAATTCAACACGATTTCGCGCTTCCGCATGGAAGCTGCCATGCTTGGTGTCTATCTTGATCCCAATAACTCGGACTCGCAGGATGTTGACCGGCTGATCAACACACTGTGTCTGGAGTTTGGGCTGGACTTGATCGAGGCGATGGAACTCGTGTTTCCACCTTACAAACACGACTTGCTCCAATCCACGCCGGAAATTCATACCCTGTACGAGAACATGCGCCAGAGTTTCGGTCCCTTTGCGCAGGGACCTGCCGCCGTTGCAGCGCGCTTTGGCGACCTGTGTGTTTTCAGCGTGGACGCGCTGGGGCTGCGCCCGCTTTGGTTCGGTGAAACCGAAAAAGAATACTTTGCCGCATCAGAACGCGGCGTCTACCCGCTGGATAGTCTGTCCAGTGACCCTAAGCCTATGGCACCCGGCGAAAAAATCGCGCTGCGCATCCACACCGGGCACTCCATAGAAGTGTTGGATCACGCCGCAATCCAGCGACATGTACTCAATCGCGCCCGCCAGCGCGGTTTCCGCGCCCATGATGCGCCCGGCGGCATCTGGTCGCTCGGTGATTTGACCTCGTCATCCGACCATAACGCCCACCCCGCAAATGGTAACGGCAGCGGCTACCCGGTATATAGCAGCGTGGGCAGCACCTACGAACCTGCTGCCACAGCAGTTGCCGAGCGCACCACGCCCACGCCTGTCAAACTTGCAGTAGCGGATCACCGCCCGATGCCCTGGCAGACCCGCGAAACCAAGATCACTGCTGCAACCATGGCAGCGCTTGGATGGGAACGGTATCACCTTAACGTGATCGAAGCCGTCGCCGAGGCGGGTAAAGAACTGGTTGGCTCGTTGGGCTGGGATGGTCCGCTTGCCGCGCTGAGCCACACGCGCGTGAATCTGGCAGACTATTTCAAAGAAACCGTCGCTGTCGTTACCAACCCGGCGATTGACCGCGAACGTGAGCGTGCGCAATTTTCCACACAGGTATTGATCGGCGCGCGCCCCATGGTGGGCGAAAGTGCCAATCCCGATGACCTGCTGATCAAGCTCGAAACCCCGCTGCTGCTGGGTGGGCACACTAGCCTGGGCAAGCTGGAAGATATGCGGGTTGTAGCGCACAATTATGGCACCATGACGTTGGAAGATCTGGTGGATTACTGCAGGGATCGTGCTGTTTTCCTGTCCACTGCCACCTTGCCCGGTGAAGCGCTGAATGAGGCGGTGGAACGCCTGTGCCGTGATGCCGTCACAGCAGTGCAGCAAGGCGCGCAGTGTCTCATTCTGGATGATACGGACGTTTTCTCCGGCGAAGGATTAATGATTGATCCGCTGATGGCAACTGCTGCTGTTGACCACGCGCTGCGCCACAGCGAACAACCCGGTGTCAGCCTGCGCCGCCGCACAGGGCTGGTGCTGCGCTCCGGTGCGCTGCGTGACCTGCACGATCTGGCGCTTGCGCTTGGCATGGGGGCTAATGCCTTGCTGCCCTATGCCCTTTACGCAGTAGCGCTCGACATCGCGCCACGCGGTTCTAAAGAACTTCCGGCATCCGAAACGGTTATCTCCCGGTTAGGTAAAGCTGTCAACGGGCTTGTAGATGGTTTACAGAAAGTCACCTCAACCATCGGTTGCCACGAACTGCGCGGCTATGGGCATTCATTCGGTTCGGTAGGGCTTTCCAGTGGGGTCGCAAAGATTTTTGGTACCCCGAACTATTTCGGCAGCAGTGCCCGCGGACTGACCTGGGAACGGCTGCAGGCAGATGCCGAACAGCGCGCGGCAGAAATGCGTGGCGAAATCAAAAACAGGCTGGAGAACCCGGACCGCCTCTACCCCAAAATGTGGAAAAAGATCGAAGACATCGCAGCCGGGGAACTGTCACTTGCCGATTACACCGAGGCGATGCTCGAACTCGAAGAAAAACAACCGGTGGAAGTGCGCCATGTGCTGGGGCTAAAGACTGAAGGCAGGCAGCCCGTTGATGCCGCGCAGGTTGACCTGAACATCAAGGATCACAGCTTACCCGTCTATATAGGCGCGATGTCGTTCGGTTCCCAGGGGGAACTGGCGTACACCGCCTATGCCGAAGCCGGTTACCGGCTCAATATCATTACCGTAAACGGTGAGGGGGGCGAACTGCCGCACCTGTTGGGCAAGTACCCGCGCAATCGTGGACAGCAGGTAGCATCGGGACGTTTTGGCGTGAACGCCGCGTTTTTGAACTCCTGTAATCTGATCGAGATCAAAATTGGACAGGGTGCAAAACCCGGCGAAGGCGGTCAGCTTCCCGGCTCCAAAGTGACCGAACAGGTTGCTGCCGCGCGGAACACTGTCCCTGGCGTGGGCTTGATTTCACCGAGCAACAACCACGATATTTATTCAATCGAAGATCTCGCACAAATCATTGACGAACTCAAGACAATCAATCCGCATGCGCGCGTGTCTGTCAAAATTCCGGTTGTTCCCGGCGTAGGCATCATCGCCGTCGGCATCGCCAAAGCAGGTGCAGACATCATCGCGCTTGCGGGGTATACCGGAGGCACAGGGGCAGCGCGGGCACATTCGCTGCGGCATGTGGGTCTGCCTACCGAGATTGGCGTCTATATGGCACACCGCGCGCTGGTCGAAAGCGGCTTGCGGGATAATGTCGAACTGTGGTGTGATGGCGGCATGAAAAGCGGGCGCGATGTCGTCAAAATGATGTGCATGGGCGCGAACCGGGTCGGATTCGGAACGCTGGCGATGGTGGCAGTCGGCTGT
Organism: Anaerolineae bacterium; assembly: GCA_034435675.1. Taxonomy (GTDB): domain Bacteria; phylum Chloroflexota; class Anaerolineae; order Aggregatilineales; family Phototrophicaceae; genus DAOTWP01. Next base: position 30,549 of record DAOTWP010000088.1, read on the forward strand.
ACCATCTGTCGCAAATGTCATGACGGCACCTGCCATGTAGGCATCACCACGCACATTCGCACTAAAGAAGAAGCGACACTCAAGGGCTTGAAGTCGTTTGAACCTCGCGATTATGACCTCGCCGTTCAGAGCATCTGTAATGTGTTCCACATACTTGAGGAAGACATGCGTATCTGGGTTGGCAAACTCGGCTACACACGTGCGCAGGAACTCGTCGGGCATGCCGAACTGCTGGAACAGATTGCCATGCATGAAAACATTGACCTGACCGCGCTGCTGACCCCAGCACCCGCAAAAAAGAAGAAGGTCATGCCACCCGGTGGTCGCCGGCTGACCCGCCCGCGCAATACGCTGAGCAAGCAGATTACGGCGATTGTCAGCGAACAGGTCGCACGTGGGGAAATGGAAATGACCTACGATGATGAACAGGTGATGGCAATGGACCGCGCGCTGGGAACACACGTCACCGGCGCGCTCAAACGCCGCGAATTCGCCAATGCTGAACTGGTCGAAGCAGTGCATCTCAGCTTCAGTAACTCTGCTGTGCCGGGCAACGGGCTGGCGGCATTTCTGGATGACCCGGTGCAGGTGCTGGTCGAAGGGGGCGCGCAGGATGGCGTCGCCAAATGCTCCAAAGGCGGCAGCCTCTCAATTCTGAAGGGCCTCAATCACAATGGTCAGCGTGTTGATGGCTCGGTAGGCAAATGTTTCGCCTATGGTGCGCAGGGTGGTTTCTTCATCGTTCAGGGGAATGCGGACACCCGCGCCTGCATCCGCCTCAGCGGGGCAAGCGTCATCTTCGGCGGGGAAGTCACACAACCGCTTAATGATGACCTCGGTGCGCTGGCAACCCGCGCCAATCTGAAGGGCTACGCTTGTGAATATATGACCTCCGGGCGTGTGCTGATTATGGGCGATCCGGGTCCATGGATGTGTGCGGGCATGACCGGCGGTGTCATTTATCAGCGGATCCAGATGGAAATGGGGCTGACTGTGGATGCAATTCGCCGCCGCATTGCCGAAGGCGCAACAGTGCAGATTAGCTCGCTGGACGAAAAAGGCGCTGCCGATGTGCGCGAACTGCTGCATACCTACATTCACACACTGGAATCGAACAATCAATGGGACTCTGTGCAGCATCTTTATGCGCTGCTGGTAGCCCCGCAGGATCATTTCATAAAAATCGCGCCGGGTCGCATGTAAACCTCCTGCTACCTGCAGGGTTCACAGCAGGATCTACCGACTCGCTCTACTCCTTGAAAGCAGTATTGCACCAAGAGCCGCCAGTAAACCCGACTGGCGGTTCGTTTTACAACACGAGTCACAGGCTCAACAACCAGCAGGGGTTCAGTGGTCGCCATAGCGCACATCAAACCCACGTACATCGCCCTGCGCCGCACTCCACACGGCATTGACATGGCTCACCTGTGATTGCGGCGATCCAAGCTGCAAAAAAGCAATCAACTGCTCAAGCTGTTCGCGCGTACCCTCGGCAAACACCTCGACGGTGTTATCAGCGCGATTACGCACCCAGCCCTGCACCCCCAGACGATATGCCTCGCGCACGGTGTACTGGCGAAAGTTAACACCCTGTACCCTGCCATGCACCACAGCACGTACCTGCTGGCGTTCTTCGTTCATTTACCCACCCTACCCTTGCACGCGGCTGCGGCAACCAGTTGTCTGCCGCCTGATCCACTAGACCAACCGGTTGACAGGCTCCAGCACATCCGGTTCATCATATGTCGCGCGGTTAATACGGGTAGACACCTCAAAAGCATCCAGCGCGGCATCATAAGGCTTCAACAGCGATTGCAGCAGCTCTGGCGGTGTATCTTCCGCCAGCCACAATTGGCGCGCCTCCGGGGTCAGAATCACCGGCATCCGGTTATGAATCGGCTCCATAAAGGCGTTCGGCTCACAGGTAATGATCGTAAACGAGCGGGTCTCATCACCTGCCGGGCTGCGCCAGATTTCCCACAACCCTGCCATAGTGAAGATCTCACGATTCGCAAGGTGAATGAACATGGGCGTCTTCTTGCTTTTGGCTTCCTGCTTCCACTCAAAAAAGCCATCCGCCGGGATCAGGCAGCGCCGCCGCCGGAATGCAACGCGAAATGCGGGCTTCTCCTGCAAACTCTCGCCACGCGCATTAATCATCTTGTTGCCCATCGCTGGGTCTTTCGACCATCCGGGAAGCAGTCCCCACTTGTAGAGGACCAGTTTCTTCGGCTCATCGTTGGTGATCACTCCGACCTGTTGTGATGGTGCAATGTTGTAACGGGGAATCAGGTCATCAGGGAGACTTTCGAGATTCAGTGCCTGCTGGACAGCTTCAGGAGTCGCTGTCAGGGTAAAACGACCACACATAAGGCTTACTTTCTGGGTTTCCCCGCTTCAGTTATCTGGCGCACCAGCCCCAGCGCTGCCAGTGACAGGCTGATCATTTCGCCCGTGCGAATCTGGCGAGCGCCATCAGCCTCGGCGGACGCGCGCGCATACAAAAAGGCGGCAAGCAGCCCGAACAACGCACCGAGGCTGATGCCAACAAGATAAAGCTGGTTGTTCGACGATGAAGTGCTGCTCGGTGTAATCTGGCTCATGTGGACCTATTGCTCCTTAGGCGTAGTAGCGGAATTGTTTGCTGCATCTACGGGGTCAAAAGCACTCAGGATTTTTTCAAAACGCGCGAAGCGCACATTCAGCGCAATACTTTGTTGGCTCAAGGCTTCGCCAGCGCTTGAGGTCCGTTCAGAAAGATCGCGGGTAACTTTTTCCAGCCGCACTAGTTGACGTCCGCTAAAAGTATGCGCTTTATTCATGGCACCAACCGCGACCCACATCACGAACACCAAAGGCACAAGGCAGAGGGTCATGGGGCACAACACCATCACAATTAGCATGATGTCGCTCACCATGGACAACTGCGAACGACGCAGCGCCAGCGATACTGCCACCGCAGCCACGATGACCAGTAGACCGACAATCAGCCAGCGCCAGATGAAGCGCCGCGTTTCACGGCGGCTTTTCACAAGAACATCGGGGTCATCTACAGGTGGAGATTGATTCTGTTCTGCCGCGCTCATGCCGCGCACATGCCTTTACTTTCGTGGTTGGGCAAACACACATACAATGCATTGTACCGCAGACAAAGCGAAGGTGAAAGCATTACAGCACCCTATGGCATATGGTGACGCAAAACAACGCCTGCAAATCACATTTGGCAAAAGTGGCGCGCTCAAATACACGGGCAACCTTGATGTAGCGAAAATCTGGGAACGGGTCCTGCGGCGTGCCCACTTGCCAATCCTGTATTCCAAGGGCTTCAATACGCGCCCGCGCATTCAGCTTTCCACGGCGCTGGCACTGGGCATCACCAGCGAATGCGAAATGCTGGATGTCTTCTTACGCGAGGAAACCTCGCTGGATGGACTTGCCGAACGCCTGCTGCAAGTCAGCCCTACCGGGTTAGACATTATCGAAATTGAGAACGTACCGCTGGATGATCCGGCGCTGCAAACACGGGTGGACAGCAGTGAGTACCGCATTGTGTTTATGGATCACGTCGATTCGGCTGAGTTGCAGG
>DAOTWP010000089.1:0-16019 GCA_034435675.1 Anaerolineae bacterium
GCGTCACGCTGTTCGGCGGAGGTCAATTTGTCCACCAGCGGGTGCTCCGGCGCCAGCACCATGAACGTCGCGCCCCACAGCGTATCCGGGCGCGTGGTGTAGATCAGAATGTCATCCTCTGCCCTCACCCGCGCTCCCTCGCTCTCAGCGCGAGGGGAAATGGCTTTGAACGTCACATGCGCGCCTTCGCTGCGCCCGATCCAGTTGGTCTGCATGATGCGCACAGGTTCGGGCCAGTCAATGCCCTCGAAGCTCAGCAGTTCGTCAGCATAGCGCGTGTAGCGGAAAAACCACTGCGTCATCATCTTCTGGATGACCGGCTGCCCCAGGCGCTCGTCCTTGCCGTCAATCACCTGCTCGTTCGCCAGCACGGTTTGCAGCGCGTCGGACCAGTTGACCAGCGCTTCGCCGCGATACGCCAGATCGTTCTCGAAGAACGTCTTGAAGAACCACTCCGTCCATTTGTAGTACACCGGGTCGCAGCTAACTGCCTCGCGCTCCCAGTCGACCATCGCGCCCATACTGCGCAACTGCTGGCGCATGCGGGCGATGTTGTCATAGGTCCAGATGCGCGGGTCAATGCCGCGCTGGATTGCCGCGTTTTCGGCGGGTAAGCCGAAAGCGTCGAAGCCCATCGGGAACAGCACGTTATAGCCGTTCATGCGCATGAAGCGCGCGCGGGCATCGCTGGGCGTCATGGCGTACCAGTGCCCGATGTGCAGGTCACCGCTGGGGTAGGGCAGCATGGTCAGCGCGTAGTGCTTGGGTTTGGACCAGTCTACTTCGCTGCGGTACAGCCGGTCTGCCGCCCACTTTTGCTGCCATTTGGGTTCAATGGCTTGCGGGTTGTATTTCTCAGTCATAGGGTTGCTGATTGCTCCTTACAGATTGGCACAGACGAGAACGGGTAGATTGTACCAGAGATGTAAGGGAGCGCAGGGGGCGCGCGGCGTGCTTTGGCGCACGCGGCGGTAAACGTGGCGTGAACAGTGGTGATTACATAAGAGAAGAGCGGGTTACCTCAAAAACCCGGTCATCCATAGGGATACCCTCAACCTTCACTGTGGGGACGCCAGAGGCGGTGCCCCGGATACGATGTTTACAGTATAGGCATTACCGGCGATGGGGTCAAGAGGGGGCAGGCAGCAAAGCGCGGCAGCCCCCAAAATCTGGGGGGTAGGCACGGCATGTTGCGCCCCGCAGGTGAAGCACCACCTGCCGGTTTACCCTTCGTTGTAATCCAGCTTGTGACGATTTGCACAACTGCAAGCGTTCTTTTGCGTAGAGGTAATAGGATCGACGTGAGTAATCAAAGGGAGGATCGCACAATGTCCGCTTCGATACTGGTGACTTATGCCACCCGCTACGGCTCCACGCAGGAGGTCGCCGGATTCATTGCCGAGACGCTGCGCAGCGCCGGGCAGTCTGCTGATGTTGAGCCGATGCGCGAGGTCAGCACACTTGACGCTTACGCAGCGGTGGTGCTGGGCGCGCCGCTGTATATCGGCAAATGGCACGAAGACGTCCAGCGTTTCCTCGCGCAGCAGCAAAACGCCCTCATGCAGCGCCCCGTCGCCGTGTTCGCGCTGGGTCCGCTGAGCACCGCAGAGGGCGAAATGCAGGGCACGCGCCAGCAGCTTGACAAGGAACTGGGCAAATATCCCTGGCTGAAACCCGCCGCGCTGGCATTGTTCATCGGCAAATATGAGCCTGCCAAACTGAATTTTGGGCACAAGGTGCTCGCGGCGCTGCCCGCCAGCCCGCTGCACGGCTTGCCCGCCAGCGACAACCGCGACTGGGACGCGATTCGCGCGTGGGCAGCGGACCTGCCCGCGAACCTGCGTTGAAGCCCCTAGCGTCGGGTGTGTTGACCGGGACAGATGCCACATGACTCCTGATAACCGCAAACCAGCGGAAGCCCCCGACTGGACGACGCTTTACCGCATCGGCGGGGTGGCGGCACTGGTCGCTGCCGTCATCTTCCGGCGCAATCTTAGCGCGGAAGTCTCGCTGTTCAGCGGGCAGATACCGCCCACTGCGGCAGGCGACTGGCTGGCGCTGCTGCACAATGACGCCCTGCTGGGGCTGACGTATCTGGACTTCTTCGATGTGATCAACTACGCGCTGGTCGGGCTGCTGTTCCTCGCGCTGTACACGGCGCTGCGGCAGGTGAACCAGAGCACTATGCGCATTGCCGTCAGCCTCGGTCTGGTCGGCATCGTGCTCGCGCTGGCGACGAACCAGTCCGTTTCCATGCTGGCGCTGAGCAGTCGTTATGCCGGGACAAGCACCACCGAACAGGCGACCTATGCAGCGGCGGGAGAAGTGCTGCTCGCCAGCGCCGAAAACGTGGGTGCATATCTGAGCCTGCTGTTTGTGACGCTTGCCGGGTTGATTATGGCGGGTGTCATGCTGCAAAGCGCGCACTTCAGCCGGGTCACGGCATACCTGGGCATACTGGGGAATGTGCTCATTCTGGGGTACTTCATCACCGTGTTCTTTGCGCCGTCACTCAACTTCCTGCCGCATGCTGCCGGGGCAGTGCCGCTGGTACTCTGGCAGGGGTTGGCGGGCTGGCGACTGCTGCGGCTGGGGCGTGTGCGTCCGGCGACTGGCGTGGTGCTGCTGCTTGTGCTGGCGGGGGCAGAAATCGCCGCGAATGTCTGGATCATGCAGCAGTTCGTGTAAGCTGCAAGCAAAGCCATGCAGCGCTGCAAGAACTGTAAAAACGCGGGCTGTAGTGGGGTTGATGTGAGGAGAATAGTTACGAATGGGACCTATCGGACACGGTGCAATCGGACTGCTGGCGAAACCCGCCGCGCCTAAAGCGCCGCTGTGGGTGCTGCTGGCGGCAACAGAAGTGATTGACCTGCTGTGGTTTGTTTTCGCAGCACTTGGCATTGAAGATCCCGGTGTCACACAGATCGACCTTGCGCAGGGCATCACCGTGCTGGAGCCGGGGCATATACCTTGGTCGCACGGGCTGTTTATGGCGCTGGTCTGGTCACTGCTTGCGGCGGCAATTGCCTATGGCAGCTACCGCGAAAGACGCACAGCCAGCGTGATTGGGCTGCTGGTGTTCAGCCACTGGGTGCTGGATTTTGTCGTGCATACTCCTGACCTTCCGCTGTTGTTTGACAGCTCCCAAACGGTGGGTCTCGGTCTGTGGGGGTCGGGAACCGGGCTGGTAATCTCATTCCTGCTGGAAGTAGGTTTATTCTGCGGCGGAATCGCCGTCTACCTGATCTTTTGCAGACACTCCAATATAAGAATATCTGCTCGCGGGTCTGCGAGCTAAAAGCGCTGCGCATTCGGCGTATCACCAAGACAGAGAGGAAAACACCAAGATGTCCAACAAGATTCTGGTCACCTATGCCACACGCGGCAACTCCACTGCTGGTGTGGCGGAAGCCGTCGGCAAGACGCTGGCAGCGCATGGCGCGCAGGTAGCCGTGCTGCCCGTCAGCGCGGTCAGTGACCTCACACCTTACCGGGCAGTCGTCGTCGGCAGCGCGATTCAGGCGAGCGAATGGCTGCCGGAAGCGCTGGAATTCGTGCAAACGCACCGGGCGGAACTGGCGCGGACGCCCTTCGCGGCATTTGTTGTGTGTATGACGATGAGCATGCGCCCGGCAATGTTTCGCGGCGCGGCAAAGAACTTCATGAAACCCGTGCGCGAACTGGTGCAGCCGCTGAGCGAAGGCTATTTCGCGGGTGTGATTGACTTCGAGCGCATGATGCCGGAGGAAGTGCGCGATAACTTCTTCATGCGCCTGAGCGTGCGCATGGGCATTTTTACAGAAGGCGACCACCGCGACTGGGACGCGATTCGCCGTTGGGCAGAAGACCTGAGCGCGAAGCTCGGACAGGTTGAGTCGTGACTGCTCGTTATCAGGCACAAGCAAAGGAGCAGCAGCCATGAACACAACCCGACTGGCAGTGTCCATCATCGGTGTCTACGCCGGACTGCTCGGCGCGCTGCATGGCTATTTCGAACTGCTGCAGGGCAGTACCGTGCCGGAAAGCCTGGTCATCAATGCTATCGGCGCACCGTGCCAGCCAGAGACAGTGGCGCATGCGTGCTTCCCGGCGCTGACCGTGCTGCCCGGCTTCCAGCTCGCTGGCATCCTCACCATCGTGCTCTCTGGCGCGGCGGCAGTGTGGGCGGTGGCGTTCATCACACGGCGGTGGGGGGCGCTGGTGCTGTTCCTGCTGGCGCTGGGTATGCTGCTGGTCGGCGGCGGTTTTTTGCCCCCGCTTTACGCCGTGCTTGCCGCCGCAGCGAGCACACAGATCAACCCGCCTGCCGCATGGTGGCAAAGACGGCTGCCGGGAGGTGTGCTGCGCGGGCTGGCGGCGCTGTGGCCCGGGCTGCTGGGCGTGTATCTGGCATGGATCGTCCTGCAAACCGTCTTTTCCGAAGCGCTGAATGCATTCCTGCTGAGTACCGGCGGCATTCTGCTGCCTGTGGAACTGGTCGCCCTGCTGCTGGCGCTGCTCAGCGCGATTGCGCACGATGTGCTGCACGCGGAGGAAAACAGCCGGGCAGGCTGAAACGGAGCCGCAGCGTTGGACAGCTTCAAGCGCAGGCTGCTGATGTTGTCAGCATTGCACTGATCTCGACATTAGGGAGCAAACCATGACCGCTAGGAAGATCCTCGTTGCATACGCCAGCCGAAGCGGCTCAACGGCAGAAGTTGCCGCAGCCGTCGGCAAGATACTGGCAGAACACGGCACACAGGTGGACGTGCGCCCGATGCAGGAAATCAGCGACCTGACGCCCTACAGCGCCGTTGTGGCAGGCAGCTCCATCCGTCAGGGACACTGGCTGCCAGAGGCAATGCAGTTTGTGCTGAAACATCGCGCGACTCTTGCGCAAAAACCTTTCGCCATGTTCACCCTCTGCATGACACTGGCGATGAAAAACACTGCCAACCATAAGGTCGTCAAGGACTGGGTGCAGCCGGTGCGCGCGCTGGTAAATCCGGTCAGCGAGGGCTATTTTGCCGGCGTGCTGGACATTTCCAGAGTGGAGACCTTCAGACACCGGCTGATGTTTCGTATCAGTGTCATGATGGGCGTGTGGAAAGCGGGCGACAACCGCGCCTGGGAACAAATCCGCGCCTGGGCAGCGACACTGCCCGCCAAACTGGGGGGACAGCAGCGCTGAAGATGCTGCGTAGAACTGCCGCGTGCGGTTGTGTGTTGTGCTGATCCTGTCAGCTTTTTCAGCCCAATTTTCGTGCCTTCGCTGGGGCTGTCGCTCGTGATTATCGGGATGCTGCCCTGGATTCTGTGGTGGATGCTGATCAGCCGGACGCTGCTGCGCCTGGGCAATCTGAGCTGCACACGCCGCTGCATAACCAGCAGGGTGTCAGGGTGAGTTAGGACAAGACGATGAACGGAACAAACTGGCTGCGTGTAAGTTACTGGGCAGCGGCGATTGCCGACTTCGTGATCGCTGGGCTGGTGCTGATTCCCGACCTTGCGGGACTGGAAAGTTTTGCGATTCCGCAGGGGCTGATGGCTGTCACCGCCTTTTCGTGGGGTGTGCTGCTGATCTTTGCGGACCGGCAGCCGCTTGAACGCAGGTGGGTGCTCGTGCCGACCATGCTGGTGATCGCGCTGCTGGGGCTGGTGATGCTGCTGGCGCTGCTGGCAGGCACGATACCTACCCTCGTGGCGCTGCTCGGTGTAATGACGGGCGTTTTGATGTTTTCGCTACTTGCGTTCAGCTATCGAAGCTCCCGTTAGACCGGGAAGCTGTGCGCAAACGGATGCAAGGAGAGACTGCAATGAACCGCACTATTCGCACTGCTGCCGCCGTGATGGGCATCGTTTTCGCCATCAGCGGCATGAGTCACGGGTTCTTCGAAACCCTTCAGGGCAGCACACCGACTAACGGTGTCATCATTGATGCCATCAGCGAATCCACCCGCACCTGGGTGCATGGCGGCGAAACCGCTTTCACCATCATCCCCAATTTCCTGCTTACCGGCATCGCTGCCATTGCCGTCAGCATCGCCATCATCATCTGGTCTCTGCGCTTTCTGGACAGCAGGCACGGCGCGACGGTATTTGTCCTGCTGTTCATTCTGCTGTTTCTGGTTGGCGGCGGCATCGGGCAGGTGCCGTTCTTCCTGGTGGTCTGGGCGTTCGCCACACGCATCAACGCGCCGCTGACGTGGTGGGGGCGGGTGCTGCCGGAAGGCACCCGTAGACTGCTGTCGCCGCTGTGGGTCTGGTCGCTTGCCGCCAGTGTGCTGCTGTTTCTCTTCGCGCTGGAAATCGCCATCTTCGGCGTTGTGCCCGGTGTGAGCGATGCCGACCAGCGCCTGACGGTGGTCTTTGTGTCGCTGGGCATTGGGCTGCTGACCATCATCCTGAGCTTTGTTTCCGCCATTGCGCGCGATGTGCAGCAGAGGATGACCGCACAGCAGCCTGCGCGGATACACGCATAACAGCACGACTGCACACATCATGCGGCACTGGCAGGCAATTGCCATGATGCAGATCTGTCATACACGGCAGCTAAGACTCTATTCGTAAATTCAGCAAACCGGGCGAGGCATGCCCCGCCCCTGCTAAGGAGCACTACTCATGTTCGCACAATCGGCTGCGGGCATTAAACCGCCGGCAGCACCCACAATCGCAGCACAATCGGGCTGGAGCACGCTCTACAGACTCGGCGCGCTGGCAGCATTGTTCACTGTGGCTATCATCCCGGTGCAGTTGGTCGTCTTCACCAGCAGCCCGCCGCCGCAGACCGCGTTGGGCTGGTTCGAGCTGTTCCAGCAGAACAAACTGCTGGGGCTGCTGGGGTTTGAAATCCTGTTTGTGTTCAACGCGGTGCTGGCAGTTCCCACCGCAATCGCGCTGTATATGGCGCTGCGGGAGACAGACCGGTCGCTGATGGCGCTGTTTCTGGCGCTGAGTGTCGTCGGCAGTGTGCTGCTCATTGTGGCACGTCCGGCGGTGGACATGCTCTACCTCAGCGATCAATACGCCGCGGCGACCAGCGAGGCACAGCGCAGCCTGTACTTGGCGGCGGGCGAAACCCTGCGGGCGACCTTCAACGGCACTGGCTTCCATGCCAGTTACAACCTGGCAAACGTCGGCTATATGCTGGTGGCGCTGGTGCTGTTCAAGAGCGCGCACTTCGGCAGGGCAGCGGCATATGCGGGCTTTCTGGCGGGGCTGGTGGGCTTCGGCTTGTATCTGCCGACAATCGGGATTTTCGTCTCGGTGCTGTCGGTGCTGTTCCTGGCGGTTTATCAGGTGCTGGTGGCGCGCGGGCTGTGGCGGCTGGCGGGCAGCAGCGGGGCGGCGTAAGTGCCTGCGCCTGTATTGCGAATGCGCGAGGTGTGATCCGGATTATGCAGACCAGAATTGTGATTGTCGGGCTGCTGTTTGCCCTGATTGTGGTTTCCGGGCTGGTGCTGAGCAGCGCGGGCAAACCGTATAACCAACTGCTCTTCACGGCGCATAAGTTGATCGCGCTGGGTGTGCTGGTTTTGCTTATCGTCACCGTCCACCAGACCAACGTCACCAGCGGGCTGAGCACACTGCATTGGATGGCAGTGTTCGGCACGGTGCTGTTCGTCATCGGCATGTTCATCACCGGCGCGGTGCTGAGCTTCGACACGCCTGCGCCGCCGTTTGTGCTCACGCTGCACCAGATTCTCCCGTTCCTGATTGTGCTTGCGGGGTCGTTCACACTGTATCTGCTGGCAGGCAGCAGCAGTGCCGTGTAGTGTTTCATGCGGTTTTCTGGCATTGAAAGGTTGAACTAATGCCAAACTTCCTGATTGCGTTGTTTCTCGTGGCGCACGGCATCGTGCATCCGATCCTGGCGTACCATCCCTCGCGCGATGCAGCGCAGGTCGTTGGCGGCTTGTGGAAGAAATCCTGGCTGCTGGGGGAAGGGTTTTTCGCCAAGCGGGTGCAGTGGCTGCTGGCATTTGCCACACTGCTGCTGTTCGTGCTGGCAGCGCTCAGCCTGCTGGGCTGGCTGGTGCCGCAGGACTGGTGGCGCGCCCTGTGGATTGCGGCTGCGTCGTCGTCGCTGCTGACGCTGGCGCTGTTCTGGTTCACCGAGTTCTTCTTTGGCGTGCTGATTGACGCGGCGCTGCTGGCGCTGGTGCTGCTGGCGAACTGGACGCCGCTGGGCTGAGCGCATTCTGTGCTACACTGTGGGCAGATAGCTATAGGTCGTCTGCCCATGCCGATTTACTCTGCCAAGAATCTGTATCCCGGCGTCAACCCGCACCTGAACAGCGCCTTGCAGCTTAAGGGCGGCGGGTGGGAGATGTTCCATACCGAATTCATCACTGCCATCAGGCGCGCGCTGGATGTGCATCTGCCGCCTAACTACTATGCGACATCTGAGAAATCGCTCCAACTGAGCGAAATCGGGCTGGATCACCTGCGCGACAGCACCGCACGTCCCGACATCAGCGTTGTTCAAAACCGCGAGACGGACTCAGCGCCAGCCGCTGCTGTCGCAGCACAGCCAACCCTGACGCTGGCACTGGATGACGCGCTCTCCGCCGAAGAAGACTATCTGAAGGCAGTCAGCGTCTACGAGTTCAATCTCGGACAATTCCCCGGACGACTTGTGACCCGCATCGAGATGTTGTCGCCCGCCAACAAGCTGCCCTACCGCTCAACATTTGAGCAGTATCTCATCAAACGCCTTGAGACCCTGCGTGCCGGAGTCAATCTGGTGGAGATTGATTTGCTGCACACCTCACGCCCCATACTGAAAGCACTGCCAAGTTACTACGATAACGAAGCTGACGCATTTCCCTACATGATTCTGGTGAGTTTTCCGCATCAGAACGACCAGCGTGGTTATACGGCTGTTTACGGCATTGGGGTAGACGACGCCTTACCGCAGGTTGCGCTGCCGCTTGCAGAAAGAGAAACGGTTGCAGTCAATCTGGGCGAAATCTACAACCGCCTTTTTACAGAAACACGGGTGTTCCAGTTGATACCGGACTACGCCGCCGAACCCGCCCAATTCGAGCGCTACCAGCCGCAGGATCGCCAGCGCATCCGCGCGCGCATGGCGCAGATCGCCGCCGCGCACACCTCCCCCAACGACACCTGATTCCCGCAGTTGCCGCCCAGCGCTATTGCCTGACTCGCGCCAGCACAGTGCTTGACTTTCCAGTCGCTGGAAGGTGTACAGTGAGTTCAAAGGACGGCACGAGCGAAGGAGACCACCATGAAGCGCATTGACCTGCCGCACAAAGTCTGCGGCGCAACCTGCATGATCAACGGGCTGGAAGACCTCTACGAGCACAAGACCGGTGTGCGCCTGCCGGACTGGTTCCTGATCTACATGAGCGGCATGGCGGGCTTCGGCTACATCAAGGCGAATCCGGCTCCGGTGCCGCGCTTTGTCGGCTGGGGGGCGCGCCCGGTGGATCAGTACCGCACGCTGGCGGATGTGGTCGGGTTCACGTGGCAGATGTCCGAAGGACGCGCATTCAAGACGGCATGGCAGCAGGCAAAGGACTATATCGACGCCGGCACGCCCGTGATTCTGGGCGCGGTGGATATGTTTCACCTGCCGTACTACGAGAAGTTCTACCACACCTATCACATCCCGATTCACTATATCCTGCTGGTCGGTTATGACGATGACAGACAGGCAGCCCTGGTGCAGGACTGTGACCGCGCCGCAGTGCAGGCGCTGCCCTATGCCGATTTGCGCGCGGCGTGGGATGTGCACGTGCCCGGTTTGTCGAAGAAGCACACGCTGTTCGCCTTCACCTTCAGCGACCACCCGGCGGACGTGCCGACGATTGCGCGGCGCGCGCTGGCGAAAAAAGCCTAGTCCATGCTGCACCCGCCGGTGAGCATGTTTGGCGTCCCCGGCATGCGCAAGCTCGCCCGCGAACTGCCCGGCTGGCTGGACGAAATGCCTGCCGAGAAATATGACGCCTGCCTGCGCCAGCTTGCCGAATACACGGGCACCCCGCCAATGCTCCCGGCGCGGCTGTTGGGCGACCCCAACGCCCCGGACGACCACACGGGCGGGCGAGCAGGGTTCGCGCGGGTGCTGCGCCAGCTTGCGCAGGAATACCACACGCCCGCGTGGGCTGAGGCGGGCGACCTGCTGGCACAGTCCGGCGCGCAGATCAGCGCCCTGACCGAGCGCGTGGTAGACGTGCTGCTGCACGAACGCGACGACCTCGGCGATGTGCGCGCGCTGCTGGAAGGCATCGCCGACCTCGAAGCGCAGGCATACGCGCTGATTGCGGCAAGTGTATGTGACACAGTGGCAGTGGCGTGACAGCAAAAGGCAGCGGGGGGTGATCCGGCAGATTGCCCCTATGCCAGTTTGACCAGCCAGGCATGCATCAGCAGATGGAAGTTTTGGCGCTCATTGCTGCTGCTGCGTTTGACTGAGAATGAAGTCCACGACAGCAGGTGTGTCCAGCCGCTCTGTATCGATGTAAACCTCATACTGCGGGTGTGCAAACGCCGCCAGACAGCGCTCTAGCTGTTGTTCTGGCCAGCCGCCCGGCGCTTCGCCGCGTTGTGCTAACCGCTGGCGGATGGTTTCCGGGGAAGCCAGTAGACAAAAGTGGTGAACTTTCGATTCAAAGGATGAAAAGCCTGCTTTGATGTATTGAAAGTAGTCTGGAAAAGCCATTGTCATCGGCACGATCAGGTGGCGTTGATACTGGTGATACAGTTGACGCGCAAATTCCACCGTGAAGTACGGCCATAATGGAAGGTGCTGGTAATCACCCATTGCTTCGAGCTGGTTGGTGCGTACGACAATCTCGCGCAGGGTGTAGCCAATTTCTTCCGGGTCGTAGATCATGCTGTCCGGGAACACTGTGTCGAGCAGTTTGGCTGCTGACGTTTTGCCAACGCCAAATGGGCCATTGATCATGATAATCATGGTGTGTCCTTCCTTGCCTGCTGCTTCCCGCCGCGCTCTGCAAAAATGTCTTTCCGCGCAATAGCATAGAGGAGGACACAAACGCTCCCGCGCTGTTACGAACCGGCAGATTGCCCCTATGCCTGTTTGACACGCTGAGCAATCATCAGTTTGTAGCCGTCGAGATCGCTGGCGTTGAAGGCGCGTTCGCCCCAGCCGCGGGTCTCGATTTCGCGCGTAATCACTGCCCCGTTCGCCTTCGCTGCTGTGTAGAGGTCATCAATGCGCAGCGTGTCCGGCAGATTGATGTAAAGCTGAATGCCGATGCCCCGTTTGTCGAGATCCTCCGGCGCAACATAGCCTGCCGTCACGCCCAGCAGGATTTCCGCAGTGCCCAGTCGCACACAGGCGAACTCGATTTCGCCGCGTTCGTTGGCTGGCATTTCCCAGGCGAGTTCGAACCCCAGCTTCTGCGTGTAATAGCGAATCGACGCGGACACATCTGCACATGCCAGAATTGGTGACAGCATCAGCAGCTCCTATCACTCAACGGAACTGAGAGTTCCCATTAGACGATTATCATACGTTATGCCTGCGCTGTCGCTATCAGCGGTGGGCAGGGCGTCCGCGTGGGGTGACTCTATTGTATAGTGTGCAGTATCATCCATGCCACGTTCAGCGAGGTCGCGTCATGCGCAGACTGCTCACCCTGTTACTCCTCTCACTTGCGATTTGCTGTTCCTACCCCGCAGCGGTCAGCGCGCAGGAGCGGGTGTGCGCGGAGTTCTGGAATTATGGCACTTCGGGCTACGTTGTCGATCTGGAGACGGGCGCAGCAACTTCCTACAGCACCGAGAACGGGCGCTACCTCAGCCCGGATCAGCGTTACGCGCTGATTACCCGGGGCGACAACAACACGCTGATCATCATTGACCGCCAGTCCGGCGCGGAACACACACTCGGCGATCACGCAGAGCCGATCGGCTGGGCGGCGGGCGGGCGGCGCTTCGTCTATACACTGCCGTCTGCGGGCGGCGGAGCAGCGCTGCTGCGCTATGATCTCGCCGCAGAACGCGCAGCAGAGATCACCGGCGAGTTCAGCCGTTATTCGGTGCGCATCTCCACCGACACCCACTGGCTGACCTATGTGGTCTACACCGATGCGGGCAGTCAGGCGGTGGTGCTGGTGAACCTAGACGATGACCAACAGCGCCGCATTGCAGAGCGCGGCAGTGTTAATCTCATAGGATGGTCGCCGGATGGCAATTGGCTGATGACCGCGCAGACCGACGGCGACGGCGCAACCCGCCGCGAATTTGTGCTGGATCACCTGTTCACCACTGAACGTCTGGTTTTCACGGTAGAGACGGCATACGAGGTGCGGGCGGCGGTCTGGTCGCCGGATGGCACACGCGTTGCGCTGGTGGTCATCCGCGAACTGGCGCTTGAATACGCCGATGTGTACCTGCTGTCCGCGCCTGATCTGGGGCTGATCGACGGTGTCTACGCGATGCTGGTGCGCCCGCGTGTCGAATGGTCGCCTTCCGGGCGTTATCTGACGATCATCGAGTTCGGCAGCAGCAATATGTTGTTGGTGGATGCCAGCACAGTGGATGCGCCCGGGGTCACCATTGCGCAGGGCGCGTTTTTACCCGATTACTGGGGTGTTGCGTGGTCGCCAGATGAGACGCGGCTGTTGGTCTATCATTCACCGGGCGACATCTGGACGGCGTTCACGGTCTTTAACCTGCAAGGCGAAATGGTGATTGATGGCTATTGGGTGGGCAGCGCGGCGGAGGGTCCCCCGGCGCGGCACTGGTGGCTGACTGATCATCATCTGCTGATGCAGACCGACGTAAACGGCTACGATGCGCTGACGCTCTTCGATACGGACACCGGAGCAGTGCGCCAACTCATCTATCCGCTGGGCATGTACGCAGCCTCACCGCAGCAGCGCCTCATCGCGTTGACGGTACAATCGCTGACAGGAACAGGCGACAGTGAGCGCGCCATCCGCTTCTATGAAGTTGTCGGGGAAACGCTGGTGCTGACCCGAAGTGTCATGTTCCCCGATCCGGTGAATTACGCGCTGTGGCATCCGGTCAGGGCTGAACTGATCCTGCTGACCTTTGAGAACGCACTGCTGGCTTATGATTACGCCGCAAACGAGATGCACACCATAACCACCCTGCCCCAACTGGACGGTCAGTGGTGGGGGATGCGCTTTACCGACTGCCCGCCAGGGGGATGACGCAGCGAGGAGGGCTGTACTGCTGTGGTCGGTGGGTCTGCCCTCCGATTGTGTTACTGTCGTTCGAGGATGTCGGCTTCAATCTCTGCCCACGACCCCAGCCGTCCTATGCTGAGCTGGTTGTAGACTGCCTGGGCATGTGCCGCACTGCTCATTTGCCCCAGCAGAATCAGCGCCGCACGATAGCTGACCAGACCACCGTTCGCCGTGAACCGCCGCCGGTCAAGGACCACGGGCTGGTTGTGGACAACCTGTATCTGCGGAAACTGCGCTTGCAGGCTGGTTTCGCCGCCCAGCCATGTGGTCGCCCGTTTGCCATCCAGCACGCCAGCGCTGCCCAGAATGAACGCCCCGGCACAAACACTGCCGATCCACTGCGCGGCGTCGCGGTACTTCTGGATAAAACTGTTCAAAGATTTGTGCTCAATCAGATGGTCAACATCGTTGCCGCCGGGCACCAGCAGCACATCCAGCGTCAGGTCGTCGGCAATGGTCGCATCAACCAGCAGTTGAATACCCTCTTCTGTGCGAATGCCTGCCTGCGGTTCCACACCAATCAGCAGCACCTTCGCGTCAAAACCGTCCTGCTGGCTGGCAATGGCGAACACTTCGGCAGGACCGATCACTTCTGAGGTCAGGACACCATCAAACACCAGGATTCCGATCACAATGGTGGTGGACATGCTACAGCTTTCCTTTCTCTATGCTTTCCCTGTACAATAAGGCTATTCGTCCCCGCCACATTGTATTTTTTCGACATCTTTGTCAGCCGCCTTTGTGAGCAGCCATGCCCCAACCGCAAGCAGCGCCATTGGATTATCTGGGTTTTCGGTTGATTCCCCCGGGATCGCTGCTGCGCCCCTATGTGCGTTCGTACTGGTATTTTGAGCGCCAGACCCCGCTGTTGACCGCACATGAGGAGTTCATGCACCCGCGTGGCGGCTTTGGTGTTGTGTTCAACTTTGGCGACCGGCTGCATCTGGATGGCGCAGGCATCAATGCGCCAGTGTTTCTGGATGGCACCACGACCATCAGCCGCAGGATGGGCTTTCTGGGCAGTATTGAACTGCTGGGCATCAGTTTCTGGGCAGGGGGGGCGTATCCGTTTCTGGGCGTGCCGCTCACGGAACTGCGCAATGAGACTGCCCTGCTGGATGCGCTCGATAGAGGTACGCTGCTGCGGTTGCATGAACAACTGTACGAAGCGGAATCCCTGCCCGCCCGTGTCCAACTGCTGGATGACTGGCTGCTCAGGCGTCTGGCGCAGGGCAAAACGCGCCTACCGCTGATCCCGGCGTCGCTCGCCCTGCTGGCGAATACCAGCGAACGCCGCTCCATCCCGGAGGTTGCCCAGCAGTTGGGCATCAGCCAGCGGCAGTTAGAACGCCTGTATCACGAACAGGTTGGCATGGCACCCAAGCAGTATGCCCGGCTGCTGCGTGTCGAAACGGCACGCCTTGCCCTCAAGCAGACCCCGGGACAGCCGCAGACACGCCTCGCCGTTGATCTCGACTTTTATGACCAGTCGCACTTCATTCGCGAGTTTCGGGCGGTAGTGGGCATGACACCCCAGCAGTATGTGCAGCGCCACCAGCAGCGAACGCAGTCTGCCCGCTAGCGCAACAACACAGGAGCGACCTGCCAAATCGCCCCCGTTGCCTGTTTGACGCTTTGCACGATTTTCCTGTGGCATGCCTGCGCCGTGGCTTGCAGCGCTGGCTGTCACAAATTACTGCGCCGCGTTGACCACGGCTGCCAGCACTTCATAGGGCACCGCGCCACGATCATAGGTGCGCCCCTCGAACTGAATCCACTGCGGCTCGCTGTCGCCATAACGCACCATCACCGCCGGAGTTCCGCTAACACCGAGCCTCAGCCCAAATTCTGTATCGGTGTCGAACTGGGGAGTATCCGTTTCTGGAAGACGCGATACACAATTGATCAAATCATTCAGATTCAGGTTGGCAGTGCGTGCTACATCCTCGAACAGATTGGCATTATTCCCCGCACTGGTCAACTGGAAGATTACCGAATGCGCATCCCAGAAAGCACCCGGTCGCTGCATATCCGCACACTGCGCCATCATTGCCGTCGTGCCAGTTGGATCAGAAGTCCTGAACATGCGATACTCGAAACGTGCCATCCCGGTAGCCACAAATTCTTCTTTGAAGCGTTCCAGATCAGGAAAGTAGTCCTGACAGTGCGAGCAGCGGAAATCCGAAAACTCCACAATCGTCACCGGCGCAGTTGGGCTGCCCAGCACAAATCCGCCGTCCGACTGGCGATCTGCCACGATTACCGGGTTGCCGTTTGCATCCGTGGTTTCTCCGGTGTACTGCGCTGCCGGGACAATCTCAAATGACCGGCTAATGTCAATCACGGGTGTCGCAGTCTGTGCAGGCGCTTGCAGGGCGGCGACTGTCCCCGCAACAACGCTGGCGACAGGATCCGGTGTGCTGGTGGGCGGCTGTAGCGCACTCATGGTAGCAGCGACATACGTCGCCACCACATCCGGTGTTTCGGTCGGGGCGGTCTGGGCACTGGCGCAGCCAGCGATCCCGCCTGCCAGCAGCAAGCCCAGCAATAAGCTGATGACTGAACTGTACTTGAAACTGTGCGATACCTTTATCATGCGATGATCTCCTTAGGTCGGATCGCTACTCAATCACTGTGACACTGAAACTGCAATCCCATGAGCCATAGGTTGACATTTCTCGTCAGATATACTCCTTATTTACCGAAACTATCCTCAGTTGGCGGGGCTTTCCGGTCCAAACCACAGCGCGTTGATTTCCGCCAGTGTGCCGTCTTCCATCATGCTCATCAGCGCCAGATTGAACGGCTCGACCAGATCAGACCCCTTCGGGA
>DAOTWP010000090.1:0-19547 GCA_034435675.1 Anaerolineae bacterium
TTCGCTTCGTCCGCACCGGCAACATCAGCAAACGTCACCTGCGGGCGTTCCATGTCGCGCGTCACCCGCGCGCGGCTGCGCCCAAAGCTCATCGCCTGGTCCTGCCCCATGCGCACATTGCGCATCATGCGCCACAGCAGCCAGATAATCACCACCGTTGGCACAATGGCAATCAGCAGTTGCAGCATCAGCCCGCTGCTGTTGTCGCCGGGCTGCGAGGCGGTTTCAATACCTTGCAGCATGTCCGGCGTGACGCCCAGCCGCCCGAGCTGTTCATAGAAGAACAGTTCGCTCTCGGTATACGTCGTCAGTGTCGCCTGCCGGTCGCGCAGCGTCACAAAGACATCCGTGCTGCCGCGAATCGTGATCCTGCTGACGTTGCCCTCAATGATCTGCTGAGCGATGTCGTTCATCGTGGTACGGCTGCCCTGCGTAAAGCCGCCCTGCCCGCTGAACATCACCACAATCAGCAGCAGCACAACAACCCCCAGAATCAACCAGAAGCGCTGCGTGTTCTTCGGATTGAACGGAGAATTGTCATTATTCGACTCGTTCGGGGTCTTGCGCGGTGGTTCCGGTGGTCTGTTATTCACAGGAAATCATCTTTCGATACATCTTCATCATCATCATTGCCATATGACAGGATGGCGGCGTTTTGACGCCAGGTATTATGCAAAATGATACTGGTTGTTGTGTAAGAGTTCAATAGATGCAGGATTAACGCACGAGGAAAACATCAATCTCTTACGCAATTACAATACTTTGCCCGCTGCTTCCCGTACACTGCACGTCCGTGCCTGCCTCGACATCCGTCTTCTGGCGGATTGACACCCCTCGGAAACCGACATATTCTATCCATAGGTTTACGATGTATTGAACAGGATAAGACTATGAACCTGAAAGGCAGCCTGCCGCTGCTGGTGCTGCACACCCTCGCGCAGGGATCCAATCACGGCTACCAGATTGCCAAACATATCCGCGAACATTCCGCCGGGGTGCTGGACTTCAAGGAGGGCACGCTCTATCCCACCCTGCACGGCATGGAGCAGCAGGGCTTGATCGAGGCGTATGATGCCGAACTCGATGGACGCAAACGGCGCTTTTACCGCCTGACCGACAGCGGGCGCAGCGCCCTGCGTGCCGAACTGGACGAATGGACTCGTTACAGCGCGGCAGTCAATCAAGTGCTGCGGGGGATGCAGGCATGACCTACCGGCTGGCTGAAACGGAAATTCAGCGCTGGCTGCGGCAGGCAACGCGCGGGCTGCCCGGCGCACTCGCTGCGCGAATCAGCGCTGAGCTGCGCGCCCATTATGAGGACGCGCTGGACGACCTGCTCAGCAGCGGGATGCCGCCTGCCCTGGCACAGCGCGAGGCACTGGTGGCGCTGGGCAGCGCGCAGCAGGTGCGGCGGCTGTTCTGGCAGACGCACGGCGCACGGGCGCGTTACGTCCGCGCCGGGGTCGCCTGCCTGCTGCCGTATATGGGCATGCTCGCGACGGTGATGGTCTCGCACAGCCTGACGCTGGTGCTGCTGGGGCTGCTGACCTGCCTGTGTACGCTGTATCTGCTGGACACGCTGCGCAGACTGGTCGGCACGCTGCTGCACAACCCCTTGCTCGAAAGCGGCGTCCGGCTGGCTGGCAGCAGTCTGCTGCTGCTCACCGGGGTGATTTCAGTGCTGCTGCTCAACCCGCAGGCAGGCGCAATCGCCATTCTGGTCAATGACCCGGTGTTCGTCTACAAGGTGGATTATCCGTTTGCGCCCACCGCCACCATGACCCTGCTCTACGGGCTGTATGTTGGTGGCGCGGCGCTGCTCGGCGCGGGCTGGCTGCTGCTCAGCGGCGGGCTGGCTGCCGCCGCCGCGCAGGACACCCTGCCCCTGCCCCGGCTGACTCGCAGGCTGCTCGCCCCGCTGCGGCTGGTGTTTCTGGTCAGCGGCTTCTGCCTGCTGCTTCAGGCGGCGGGGGTGCTGTTCAGCCACACCACCGGCTTGATGATCGGTGCCAGCGTGACGGGTATCGTCGGCACATTGAAATTCGCGCTGTGTGCCTATGTCTTTTTCAAACTCGCCTACCGGGGCGCGCAGACCCCGGCACAGGCAGCATAACAACGTTCTCAAGGAGCCACACGATGTCAACAACCGCAATCACGCTGGACCATCTGCATAAACGTTTTGGCAGGCGCGGCAGACAGACCTATGCCGTCAATGACCTGTCGCTGGAAGTCGCGTCGGGGCAGGTCTATGGCTTTCTCGGTCCCAATGGGGCGGGCAAAACCACTACGATCCGCCTGATTCTCGACCTGCTGCGCCCGGACAAGGGACAGGCGCTGCTCTTTGGGCAGTCCGCCCGCAGCACATCCACCGCGCTGCACCGTGTCGGCGCGCTGGTCGAAGGCGCGGCGTTTTACCCCTACCTGACCGGGCGCGGCAATCTGGAAGTGCTGGCGCGCACCGCCGGGACGCTGGATCGCGCCCGCATTCAGATGCTGCTCGAACAGGTTGACCTGGCAGACGCGGCAGACCGGCGCGTCAACGGCTATTCGCTGGGCATGAAGCAGCGGCTGGGCGTGGCGGCGGCGCTGCTGGGCGACCCTGATCTGGTCATCCTCGATGAACCGACCAACGGGCTGGACCCGGCGGGCATCATCAGGATGCGCACGTTTATCCGCGAACTGGCACACCAGCACGGCAAAACGGTGTTTTTGTCCAGCCACCTGCTCAACGAGGTCGAGCAAATCTGCGACCGCGTGGCGATCATCCGCAAAGGGCAGCTTGTGCGCGAAGGCACCGTCAGCGCGCTGCTGGAAGAACACAGCATGACGCGCATTGAGGCAGCGCCGCTGGAACGCGCGGTGGGGCTGCTGCAAGCACAGTACGCCGTGTCGCGCAATGGCAGCAGCCTGACGGCAGCGCTGCGGCGTGAAGACGTGCCCGCCGCCGTGCAATTGCTCGTCGCCCACGATGTCGCCATCTACGAGGTGACGACCACGCGCCAATCGCTCGAAGACTATTTCCTCGCGGTGACAGACACCGCCGAATTCAGCGCGCAGACCAGCGCGTAGTCTGCCACACATGCCAGAGAGACGATCAGCAAACGCTGCCGCCGTCGCCTGTGCAGGGGTGAAGTTTGCTTCGCCCCTAACGCGAGAAATCACGACTATTCAGACACGCGCTGAGTCTGCGCTGTAATGCCGTAACCATGAAAGGACAACTGACAATGCTGCAACAACAACGACAGCTTTTCCGTGCCGAGTGGCACAAAATCGGCGGCAACCGGATTGCCGTCGCCGGGTTGGTCTGGGTCTTCCCGATGGTCGCGCTGCTGCTGATGCTCTTCGCCAGCATCGCCGTGCTGCTTTCGCCCGAACTTCGGCAGACTATCGCCGCGGAACCGCCGCGCTGGACTGACCAGGCGCAGGCGATCTGGGGGCTGCTGAATGCACCCTTCAGCGGGCAGTTACTCATTCTGGCGTTCACGGCGGTGGTCTTCGCCGGGGAATACCAGTGGGGTATGTGGAAAAACCTGCTGGTGCGCCGTTCGCGCGTGCAGGTGCTGCTGTTCAAATATCTGACCGTGGCGGTGTTCATCCTGCTGGCGCTGCTGGCAACGACGGTGATTCTGGTACTTGGCGGCGCAGTGGTGGCTACGGCGGCAGGCGTGTCATATGGACCGGCGCTGACGGGTGAGGTGCTGGCGGATTTCGCCGGGAATTACCTGCTGCAAGCGGGCACAACCCTTGCCGGGGTGCTGATCGTCGCCACCTATGCTGCTTTCGCCGCGATGCTCACACGCAGCATTCTGGGCGGCGTGTTGATCGGGCTGGGGCTGTACATTGCCGAATGGGGACTGCTGCTGCCGCTGGCGCTGCTCAATTTCCTGTTCGACGCGCCGGGGGTCTTCCGGTTGGCGCATTTCACGCCGTCGTACAACCTGCAAAACATCCAGTCCTGGGCGCTCTACGGCGGACCGACAACGGCGTTCACCGATCCCGCTGTCGCCCACAGCGCAGGCACATCGCTGCTGCTGGTCTGCCTGTGGGTGGTGCTGCTGGTCGGGCTGACGGTGTTCGCCTTCCGCCGCCAGGACATCACCAACTGAGCCACTTACGGGAGCGGAGCGCCGCGCCTGGTACAGTGACGAGATTAATCTGGATATCGGACAAGGGGATTAATCCCCTTATCCGGGTTTGCAAATCGGTGCTTACAGCACTCAGCCGTCAATGAACGCCACCGGGCGGGTCCATGCCGCGCCGGTTTTCCACAGTTTGATCGGGAAGCAGGCGACCTTAAAGCCAAACGGCGGCAGTTTGTCGAGGTTGGTCAGTTTTTCGAGCTGGCAGTATTCGCGGTCAATCCCGGCGAAGTGCCCCTCCCAGATCAGCGCCTTGTTGCCCGTCTCGCGGAAGGCAGCGGCGGCATAGCTGAATGGGCGATCCCACCCGGCGGCATCGGTGCCGACAATCTTCACGCCCTGATCGCACAACCAGATCGTGCCCTCGCGTCCCGTGCCGGGGTACTGGCTCCAGTAATCG
The DNA here is from genome assembly GCA_034435675.1 of Anaerolineae bacterium. Taxonomy (GTDB): domain Bacteria; phylum Chloroflexota; class Anaerolineae; order Aggregatilineales; family Phototrophicaceae; genus DAOTWP01. The sequence continues at coordinate 4,540 of DAOTWP010000090.1, forward strand.
AGCGTGTTCCACAGCCGGTCAGCGCCGGTCTGGATCATCACAATGTCCAGCGGCTTGAGCGTATAGCCGATTTTATCCAGCGCTGCCTGCAAATCTGCCGGCATAATCACCTCGCCGGGCTGTTTGTGGCGCATGTCCAGCACCACGCCATCGCTGAAGCACCATTCCAGCGGAACCTCGTCAATCGTTTTGGCGGGGCTGCCTGCGCTGGTTGGCGCATAGTGGTACGGCGCGTCGAAATGCGTGCCTGCGTGCGTGTTGGCGGTGACAGTTTCTTCCGACCAGCCCAGCCCGCCGGGCAGGTCCTCGCGGGATGCGCCGGGGAACGAGCGCAGCATGCCTTCGACGCCTTTTTCGTGGTCAGTGTAGGCGATCTTCGGCGCGAGAATTTCCGCCAGCAGTTTGAGCGCGGGGTCGAGCTTTGCCGGGTCAATGCCCAAGCCCTCTTTCATTTCCAGACTTAAATCAATTAACTTCACCATCTAAAATTTGCTCCTCAAAAAAACTATCAACCGGAATGATCCATGCCCGCCAGTTTGGAGCTGGCAGTGAACGCTGAAACCTCCCAATGCGGCTGTCAGAAAATTCGGAATGCTTACGCAGTGGCGGCGTATTCGCAAGGGGAGGGGCTAAGCGCCAGCCACCCTCCTCTGCGCGGTCACCCGTTGCAGGGTGAAACATGAGCTTTTGTCTGTGGGCATGTGCCCCTGCTGCTGCTGCTGCTGCGCCGGGCGGGTGAGCAGCTATGCGTAAACTCGGACAAGGGGATGATGCAATGCAAAAATTTAATCGAATAACGTTTTCCGCAGGGTTGAAGCATACTTCAACCCTACCAGCGGTAACCTGATTATTTTCTTAACGAGCATAATCCCCTTGTTCAGCAAGATCGGTTGATGGATAGTTCTTAGCCCTTCACCGCGCCGGCGGTCAGCCCTTCGACGATGCGCCGCTGGAAAATCAGCACCAGCACAATCAGCGGGATCGTCACGACTACTGATGCTGCCAGGATCGCGCCAATTGGCTCTTCGCGGACCACGGTCCCGCTGAAGCGCGCAATCGCCACCGGAACCGTGTAGGCAGTGGGACTCGTCGCCGTAAATGTCAGCGCGAACAAATACTCATTCCACGCCGAGATGAACGCCAGCAACCCGGTGGTCACCAGCGCCGGGGCGGTCAGCGGCAGCAGCACCATGTAGAAGGTCTGGAATGACGTCGCGCCGTCTACCAGCGCTGCCTGTTCCAGTTCGCCGGGCAGCCCCTTAAAGAAGCTGACCAGCACCCACACCGTAAACGGCAGGGTGAAAATTGGATACGTCAGAATCAGCGCTGAAACCGACCCGTAGACCCCCAGTTCGCGCGTAATCTGGAACAGTCCCGATAGGATCGAAATCTGCGGGAACATAGTCATCGCCAGCACCAGATACAGCATGATCGTGCGCCCGCGAAATTCCAGCCGCCCCAGCGCATACGCGGCAAACGACCCGACCACCAGCGCCAGCACCACCGTCGTACTGGCAACCACTGCGCTGTTCGCCAGCCCGCGCAGGAACTGCGGATTATTGAATACCTGGTCATAGTTAAACAGCGTCGGATTCTGCGGCAGGTATGTCGCCGGGCTGATCAGTTCGCTGTAGGGCTTAAACGACGAGTTCAGCGCCCAGTAGAACGGGAACATGGTGTAAACCAACACCAGCAGCACCACAAACCAGAAAGCGCCCCGCCGTGCGCTGTGCAGCAGGGCAGCCCGCCGCGCGTGTGCCTGTGCCTGTTCAGCGGTGTAGGTAACTGTGCGGATCTGTTCTTGTGTGCTCATTCCGCCGATACCCCCAGTGTACGCACGTAGACCACCGTGAAGATCAGGATGATGATGAAGATTGTCACCCCGACAGCAGACGCATAGCCTAACTGCTGTTGATCCACCAGCACTTGCTGGTTGAACGTCGCCATCGACTGCACCTGCCTTCCTAACAGGACTTCAAATACGTCAAAGGCGCGTATCGAGTCCAGCGTGCGGAAGACCAGCGCGACGGCAATCGTCGGGCGCAGCAGCGGCAGCGTTAAGGTCAAAAACTGGCGCAGCTTGCTCGCGCCGTCTACATCTGCCGCCTCATAAATATCGCTGGGGATGGTTTGCAGCCCCGCCAGCAGAATCAGCGCCATAAACGGCGTTGTCTTCCACACGTCCACCAGAATGATCGAGACCAATTGCAGGTTCGCCTGAATAGGCGACAGCGCCAGCCAGGACTGCGCCTCTGGGAAGACACCAATACCGACGAAGAAATTGTTGATGACACCGGAGGAGTCCGGGCGCAGCATAATTTCCCACAGCTTGGCAGAAACCACCGTCGGGATCGCCCAGGGGACGAGCATCGCCGCGCGCATCACCCCGCGTCCGGTGAACTTGCTGTTGACCACCATCGCGACCATCAAGCCCAGAATCAATTCCAGCGTGACGGACGCAAAGGTGAACACCAGCGTATTTTGAATGGAGGTGACAAACGCTGTATCGCGCGCGCTGATCACAACCTGTGTGCCGCCGATGGTGACGATGCCGGTGGGCACAAAGCGCTGGTCGCGGTAGCTGGGGTCGGCATCGCGCAGCACATTGCGTGCGCGCGGGAAGACAATCGCGCCGTTTTCGTCCACGGCACAGCCGCCGTCTTCCGCTGGTTCGCAGGCGACGCTGTCAACACGGAAACCGAGCAGTTGGGCGTAGTTGTCGAAGCCAACAAACTGTCCCTGCTGGTCTGCCGCGCCTGCAAAACGCCGGTCCGTTAGGCTGTTGATAAACGTGCGTTCCAGCGGGCGTGCCGCCAGCACGATCAGCACTGCCAGCGTGGGCAGCAGCAGGTTCCATGCCAGGCGCGCCTCGCGTGAGCTGAGCGTTTCCACCCCGTGAAACAGATGGAGATTCTTGCCCAGCCACCACCACGCCCCGGCAAACACCACCGCCGCCAGCGCAACAACCACCGATAGCGGCAGCCAGTCGTCAACCGGCTTGGCGTTAAATGCGGCATCCACCACCAGCACAATCGTCAGCACAATCAAGCCGGTCATCAGCCAGAACAGGATTTGGCGCGCCCACGTCGCCCCCATCAGATCTCCCGTGCGCAGCCGCAGACCCAGCCGGATGGCATAATACCCGAGGAAGATCAGCAGGATCGGCAGAATAATGCCGAAGTTATCCAAAAAGGGCAGCAGCGCCGCGACGACCGCTTCGGTGCTGAAGATGCGTTCAATCAAAAACAACAGCGCGCCCAGACCGAGTAGAATAAACAACAGACTGATTAAGCGTCCGACCCACGTGCCGCGCCGGGGGTCTTGCTGGTTCGGGGTAGCTTGCATAAGCATCCATCCTTATAAAGGTATGGCGTGGGGTGCGGTGTGGCACAGAAAACGGCGCAATGTGTACAGCGCAGAACTGCGGGGCACACAGGGCATAGCACCAGGTCACGAACGCACTCCCACAGCACATGATCTATTTGCAAAAGAGGGGCGCGAACTTCGCACCCCTCCGCACAGGTTGCGGATGCAGGCGCGTTCACCTGCATCCATTACAGTCTCTGGGCTTTAGCTGCCAGCCATCAGGTCAGCTATGAAGTCTTCGAGTTCGATCTGCAGATCCGCCATAGCATCAGCAGCGGTTGCCTGACCGGTCAGCACCGAGTGCACGCCGCCGGAGAAGATCGCGGAAGCTTCGTTATAGGCGGCACCCGTGGCGACCGACGGACGCGCATATGCCGTGCCGAGGATCGGGCCAAGGCGAACCATCAGCGGGTCTTCCTGGATGGTGGCGTCTTCGTAAACAGCGGGGATGGTGGGCGGGTTGCCCTGGGCGCTCAGCGCGCGCATCACCTGCTGGTCAAAGCCGGTCATGAATTTGGCGACGGCGACAGCGGCGTCGACGTTATCGCTGTACTGCGACACGGCGATCTGCCAGCCACCGAGGCATGCAGCACTGCGGACATCACCGGTGGGCAGCGGGACCCATTCGAACAGCCCGGCGATCGCGCTGTCTTCACCATTGCCGAGGTTGTAGGCATAGGGCCAGTTGCGCATAAAGGCAGCGTTGCCAGCCTGCCACACCGCGCGCGACTCTTCTTCCTGGAAGGTGGTCACAGCAGCGGGGCTGATCGTGCCGACCCAGCCAGCAGCGCGTTCCAGCGCGGCGACCCAGCGCTCATCGGTCACGTTGACGGTGCCGTCAGCGGCGATGAAGGTTTCGCCAGTTTCGGAAACGAGCCATTCGTGCGCGTCACAGGTCAGACCTTCGTAGTCGTTGCCCTGCCACACATAGCCCCAGAATTCCTGGTTGCCGGTCGCTTCGCGCACGCAGTCCTGCACGGTCTGCGCGGCGACGGTCAGTTCGTCCCACGTCTGCGGCACTTCCACACCACACTGCTCCAGCAGGTCGGTGCGGTAGTACAGACCAGCGGCATCGGAGAACCAGGGGATCGCCACCAGACGCCCTTCAACGGTCTGCCCGGCAATCATATCCGGGAAGTACATGCCAACTTCTTCTTCGCTGAAGTATTCGTTCATGTCCACGACATGCGGGGCGATGATCGCGGGCCAGATCACGTCAACCTGGAACACGTCCACATCGGCGCTCTGGGCTTCCCAGAACTGGAGGTACAGCGCCAAACGCTCAGTGGTGCTGTCCGGCATTTCCAGAACGGTGATGCTCACATCCGGGCACGCAGCCATAAATTCTTCAGCAGCACCGGTAAGCTGCTCCAGCTCTGCACCTACGCTGCCACCGGCGATAGCAATGTCGGCAGCACCTTCAGGGCAAACGATGCCCATGTCGTCCTGAGCGCTGACCAGCGCGACGCCAAACGCCGACACGATCAGAGCCAGAATCACCAGCAAAGCAATCTTTCTCGACATACGACACAACTCCTAAATGTGCGACTATTTGAATTGGCAAGCACTAACCACACGGACTTACAGTTAGTGGCATGCACCGACAGTACAATAACTCTTTCACCCAAGACTTGTCAAACGGATTCGGGCATTTTCCACAACTTTGTTCACGATTCTCATCAAGTCTGGCTTACAAATATTGTACGTATTCTTAATTACGCAGAGCTTTCGCTTGCCGGGGCAGTTTGTCTGGCACACAGACTGGCGTACACTGAGGGTGCTGCGCGGATGCGCGCAGAGGGTCTATTCAGAAGGAGCTGCACCATGAAAAAGCTGTTTGTAGTTGGGCTGCTGGTTGTGTTGGTGCTGGGGGTGGGCAGTGCTGCGCAGGCACAGTCCGCCCCGCGGGTGGTGTTAAGCGGTTTCGATACGCCGCGCGGGTTGTGCATTGCGGATGACGGCACGCTGTATGTGGCGGACGCCGGGCGCGGCGGGGATGTAACCGTCAACGGGGTGTTTGGCGCGGCGCAGGCAGGCGGCACGGCAGCGGTCTATGCCGTTGCGCCAGATGGCACACGCTCAACCGTTGTCTACGGGCTGCCAAGCATCAACGCGAACGGCGAGGTGCTGGGTGTGCATGATGTCTATGCGGCGGATGGCGCGCTGTGGCTGCTGACCGGGCAGAACGCGCTTCCGGGTCCTGGCACTGCCAACAACCCGTTCAGCTATGCGCTGGTCGAAGTAGACGCGGTGACTCTGCGCGTCAAAACCTTTGTTGATCTGTACAGTTTCGAGGTCGAAAACAATCCTGACGGTGAAGCGATTGACTCTAACCCGGTGAAGATGGCGGCAAGCGATGACGGTACGATCTACATCGCGGATGCCGGCGCAAATGCTGTGCTGAAGTGGGTGCGCGGCGAGGGGCTGTCGGTGTTCGCTACCTGGAGCGATAACCCTGTGCCGACCAGTGTGGATGTGGCGGCGGATGGCAGTGTGTTTATCGGCTTTTTGACGGGCTTTCCGTTCCCCACCGAAGGCGCACGTATTGAGCAGTATGCCCCTGACGGCACGCTGCAAGCCACCTTTACCGGGCTGACCACGGTGGTGGATGTGCTGGTAGCGGCAGATGGCACGCTGTACGCGACACAACTGGCAGTGTTTGATCCTAACGCGGGCTGGGTGCCCAATTCCGGCAGTGTGGTCGCGGTGGCGGCAGATGGGCTTACGCCGATTGCCAGCGAGCTGAACTTCCCCTACGCGCTGGGCGAAACGCTGGACGGCGCGCTGCTGGTGACGGTGAATTCGGTCTATGCCGAACCGGGCACGGGCGGCATCGCGATTGTGCGGGGCGACTGGACCTACGGGGGCGCAGCGCCTGAACCGGCAGCGACTGAGTCCGCCGGGTAGCCAGAGCAGCATTTGCCGGACGGGCGGGTGGCAAGCACACGGCGACCCGCCCCATGGCGACCCGCCCCCACGCTGCGCTGCCGTGCGGCAGGGACGCCGCGCGGTCAGGGACGCCAGGCGGGGGCGACTTCCGGTGCGGAGTGGCTGGTCAGCCGCCGGGATGCGCCGCTGCGGGCATCCACCAGATACAGATCATACGCATCGCCATACTGCCATGCCGCCGCTGCCGCCAACTGCGTGCCGTCCGGCGACCAGGCATGCCCGCCCTGAAACGCCGCCGCAAAACCGAGGCGCTGATTGCGCCATGCCGGGGTATCCGTGCCAACCGGCGCAGAGAGCACATATAGCTGCTGCCCCGCCACATTGCGCCGCAAAAAGGCGATGTGCCGACCATCCGGCGACCAGTCCGGGGCGAAGTCGAAGCCGCCGTCCTGCGTCAGCAGCGTTGGGGCAGGGTCAGCGCTGCCGCTGTTGACCAGCGACATGCTCGGCGCGCCGCTGCTGGCATAGGTCACCACGACAAGCTGGCTGCCATCGGGCGACCACACATAGTCACGTTCCGGGCTGCGGCTGCGTGTCAGGCGGCGCAGCGCTGTGCTGCCCAGATCATACAGGTACAGTTCCAGGTTGCCTTCACGATCCGACAAAAAGGCAAGCTGCGTGCCATCCGGCGACCAGCGCGGCAGGGTGTCGTTGATCGTGTTGCGCGTCAGGCGGCGCAGGTCGCTGCCATCGGCGCGCACCAGGTACAGATCCGTGGTGCTGAACCACCAGACGACGAATGCTAACTGCGTGCCGTCCGGCGACCACGCCATGCCATGACCGGGCAGTTCGTCGGTGGTGATGCGCTGGCGTTCACCGCCGAGCGCGTTAATCACATAAATCTGCGCGCTGCTGCGTTCCGAGACAAATGCCAGCCGTGCGCCATCCGGCGACCAGGCGAAATGCGTGACCAGCATGCCGCGCACAAGCGGATGGGTCAGCCCGCGCTCAACATCCAGCAGCAGCAGATCGCCGGAGGGGTAGGGCAGCGCCCGCTGGTGCGTATCGCGAATGAAGGCGATTTCCGGCGCGCCTGCCCGCAGCACACGCCCGGCAAGCGTCGCCAGGGTGCTGCACAGCAGGCTCAGGGCGGTCAGCGCGGCGGCAGCACGCAGCAGCAAACGGGCAAAGGGCAGCATGGCTCAGGCGGCTTCAGCCCAGCGCGGCACGGGTGCGCTGGATCTGGTCGAGATGCGCGGCGCCATGCTCGGCATAGGTTCTGACCAGGTCTTCTGGTGTGATTACGCCCACTTCAGGATGCAGCCCCGTGCGCGTCCACTGGTCGGCGGTCAACACTTCGAACAATCCCGTCCAGCGCGTGTGCAGCCCGCGCAGCAGTTCCAGCGATGCGCTGACATCGGCGGGCGTGGCATCGGGCATTTCTGCCCACACTTCCTGGTCATACGGCTTCAGCGTCGGCTGTTCTTCCGCCAGAATCAGCTTGAGGCGGATGTAGCTGTTCAGGTGCGAATCGGCAAGGTGATGCACATTCTGCGCGATACTCCATTCGCCGGGCAGCGGGCGGGCGGTGAGCTGGTCGGCGCTCAGCCCGTCCAGCAGCGCGGCGACCTGCTGCGGCAGTGCGCGAATGCGGGCGATACAGTCAAGGCGTTCTTCGGGGGTCATCGGCATGGCTCCTCATCTGGCTGGCGGCAAGGGTGTTCCGGCGGGCGCAACCAGCAGTGTGCCGCCGAAGCACTGTCTCAGTATAGGCAGACCGATGCGGCGTGGTCTAGCGGGCTACCAGACCAATTTCGCGCGGTCAGTCGTCCGCCGCATCCGCTTCCAGCGTCGTGCTGGGCGGAATTGCGTCCAGATGTGCGCCCAGCGCCCCCAGCGCCGCCTGCACTGCCGCGTCGGTCAGCAGCGCGGAGTCGCGGAACTGCGCGATATAGTAGCGGTCGTTCAGGTTGCTGGCATAAATCGCGGTCAGGCTGTGTTCGGTCAGGTTGCGCAGCAGGTAGGGGTATTCCTGCCGGGCGTGATGCAGCACGGTTTGCAGCGCCGTCTCGAATTTGAGCGCGCGCCCTTCGATGCGCAGCGTAAGCTGCTGACGGGCGGCGGCGGGCAGTCCGGCTGCGTCTGCCGCGTGCAGCACAGCCTCGGCAAGCTGCACGGTGGTGGCAATCCAGCGTTGCAGGCGCGGGTAAGGCGGCGGCGGGGGCTGCACCGTTTTACCGCGCAGGGTCAGCCAGGCGGCGGCGACCAGCGCCCGCAGCGGATGCAGTGGTTTGTTACGTTCAGGTGGGTTCTGCATCAGCCGTTTCCTTCAGCGCCCGCTGCGCTCACGCCGTGCGCGCCGGAAAAATTCTGCCCCGGCGGCAAGCACGATCCCCGCTTGCAGGACAATCACCGCCACCAGCAGCGGATGTGTGCCAGATGCACCGGGCGGCGCGGCGCTGGGGGCGTTTGCGTCGGCGCTGTAGGGTTCTGCCAGCATGGCGACTGCCGCAGGTGTCGGGGAACCGGGCAGGGGCGTAAATGTCGCGGCAGCGATGACCTGCACGCCGGGAACTGCGGTGCCGCTGTTGACGCTGACCGCAGCGCCCGCCGCCGGGTTATAACCAACGGTAGCGATGCGCGGGGATTCGGGCGGTGTCGGGCTGAGGGTTGGCGTCAGTGTTGGCTGCACGATTGTTGGCTGCACGATTGTTGGCTGTTCGCTTGTCTCTGCGGCACTGTCCTGTCCGGCACTGTCCTGTCCGGCACTGTCCTGTCCGGTGGGGCTGGCAGGCGCGGGCGTAGGCGTATAATACGGTGTGCCTTCCGGCGTGGGGGTGGGCGTCCAGGTGCCGTCGCGTGGCGGCACAAGGAACACCGCGCCAATCTCCAGCGAACGGTTGTCGGTCTGCCCGTTAAGCGCCATCAGTGTGGGCACTGCTTCCCAGGTGTAGCCGTAAAGCAGCGCGATACCGCCGGGAGTGTCGCCCGGCTGGATGCTGTGCATGATGTTGCCGTGCACGTCCTGCCCCAGCACGTAGGGCGGCGGTCCGGAACGCTGTACCTGTGCTGCGCCGCCGCCAGCGCCAGCGCTGCCGCTGGCGGAGGATGCCGGAGGATCCCAACTGCCGCCGGGATTGCCAAAGACCAGCACATAAGCAGCGCCGTTTTCGCCGTGCGCAATGCCGATACCGATTTCGCTGTAATTGCGGCTGGTCAGCCCGGCATAATGCACTGCCGAATTGATCCAGAAATTCCACGCGGCGTCTACGGTGGCGTTGGTGCCCATGTAGATGTTTTCGCTGACCCAGTCGGATGAGTAGCCGAATGCCGCCGCGCGCGAACGCGGGTTAGAGCCGTCCGGGCGGCTGTGGCTGACATTTCCCGTGCTGAGCATCCACTGCGCCTGATCGGACGCCGCCGCACCCAGCGCCCCGTTGAGCGCGTAGGCAGACAGCCCCAGCGAGGCACGCAGGTTGTTGATGCGCGTGAGCAGGTCGGTGCTTTCGTCCTGCGCGCTAAGCGGCAGTGCCAGCGGGCGTGCCAGCAGCAGCAGCGGCAGGATAAGGACGAGCAGAGCAGCAAACAGTCGTTTCATCAGTGGCAGTGACCTGGTATCTATCCGAAAGAATCGGAACTTGCTGTAGGGGCAAGGCAGGGCATATCGCGCTGCTTGCCCGGCTGGATGACGTTGCGGATAGATTCCTGCAATATCTGTGCCTGAAGACACAGCAAACATTCACCCGTTACACAGCGACCAACAGCCCGCCCATTGTAACATAGTCGCAAGGCAGGACAATGCAGGATACCGTGCGGCTGCCGTGCGGCTGCCCTGCGCGCACGCATATCGGGAAAATTTTCACTAATCCGATCCTCTCCTCCCGCCTGCCCCTGTGTCGTAGCGTTCATGTTAAATTTGGGTTATATTTCGTGTTTCTGTCATAAAATAGATTTAATGTTGCAGGCTTGAGGGGCAGCTATGGGCGGGGTGCGTTCACCGCTCCCCCGCCCTGAATCCGGCTAATCCTACTGAACTGGGCAAGGAGGGCAATATTCGGAAAGCACATGGATGATCTGTTTCGATTAACGGTAATGATCTGCGGCGGCTATCTGCTGGGCGCAGTACCCACGGCGTATCTGGTTGCGCGTGTGAATGGGGTCAACATTTTTGAAGTGGGCAGCGGCAACATGGGCGCGACCAACGTATCCCGCGCGCTGGGCATCCACTGGGGCGTGCTGGTGCTGATTCTCGACGGCGCCAAAGGCGTGCTGGCAATTCTTATGGCGCGGCTGCTGCTGCCGGATGCGGTGTCGGTCGCAACGGCGGTAGGCGCGATTGTCGCCATCGTCGGGCACAACTGGTCCATCTTCGCCCTGGCGCCCACCGGGTCGCTGCGGGGTGGCAAAGGCGCGTCTACTGCCTATGGCACCCTGCTGCTGATCGCGCCGTTGTACATGATTCTGGTCACCAGCGTCATGGCGGCGGTGATTATCCTGACGACGCGCTATGTCTCGCTGGCGGCGCTGGCAGTGTTTACCACTGTAACGCTGTGGCTGATGGTGCTGGTTTCGCAGCATCTGATTGACCCGGTGTTCGCCTGGTATGCGCTGGCGGTGTTTGTGCTGATTGTGTACCGCTTCCGCGAGAATATCGGACGCCTGCTGACCGGCACCGAACGCCGGTTGGGCGAACGCGCTTAACAGCGTTAATGACGATGCTGCCGGGGCGGTCTGCTCCTTTGCTGCTGCGCAGACGCCCCCGGTGCTTGTGCCATGTCCCCTGTGTGGCGGTTTGAACTGCCGGTTTACCTGCCGCTGTCGATTGGGAATACCAGGCAGGTGGTTGTGCCATGTGCGTAGAGTTTACCATTGGCATCCACCAGTTTGCCCTCGGCAGTGGCGATCTGCCGCCCGCTGTGGATGATGTTCGCCTCGGCGCGGACCGTGCCGGTGGTGCGGGTCAGCGGGCGCACGTAATTGATGTGCAGTTCGACGGTAGTATACGCCATGCCCTGTTTGATGGTGGTATGCACCGCCACCCCCAGCGCGGAATCGAGCAGGGTTGCCGCCAGCCCGCCATGCACGACGCCAATCGGGTTGTAATGGTATTCGGCGGGTTCGACCTCAAAGACGGCGCGCCCATAACTTGCCTCCACGCCGCGATACCCAAGCGTCTGGGCAATCGGTGGCGCGGGCAGCCTGCCGTCAAAGATCGCCTGAATATAGTCCAGTCCATCCATCTGTAACGCCTGTGCTGCGCCAGCCATTGGGTCTTCCCACTGGTAGGTGCGCGTGCGGGCATCTGGTTGTGGCGCTGTGGCGCTGGCGGGGGCGCTGCTGTTGCGTGCGTCCGAGGGGGCTTGTGTCATCAGTTTTTGCTGCCTCCATCCTGAGTCTGGTTATGGGCGCTGAGTTGTTGGGGCGGTTTGCCAGCCGCCCCCGATCATTGAACCGCAAAGCCGCACAGAAAGCAACGTGGGTCTCATCCGGCAAAAAAATGTAACCACGAAGACGCAAAGGCGCAAAGAAAATTCACCACTGCGGCACGGCGGAACACAGCGGTTTTTGCAGGGGCATGCTGCGGCACACCCACCGCATACCACCCGTGCCCTTACCATAGGGCAGTCGCCCATTTTCAAAATCTCAATTAGGATTACGATTATCTGCTGAGCATGCTGCAAGACCGGGCGGCGTAGTGCCGTCGCTCAGCAGGCTCATCATTACACAGGAGGAAGATTACATGCTGCGTACTTCTCGCATTCTGCTGTTGATCGCCCTGCTGCTGGCAGTCGCTGCTGTGCCCGCGCTGGCACAGGACGGCGGCAGCCTGCAATATGGGCAGATCGTCAGCGGGCAGATCAGCAATGCTGCGCCGCGCGTGTCCTACAGCCTTAACGGGACTGCTGGCGATACAATCTATATTCGCATGAGCAAAACCGTCGAAGGGCTGGACAGCTACCTTAACTTGCTCAACCCGGATGGCAGCCAGTTAGCGTTTGACGATGACGGCGGCGGCAACCTGAATGCGCTGCTCGGTCCGGTGACACTGCCTGCCAGCGGCGTCTACACGGTGGTGGCGACGCGCTGCTGCGGGGACAGCGAGTTCGGCAGCGAAGGCAGCTATGAACTCGTTGTGGATCGCGCGCAGGTGCAGCCGCTGGTGCTCAACCAACCGCTGCAAATCAGCGTCAGCGGTGGACAGCCGTATCAGTTCTTCAGCTACACGCCAGCAGGCAATGAACTGGTCTATCTGACGCTGACGGGGGTCAGTGGTGATAGCGGAATCGGGGTGCTTCAGCGCACGCCGGAGGGTTATCTGAATTATCTGGTGGACAATAACCCGCAGATTCCGCCCGGCTACAACGCCAGCGCCCCGTTCCCGCTGTTTGCCGGGGTTGAGGTGCGCTTCATTGTGCGCCAGTCCCTGTTTAACGTCCCGGCGAATGCGCAGGCAGTGCTGACGCTGGCGAGTGTCCCGGTGCAGCCGTTGACGCTGGAAAGCGCCCTGAGCGGCACCCTGAGCGATGCCACGCCGGTGGTTGCGTACCAGTTTACGGCAAATGCGGGCGACCTGCTGCGTCTGGAAGCGAGTCATACAGGCACGCAGGGGATTGAAGTGCTGCTGTTGAACCCACGGGGCTTCGGCTTTTATGGCAGCAATACCCAATATGTCGAAAACAACACGCTGGTGAACGATCCGCTGCAACTGCCGGAGACGGGGCAGTACACGGTGGTGGTGCGCCGCTGGATCGAGCCTGAGCAAGTGCTGACCGACGCCAGCTTTACGCTGCTGATTGGTGCATCGCGGGTGCCGGAACTGGCAGCCGGGACGCCGCTGCTCGATAACGTGGGGGATGAAACTACCTTCGAGCGTGTCTATCGCTATCAGGGCAGCGAAGGGCAGCAGGTGCGCATAACGCTGCGCAGCGCCAGCGACAGCTACGCCCCCGGTTTTAACTTGCAGCCGCCCTTTGCAACCGGCGGCGGCGTGGGCGGCGGTGGCGGCGGCGGCAGTGCGCTGTTGAGCGTTTACAGCACGCAGCCCGGCACCGTCACCTATGAACTGCGCCTGCCGGCGACAGGCATTTACCTGCTGCGCATCAACAACGGCACAGGGCAGCCCGGCGACTTTGAGCTGCTGATCGAAGTGACTGGCTGAGACGCTGGCTGAGACGCTGGCTGAGGCGTAACCAAGCGCCCCTGCTGACTCACAACAGGGTTTCAATACCTGCCGGGCAGGGGGATGATGCGGGTTAACAAAATAAGCCGGGGGTTGATGCTTTGGGCGGACATACAGGCGCAGGCTGAACCGGGCAATCCTCAACGCCTATCCATGCGCCTTTAGTCCGCCCTTGTACGCCGTATTTACTCCTTCAAGCGCATAATCCGCTTGTTCAACCGACTTGTGCCTACGCTGCGGCGGATATTCCAGGGTTTTCGGGGGATTGCCAGCTGTCAGTCGCCGGCAGGTTATTCAGGCGGTGCTGTGCCCACTTCTGCCAGCATGCGCGCAGCCCAGCCGGACACCAGCCGGTCTACATCCGCCGGGTACGTGGTCAAGCCATAGTGCCCGGCGATAGCGTTTGCCAGCCGCCGGAACAGCGCCACGCCCGCCCACAGCGCCCGCGCGCTGTCTGCCGCGTCAAAGTGGGCATAGACCTGCTGCACCTGCGCCCAGGTGCCGGCGTCGGTCCACTGCGGCATGTGCCGCCCGCTGTACCACGAGTCTGCCCCGCGCAGCGCCGCATGCCATTGCAGCACTTGCAGCAGCGCATCCTTGACTGCCCGGTCACGGTGCTTAACGCTCCACAGGTCGCCCCGCGCGATTGTTTTCGCCTGCGCGAAGACGCTGAGCCAGAAACGCTCGCAGCAGTCGCGGAACTGCCGGGCATCCGGCGCAGGGGGCAGCGGCAGGGTGACCGGCGTGGGTGGCAGGGCGGCAAGCAGACCGTCCTTATCGAGCAGTGTGCGCGTCCCCCGCTGCATGAAGTCGTACAGGCGTCCCTGTGCCGCCAGCGCCCGCAGTGTGTCCACCGCGCCAAAGGCAAGATCGGCTTTTAATCCGTCGTCCACCAGCAGGTAATATTCAATTCCGCCGTCCATCCATGCATCCGGCAGACACAGCCACACCTGCCCGATGCTGCTGAAATCGTCTGCTGTCAGCGTGTGGCAGTCGGGCAGCGCGCTGCTCCACAGCACCAGATCAACATCCGACAGGGTATCAGACGCGCCAGTGCCGCGCGCCAGCGAGCCGACAAGCTGCACGGCGCGCAGGTCATCGCGTGCTGCTGCCCAGCGGACAATCGCTTCAAGCAGGCGAGTGCGGGGTGCATTGGCACGGGTTGTCGTGGTCATGGCGGTGTCCTTGTGGATGAGGTCGAATTCGCGGTGGCAAATGGTACGCGCGATTGTGTGTGGGCGATTCTAACGTTAATCTGCCCCGTATACCAGCCGCGCACCCGGTGTGGGTGTATTCGGAAATGACGGCGGCGTCGCACGGCATTCAAAACCACAGAGCACACAGAGGGATAGATGCAAACTGCTCCCTGCCCTCTGTGCCTTTGTGGTTCGCTTTGCTGGCACTGTGGGCATTTGCCCCGAAATCCGAATGTACCCTAACGGCTCAGCCATTGGATTTGCGGCTAGTACAACCAAATTGAAAATGTCGGATGTAGGGGCAGGTCTCAGACCTGCCCCTACGGAAAATAATCCCGCTAGATTTCTGTGGTTGCACTTAGCCTTTGCAAAGCAGG